>NZ_JBIDFK010000012.1:0-71891 GCF_046635725.1 Gilliamella sp. CG22
TCATTACCCAAATTTTATCCTGCTGGACGATTAGATACTGACAGTGAAGGATTACTTTTATTAACAAACGATGGTAATATACTTGATTAAAGTAGGCATATTTTGAAAGGTGTAAGTTATCCCTATTTTTCAACTAAACACTATTGATGCTACCTTTCTTTATCATCTATCTAAATTCAACTTATTGTTTTAATATAATTTAACAATCATTTAACTCATTAATATTCTAATTTATCTTATAATTTTAGTCATTCAAAAAACAGTTTTTATAGAAACAATAGCACTACTGAAAATGGTTAAAACTAATCTGTTTAATAACATATTTCTCGATTAATAGCATTTTTCTATTTATTTATTGCTGTATGTATGAAACAATTTAGCCATATGAAATAGATTTTTTTGAGGTAGTCAGTGATTGATAATGATGGCTACCGTCCAAATGTAGGAATAGTTATTTGTAACCGTTATGGCCAAGTACTTTGGGCTCGTCGTTATGGGCAAAATTCTTGGCAATTTCCTCAGGGCGGAATAAAACAAAACGAAACGCCTGAACAGGCAATGTTTCGAGAATTGAATGAAGAAGTCGGATTATTACCTAAAGATGTAAAAATTTTATCTGTTACCAATGGTTGGCTCAGATATAAATTACCTAAACGTATGATTCGTTGGGAAAATCAACCTGTTTGTATTGGTCAAAAACAAAAATGGTTTTTATTAGAGTTAATTTCTGATAATTCAGTGATTAATCTCAATGTTTCTTCTACACCTGAATTTGATGATTGGAAATGGGTCAATTATTGGTATCCAATTCGACAAGTGATTTCTTTTAAACGTGATGTATATCGCAGAGCCATGAAAGAATTTTCATTACCCGTATTTGCCATACAAACTGAAGTGGATGTACAAGCAACAAACAGTTCAAACAAAAAAAAATCCAATTATTTTGTTCATAAACGTAAAAATAAACAGCGAACTAAAAGATGAATCAATATTTACAGTTTCCAAATTTCAATCCAATTGCCTTTTCAATTGGACCTATATCTTTACACTGGTATGGAGCAATGTACCTTTTTGGGGTATTAGGTGCCCTTTTTTTAGCCAAGAGGCGAGCAAAAAAAACAAATAGCCAATGGACTGTTCCACAAGTTGAAAATTTACTGTTTTGGGGATTTTTAGGTCTTTTCGTGGGTGGGCGATTAGGTTATGTACTCTTTTATAATTTTAATGTTTTTATAAACGATCCCATATCATTATTTAAAGTTTGGGAAGGCGGGATGTCTTTTCATGGCGGATTGATTGGGGCTATTTGTGTTATTGCAATTTTTGCTAAAATAAACCACAAAACATTTATGCAAGTTGCCGATTTCGTCGCACCTTTAGTGCCAATAGGTTTAATGTTTGGGCGATTTGGTAATTTTATCAATGGCGAACTATGGGGGCGTGTGACTCATTCTTCAGTTGGGATGCTGTTCCCTACATCATCACATGCAGATTTCATGTTTGTTCAATCACATCCTGAATGGAAAGAACTGTATACTCAATTGCATGGCATACTTCCAAGACATCCTTCCCAATTATATGAAATGGCTTTTGAAGGTATTGTCTTATTTATTATTTTAAATCTGTTTATTAGAAAGCCAAGGCCAACAGGATCTGTATCTGGATTATTTTTACTATGCTACGGTTTATTTAGGTTTGTTATTGAATTTTATCGACAACCTGATGAACAATTAGGCTTATTTTTCAACATCATTAGTATGGGGCAAATTTTATGTCTACCTATGATACTAGGTGGTGCTTTAATTATGTTATATGCATATCGATTTAATCAAAAAGCGAGAAATTCATGAAACAATATTTAGACCTGATGAAAACAATCTTAAATGAGGGTACGCCTAAATCAGATCGCACAGGAACGGGTACGTTATCAATTTTTGGTTATCAAATGAGGTTTGATTTGCAAAAAGGGTTTCCACTGGTAACTACAAAAAAATGCCATTTACGTTCAATTATTCATGAATTACTTTGGTTTTTAAAGGGTGATACTAATATCAAGTATTTACAAGATAATAAAGTGACTATTTGGGATGAATGGGCGGATAAGAATGGCAATTTAGGCCCTGTTTATGGAAAACAGTGGCGAGCATGGGGAACAGCTGACGGTAGGCAAGTTGATCAAATATCGCAATTAATTCAACAAATCAAAACAGATCCCGATTCAAGACGTATGATTGTTTCTGCATGGAACGTTGGAGAGTTAGATCAAATGGCATTAGCACCATGTCATGCTTTTTTCCAATTTTATGTTGCCAATGGAAAACTATCATGCCAACTTTATCAGCGTTCATGTGATGTATTTTTAGGCTTACCGTTTAATATAGCAAGCTATTCATTATTAGTGCATATGATTGCTCAACAATGTGATCTAGAAGTGGGTGATTTTGTTTGGACGGGTGGCGATACCCATTTATATTCAAATCATATGGAACAAACGCATTTACAGCTAAGCCGGGAACCTCGAGCTTTACCAAAGCTTAAAATTAGACGTAAGCCACCCACAATTTTTGATTACGAATTTGAAGATTTTGAAATTGTTGATTATGACCCTTATCCCGCTATTAAAGCACCTGTGGCTGTTTAATCGGAATAAATTACTTCAACTGATTTTTATTTTACAAATTAAGTTGTCTAATATATTGGGATTAATCTGATTAATCCCTAATTTTAATTTTTAATCCTCATGTTAACAATTAGCATTATGAGAAATGAATGTCATTGTTAAGTTAGTAATTTGATTTTTCTGCCACCAAAACCAAGATATAGTATATAATAGTCCACTTTGTTATTGATAATAACTTAATCTTTATATGACTCAAAATCAGGAAATTCGCCCAATCTTTACTAAACGTTTATTACACCCGCGTTATTGGTTAACATGGTTTGGGATTGGTCTTTTATATCTTATCGTGTTATTGCCATATCCAATTATTTATCAATTAGGTAAAGGGTTAGGATTGCTATCAATGAAAATAATTGGCAAACGTAAAGAAACAGCAAGACAAAATCTAATGCTCTGTTTCCCCGAAAAATCACAGCAAGAACGTGATCAGATGTTGCGTGAAAATTTTATATCAACCGGTTTAGCGATTTTTGAAACGGGTATGGCTTGGTTTTGGTCAAATAAACGATTAGCTAAACAATCCTCTATTGTTGGCGATTCGCATATTACTCAAATACAGCAGGCTGGAAAGGGTGTATTACTAATCGGTATTCATTTTCTCACATTAGAATTAGGTGCTCGTATTTTAGGTATGCATCATCCTGGAGTTGGTGTGTATCGCCCAAATGATAATCCTGTTATGGATTACGTGCAGTTAAAAGGTAGGTTAAAGTCTAATAAATATATGTTAGAACGATATAACACCAAAGGAATGATTCGTGCATTAAAAAATGGTGAATTATTATGGTATGCACCAGACCATGATTATGGGCCTAAAAACAGCGTGTTTGCGCCTTTCTTTTCTGTCGAAAAGGCAGCAACTACAATAGGTACGCGTATTTTGGTTAAACTTGGTCAACCTGCAATTATCCCTTTTACCCCCAAACGTGAAAAAAATGGGCATTATACTGTTTATGTTACATCCCAGCTTATTGATTTTCCGATGGACGATGATGTGCAAGCAGCAACGTTTATGAATAAAGCAATTGAGCAAGAAATTTTAAAAGCGCCAGAGCAATATATGTGGTTACATCGAAGATTCAAAACTCGTCCAAAAGGTGAAGCACCATTATATACAGACAGTGTTCAATCCGACTAATACAGCTATTTTTTTGGGATTTTTGAAAAAAGAGTTAAAGATACAATATGCAAAAATTAAATAAGATTATTCTCTATTGCCGTATTGGTTTTGAAAAAGAGTGTGCCGCTGAAATCACAGATAAAGCGGCTCAAAAAGAGATCTTTGGATTTGCTAAAGTTAACGATAATAGTGGCTATGTTGTTTTTGAATGCTATCAAAATGGCGATGCTCAACGCTTAATTCAAGCGTTACCTTTTAGAACACTTATATTTGCACGCCAAATGTTTGTTACAGGCGATCGATTAGTTGATTTGCCAACAGATGATCGTATTACGCCTATTGTTGAAGCGTTAACGGGATGTATTGATAAAGCCGGCGATTTGCGAGTTGAAGTGGCAGATACTAATGAAGGAAAAGCGTTGGCGGGGTTTTGTCGCAAATTTACTGTTCCGCTTCGGCAAGCGTTAAGAAATCATCGGATTTTATTAAAAGTCCAAAATCCAACCCGCCCTGTTATTCATGTGTTATTTCTAAATAATAATAGTTGTTATGTTGGTTATTCACTAAGTGAAAATAATTCACCGTTCTATATGGGGATACCTCGGTTAAAATTTCCAGTTGATGCCCCAAGCCGTTCCACATTAAAACTTGAAGAAGCGTTTCATATCTTTATTCCCTATGAAGAATGGGAAGAAAGGTTAAAAGGTGGATTAAATGCTGTTGATTTAGGCGCTTGTCCGGGAGGATGGACATACCAGCTTGTCAAACGAAGTATGATGGTTTATGCCGTTGATAATGGTCCAATGAATCCGAAATTAATGGAAACAGGACAAGTTAAACATTTTCGAGAAGATGGCTTTAAATTTATGCCTAAAAAGCATAATATTTATTGGTTAGTTTGTGATATGGTTGAAAAACCGACTAAAGTGACAGAATTAATAACTAAATGGCTTATCAATGGTTGGTGTCGAGAAACAATTTTTAATCTGAAATTACCCATGAAAAAGCGTTATGAAGAAGTAAAACAAAATTTACAATTGCTCAATAACATATTAAATGACAATCAAATTAATGTTCAAATTCAAGCAAAACAGCTTTATCATGATCGAGAAGAAATTACCGTTCATGTACAACGAATTTGGGGATAAAAATAATTAATTCTTTAATTGACTGTAGTTAGTTAAACTAAGCTAATTTTTTAGGTAAAAGAATATACTTTATTAGTCATCAAAATAGTTTATATATTGTTGTCTTTATAGCTTTATATATGTAACGAAAAAGCTTAATATTGATTGATATATGTTCTGATTTAAATCAATGAGTAATGTAATTAGCGGTCAAATCGCGGTAAATAGATAATAAAGCGAAAATAGTTGTGTTCTTCTATATCCCAAGTAAAAATGCGATAAATTAGCACGATCAAATTTACTAAAAAGTCATTATAAATTGAAAATAAATAGATTATTTTTGAAGTTAAATTAAACACATTATCATAACCAAACTAAGTAACAATGAATTAACAACGAATTTAGTGACAACAAATTACACGAGAATAGGTATGAATATAAAACGCTCATTTTACACAATATTAATATCAGTATTATTAGCATTTTTAGTTGGATGTTCAGGGAGCTTTTCAAAAAACGGTTCTGGCTTTGATGAAAGCAAAGATTCGAGTTATTATCTTTCACAAGTCGAAGCAAGTTCTGGAGAAGCTAAAACAAATTGGCAATTGTTAGCTATTCGGGCATTAATTAAAGAAAACAAGCTTTCACAAGCTAACACACTACTTTCTAAGTTGTCGACAGATCTCAATCAGGAACAAAAAATAGATAAAATTTTATCTCAAGGTGAAATCGCAGTTAGAACAGGAAAACGATTTAAACTTGATACCTTATCTATTGAAGAGCTTAATAATTCACAGTTATATCGATATTACTCCATCAAATTAGCTTTAGACAAAAAAAATATTAATGCTCAAGCACATGACTATATTGAATTAGAAAAATGGTCATCGAAAGATCAGCGTCAACAAGTATTGAGTAGTACATGGAATTTTTTCAGTAAGTTAAGAAGCGATCAAATGGATAAAATTGCTGTAGGTACTAATGAAACCACATTACAAGGTTGGATTGAATTAAGTATCGCTTATCAAACAACTACACTAGTTGGTGCTTCTGACAATGAAAATTTAAAACAGGCTTTTCATGATTGGGCGACACGATATCCTAACCATCCTGGTAATGCGGTTATTTCAATGTTAACGGGAGAACAAACACTTAGTGTTGATAATGAAGGCAAAAAAGTGGCATTGTTATTACCGTTAAGTGGAACTTCACATATTTTTGGTGAAACAATTCGTCAAGGTTATTTTGATGCCATGAAGTTTTATCCACAAGAACCACAACAAAATATTGTGACGTTTGATACAGCAAGTGCCTCATTAGATAAATTAATTCAACAAGCTAAAGATAAAGATGTAGAATTAATTGTAGGACCTTTATTAAAAGGTGATGTTAACTATATCAGGCAATTGGCGCCGGGTATTCCTGTATTAGCACTGAATAAAGTTGAGAATAAATCAGATACCCGCAACAAGATGTGTTATTTTGCATTATCACCTGAAGATGAAGCAAAAGATGCAGCTAATCATATATTTGCACAAAATAAACTAAAACCATTGTTATTAGTCCCACAAAATGAACTTGGTAAACGCGTAGCACAAAATTTTGCAAAACAGTGGTCTCAACTTTCAGTTAACAGTTCACCAGCTTATGTCCAGTATTTTGGAAATGCTAAAACATTAAGTGATAGTATGAATAAAAATGTTGGTATCGAACTTGTTGGTGAGCCTATTGTTCTTAATGATATGCCATCTGAATCAATGAGTTTAGTTGATAATTTTACTGATTTTGATGCAATTTATATTTATTCCTCATACGATGAATTAACGTTGATCAAACCGATGTTGGATATGGGAGCTGATAAACCGATTGGTCACTCGTCATCTGCGAGTGTTGCGCTGTATTCAAGTTCTAAAAGTCATGTCGCAAATGCATCTAATGACTTCTACTATGATTTAAATCAAACGCAATATGCTGAAATTCCGCTCATTTCTAATCAACTTGATACCTCGATCGAGTTGCCGGACAGTATTAAGAAGGATTATTCCTTAATGCGTGTTTATGCAATGGGAATAGATGCTTGGCGTTTAGCAAATCGTTTTAATCAATTAAGTTCAAATCAAACTAATTTTTTAGATGGAATGACAGGTAAATTATCAACGTCAGAACAATGCGAAATAACGCGCGCATTATCATGGCAACAATATTCTAATAGCTCAACTAAATCAGAACCGATTAGTGAATAGAAAAAAAATTGGCGAGCATTTTGAAAATATTGCTTGCCAGTATCTGCTTGGGCAAGGTTTAACGCTTATAGCTAAAAATAGTCAATTTCGCTTTGGGGAACTTGATTTGGTTATGCGTGACAAACAATGCCTTGTTTTTATAGAAGTGCGCTATCGAAAAAATGCCCATTTTGGTCATGCAGAAATGACAATAACGCCTAATAAACAAAATAAAATTAAACAGGCAGCGCAACTTTGGATGATTGCGCAAAATTTGAATATTGAAGAAACTGAGTTTCGATTTGATGTTTTTGCTATTACTGGTAAAAGCCAACAATGGATTATTAATGCGTTTTAATATTTAGGTGAAAACGTGCAAGACTTAATCAAAAATTATTTTACAGAAAGTATCCAAACACAAATTGTGATGGCTGAATCCTTAGGTTCGTCAATTGAAAAAGCCGCTAACATCATCGTTGAAGGATTACTTAATGGTAATAAAATTATGAGTTGTGGTAATGGCTCTTCGGCTGCGAATGTCCAAAGTTTTACTTCTCGATTAATTACCAGTATTGATATTGAAAGACCTAGTATCCCCGCTATCGCTTTAGTGTCTGATAATGTTTTATTAAGTGCGATTAAAAATCATGAAGAGATTTATGCACGCCAAATACAAGCATTGGGGCAACAAGGTGATATATTAATCGTGGCAACTTGCCAAGGGAACAGTAAAGCAATTATCCGAGCTGTACAAGAAGCGGTCATTAAAGATATGAAAATTGTTGCTCTAACGGCTTTTGATGGTGGAGAGGTAATAGGTTTATTAGGTCAAAATGATATTGAAATTAGAATTCCGACCTATAAAAAAGTGATGGCTTATGAGATGCATGCTATGATTTTAAACTGTTTATGCCAATTAATTGAAAATACTTTGTTTAATCATACTTAATAATGAAAATAAAAACAGTTTAGTTCTGCAATAATAGCGAATAATATGCTATAATTATAAGCTGTTTTAATGATTTATATTAATAAGAGAACTTGGTGTTATGACCGAACTAGCCAAAGAAATAACTCCCGTTAACATTGAAGATGAACTAAAATCCTCTTACCTTGATTATGCTATGTCTGTAATCGTCGGGCGTGCACTGCCTGATGTTCGTGACGGCTTAAAGCCTGTTCACCGACGTGTTTTATTTGCCATGCATGAAGCGGGGTATGATTGGAATAAACCTTATCGAAAATCAGCTCGTGTAGTTGGGGATGTAATCGGTAAATACCATCCGCATGGTGACTCAGCTGTTTATGACACAATTGTACGTATGGCACAGCCATTTTCACTGCGTTATATGCTGGTTGATGGTCAAGGTAACTTCGGATCGGTTGATGGTGATTCGGCAGCAGCAATGCGTTATACCGAAATTCGTATGCAAAAGTTTGCAGGTGCATTACTGACAGATCTTGATAAAGAAACCGTCGATTTTTCACCAAACTATGACGGATCAGAAATGATTCCTGATGTGTTACCAACACGTATTCCTAACTTATTAATTAATGGATCATCAGGAATTGCAGTAGGTATGGCGACCAATATCCCACCGCATAACCTTACAGAAGTTATTAATGGGTGCCTTGCTTATATTGAAGATGAAAATATTTCCATTGAAGGGTTAATGGAACATATTCAGGGGCCAGATTTTCCAACCGCAGCATTAATAAACGGTCGAAAAGGCATAGAAAATGCTTATCGTACTGGCCGTGGAATTATCTATATTCGTTCTAAAGCAACCATTGAAGTTGATGATCACAGTGGTCGTGAAACGATTATTGTTAATGAAATACCCTATCAAGTTAACAAGAAAAAACTCATCGAAAAAATTGCTGAATTAGTTAAAGATAAGAAAGTTGAAGGCATTTCTGCTTTGCGTGATGAATCGGATAAAGATGGCATGCGCATAGTCATCGAAATTAAACGAGATGCGGTGGGTGAAGTTGTACTGAATAATCTTTTCTCATTAACCCAATTACAAGTCTCGTTTGGTATCAATATGGTGGCTTTACATAAAGGTCAACCAAAACTGTTAAATTTACGTGAAATGATTGAAGCTTTTGTGCTACATCGTCGTGAAGTTGTAACACGCCGTACTATTTACGAATTGCGTAAAGCCCGTGAACGTGCTCATGTATTAGAAGGTTTAGCGATTGCACTTGCCAATATTGACCCTGTGATTGAGTTAATTCGAGCAGCTGCAACACCAGCTGAAGCAAAAAGTAAACTTTTATCTCAAGCTTGGCAACTTGGAAATGTCGCGGCAATGCTTGAAAAAGCAGGCGATGATGCTGCTCGTCCAGAAGATTTGGCTCCAGAATTCGGTATCCGTGATGGTCACTATTATCTTTCTGAGGCGCAAGCTCAAGCAATTTTAGATCTTCGTTTGCATCGTTTAACCGGACTTGAACATGAAAAAATTCTTGATGAATATAAAGAGTTATTAGTTCAAATCGGTGAACTATTATATATTCTGGCAAGTCCTGAAAGATTAATGGAGGTGATACGTGAAGAGCTTGAAGCGATACGCGATCAGTTCCAAGATGCAAGACGAACGGAAATTACGGCAAGTAGTGCGGATATCAATATTGAAGATCTGATTGCACAAGAAGATGTTGTTGTTACCCTTTCTCATCAAGGGTATGTGAAATATCAACCGCTTTCAGACTATGAAGCTCAACGTCGTGGTGGTAAAGGTAAATCAGCAACCAAAATCAAAGAAGAAGATTTTGTTGAAAAATTATTAGTTGCTAATACCCATGATACTATTTTGTGCTTCTCAAGCCGTGGTCGCTTATATTGGATGAAAGTTTATCAATTACCTGAGGCAAGTCGAGGATCACGTGGTCGTCCAATTATTAATTTATTACCACTTGAAGAAAATGAACGTATCACCGCAATTTTACCCGTTCGGGAATTTGACGATGAACATTGCGTATTTATGGCGACTGCTCAAGGAACCGTGAAGAAAACTTCTCTTATTGAATTTAGTCGCCCACGTAGTGGTGGTATTATTGCAATCAACTTACGTGATGATGATGAGTTAATCGGTGTCGATTTAACGAGTAATGAATCATCAGCCATTGATGATGAAGAACTAAATGATGATGTAGTGAATGAAGACATTGAGTCAGATGATGACGAAATCACTCAAGTTTCAGATACGGAAGACATCATGCTGTTCTCTGCTAATGGTAAAGTTGTTCGCTTCCCTGCTAATAAAGTTCGAGCAATGGGGCGTACCGCTGCAGGTGTGCGTGGCATTAAACTTGAAAGTGATGATAAAGTAGTGTCACTTATCGTCCCTCGAGGCAATGGTGCGATTTTAACCGCAACGCAAAATGGTTATGGTAAGCGTACTCAACAAGAGCTTTATCCAACAAAATCTCGGGCAACAAAAGGGGTGATTTCGATCAAAGTTAGTGAACGAAATGGCGCTGTGGTTGGTGCTGTACAAGTGGATGAAACTGATCAAATCATGCTAATTACTGATGCCGGAACGTTAGTACGCACACGCGTTTCAGAAGTAAGTATTGTCGGTCGAAATACACAAGGTGTAAGGTTGATTCGCACAGCCGATAACGAAAAAGTTGTGGGTCTGCAACGAATCGCTGAAACCGAAGATGATGATGTGGAATCAGTATCATCGCAGCAGAGAGATGAGCTGGATAATTCAGCTCAGGAGTCCGAAGAATAATTTTTAATTATTAAGAAGGATTAGTTATATAGCTAGTCCTTTTTTATTTTAGAAAACCTCAAAAAGGAATAGTATTAGATGTCATTTTTAATGAAAAAAATATTATCAAATCTTGCATGGCAAATCTTAATAGCATTAATTCTAGGCGTGGCTGTAGGTGCTTATCTGTTCGAACTTTCTGATTCAAACCATCCTTTGCATTCGGATTACCAATTTTTAATCGTTAATGTCTTTCAACCAGCTGGGGAAATTTTCATTCGCTTAATTAAAATGATCGTATTGCCGATTATACTAAGCACATTAACCTTAGGTATTGCAGGCATTGGCGGTTCAAAGCGATTAGGTATTTTAGGCTTTAAAACAATTCTCTATTTTGAAATTATCACAACTATTGCTATTTTGTTGGGGCTTCTTTGGGGGAATCTATTTACACCTGGGGCTGGTATTGATTCTTCAACTTTAGCAACTACTGATGTCAGTAATTTTGCTAAAGCAGCTCAAGAACAAAGCGAAAAACCACATGGCTTAATCGTCATGATTTTAGAGATGATTCCTGTTAATATCTTTAAAGCAATGAGTGATGGTGCTGTTTTACCTGTGATCTTCTTCTGCGTATTTTTTGGTTTAGGACTTATGTCTTTACCTGATAAGCAACGAGAACCTTTCGTATTTTTCTTAAAAGTTGTTTCTGATACCATGTTCAAAGTGACCAATATGATTATGCGTTATGCGCCGATAGGTGTCTTTGCACTTATTACTGTCACGGTGGCAAAATATGGTTTTGAATCTTTATTACCATTATTCAAACTTATTGTTACGGTTTATTCGGCAATGATTATATTTACAATTGTCGTTTTAGGACTTGTTTGTAAATTGTGCCGATTCAGTATTTTTAAACTTTTACGAATATTAAAAGAAGAGTTAGTTATTGCCTTTTCAACAGCGAGTTCAGAGACTGCATTACCTAAAATTATTGAAAAGATGGAAGCCTATGGTGCGCCAAAATCCATAACCAGCTTTGTTATTCCAACAGGTTATTCATTTAATCTTGATGGTTCAACATTATATCAAAGTATCACTGTTATCTTTTTAGCTCAGCTTTTCGGTATGGAATTGTCGATTCTCGATCAAATTATTGTTGTTATTACACTAATGGTTGCATCGAAAGGGATTGCTGGTGTACCGGGAGCTTCAATTTTGGTGCTTTCTGCGACATTAGGTAGTGTTGGAATACCGCTTGACGGCATTGGTTATATTATGGGGGTTGAGCGTATATTAGATATGGGGCGCACCGTGGTTAATGTGGTTGGTAATGCCTTAGCGGCTATTGTTATTGCTCGCTGGGAACATGTATTTGATGATAAAAAAGCCCAAGCATATGAACAGCAATATTTAAAATAAAAAATAGTTTTATAACTTTCCAAAAAGCTTCAGGATAAAAACTGGAGCTTTTTTTATAATTGAATTTAAGTGGTAAATGCTTATCTTCATTAATATTCTGTTTATGTGATAGTTTGTAACAATCAATATTTTTTAATTATCCATGTAGATAATAGAAGAATACATATGGACTATTAATAGAAGTTTAATTTGATAATGATAGGTAATCGATAAACATAAAAAAACCCAGCTTTTGCTGGGTTTTTGGTATTTATCTAAAACTATTTGATTTTAGCTTCTTTATAGATAACATGCTGACGAACAACAGGATCGTATTTTTTGATCTCCATTTTTTCAGGCATGGTTCTTTTGTTTTTGCTAGTGGTATAAAAATGACCTGTACCAGCAGAAGAAACTAATCTAATTTTTTCGCGTACACCTTTTGCCATGATAGGGTTTCCTTATTAGTACTTTTCACCACGGGCACGAAGTTCAGCTAAAACTGCATCAATACCCTTTTTATCGATAGTACGCATACCTTTAGCTGATACACGTAATTTTACAAAACGTTTTTCACTCTCAACCCAAAAACGGTGAGTTTGAAGATTTGGTAGAAAACGACGTTTAGTAGCATTCATCGCATGAGAACGATTATTCCCTACTAAAGGTTTTTTTCCTGTTACTTGGCATACTCGTGACATGTCAATAATTCTCCAAAATTTCTATGCTTAAGCCTTGGGCGTAATATGTTAATGGAATTAACCTCGTCAGGCTTTTAGTTTGCTGCAGCTCTATTTGAGAAGCAGTTTCACCTCTCACACTACACCCACAATAATGAGGTAGCGAAGTATACGCTTTTATCGGCAAATTCTCAAGTATTATCTTGTTTAAGAAAAAAATAAGTTTAAATTTAACTGAGTTAAATAAAATACAAATATTGTGTTAATGGAAAATTCTCCTATACTGTCTTTTGTATAACTAAGTAAAGAGAGTTTGATCACATGAATCTTAAACAACTAAAATATTTCCAAGTGCTTGCTAAAACTCAACATTACACATTAACATCAGAATATTTTTCAATCAGTCAGCCAAGCCTTAGTCATTCTATATCAGAACTGGAAAAAGAGGTTGGGATTAAATTATTTCAAAAAAGAGGCCGAAATGTTGAACTAACAAAAGAAGGAAAACAATATCTTACTTATGTAGAACAAGCACTAACGGCATTATCAGAAGGCGAACAGTTTGTTAAAGAGTTAACCAGTGTTTCACATGGTCATATTGGACTTGCTTTTATCTATTCTATTAGTTCCAATTATATTCCAAAAATTATCAAGGCGTTTTTAGCTCAACCTGAGAATAAAGACATTACTTTCTCTTTTTATGAAGGAATGTCACAAAATATCATTGAAGGATTAAGAGACAAAAAATACGAGATAGCTATCTGTTCACGTTTACAAGATGAACCAGATGTTCATTTTCAAAAGTTAACTAAACAAGAATTAGTTTTTATTATCTCTAATGATCATCCTTTATCTAAGCGTAAAAAACTTGATTTAAAAGACTTAATTCACGAACCCCTTATTTTATTTACAGAACGAAGTGGGATGAAAAGTGTGATCGATGACATGTTAAATAAAACGGGCATCAAGCCGAACATAGCTTGTCATGTTGAAACAGAAAGCGCCATGATGGGATTAGTATCGATTAATTATGGTATCGGTATTATGCCGAGAGTACATATACCTGAAGAGTTCAATGTAACATTAGTACCAATGAGCAAAAATTATCAAAAAAGAGATATATTTATTGCGACAATGGAAAATAGACCGTTATTACCGGCAGCGCAGAAGTTTTATCATTTCTTAATTGAACACAGTGATGATGCGATTTTTGGTCGATAAATTTTATCAACTAGCATGAATTTATCATAGGGGATTTGGCATATCAGAATAATGATAAGGTTTGTGATGTGATAAACCTTATCAATGATCGATTTTCATTAAAAAATATAAAAAAGTTTATTATCGATGAATTTTCTAAACAATTTAACATTGCTTTTACTCATCAAATTTAAATTCTATATATTAAACAAATTGTTATAAAACAAATCATTAAGGGTATCTATAATTTTAGAAAAAATGATTTAATTTTATAATAAATATGCTTTAATACAATGAATGACAGAATTTATTTATTCGGTTTAATTTTCTAACTTTCAAGGAGATTACATGAGCCAGTTCACGCCTTATAGTATTTACGGCATTATCGGTTATCCTTTAGGACATAGTTTGAGTCCACTAATTCATACCACATCATTTCAAGATTATGGCATTCCAGCGGTTTTGGTTCCATTTTCAACACCACCAGAAGATATTCCTACGCTTTTTAAATCTGTAAGATTATTAAATATTCGCGGATTGTGTGTCACAATTCCACATAAGCAAGCTATTATTCCTTATTTAGATGAAGTGACTGAACATGTCAAAAAAGCAGGTGCTGCAAATTTGGTTTATTGGGATGGTGATAAGCTTTGTGGTGATAACACAGATATTGTTGGTTTTATGCAACCTCTTCAAGAAAAGCAGCTACCGCCACACTACAAAAAAGTGCTATTACTTGGCGCAGGCGGTGCAGCTCGAGCTGCGGTAGTTGGCTTACATGATCTAGGTTATACCGATATTACTGTAACGGATATTGTAACAGATTTGCCGTCAGAGCTTGCCAAAGAATTTAATTTAAAAACGGTTGCTTGGGAAGACCGTGATAAAGTTGAAGCACAAATTATTATCAATTCTACGCCATTAGGTATGAAAGGTAAATTTGAAGATCAGACACCTTATGAATATTCTTGGTTCAAAGGAAAAGGTATTGCATATGACATTGTGTATACTCCATATCATACTCGTTTTAGACAAGAAGCTGAAAAAGCGGGATGGGAATCAATTTCGGGACGAGAAATGTTTATCGGTCAAGCGAATGCCCAATTCAAAATTTGGACAGGAAAAGATTTATCTGACCGGGCAAAACAAGCTGTTATAGATGCTTTAGCTGAAAAATAAGTATTTAGTAAAAATTCAATACATTGAACCATTTTGCATCATTAAATGTGTTTGATAAACGATTTATACAATTTGCTAAAAAATTCTAATTTTCGATTTTAATTGGTTTTTATTCTATTGTATAAATTTAGTCTGTTATTAGAAGGAGTAATTATGACTAACCTAGAATTGCAAGCTTATCGCCGTTTTCTTATGCTAAAAGTGCCAGAAGCAAGCGAATATATTGGTAAAACTGATGCGAAAACTTGGCACGATTGGGAAAAAGGCATAGAGCCTGTACCGGAATTTGTGGCTAATGCAATGAAAGCGCTAAAAAAACTTCGTACTGATAAAGTAAATATTATCATCAATAGTATTAATGATAGAGTAGGAAGTAATACTATTCGTTATTTCATGACATTTGAAGAATTTAAAAAGGTAAACCCAGATCTTGATGTCATACAGTGGCGCTTACATCAATCAATTGCAACGGAACTCTATTTTCGTGGTTTAGAAAAACTTTGTTAGTAGATTATAGATGATAATATAAATTTGTAAAGTGAACAGAATAAAGGGTGTAAATTTTTATTTACAAAAAATTGATAAAAAATTAAATTAAATTTATAAAAATCAATGCCGTTTGTTTTGATAAACAATATGTAAAAAAATTGTTGCAAAAGCTGAAGTGAATCACTAGCATAGTGATATATTTTTCAATCTGTAAATATGAAAGGATCCAATATGAATAAGACAATTTTTTTAGTTGGTGCAAGAGCAGCAGGTAAAACAACTATAGGAAAAATGCTTGCAAATAAGCTGTCATTTTCTTTCGTTGATACAGATTGCCATTTACTGGAAACTACCCAAAAAACCGTTGCAGAAATCGTCGAAAAAGAAGGTTGGGAAGGATTCAGAGCAAGAGAGAGTCAAGTCCTGATTGATACGACCAAATCGTCACGTGTTATCGCAACTGGAGGTGGGATGGTATTAGCTGAACATAATCGTGACTTCATGAAACAAAATGGAACAGTGATCTTTTTATCTGCTCCAGCGGCAACATTAGCCGCACGCTTAATGAAAGATCCTAATGTTGCCCAAAGACCATCCTTAACAGGCTTATCCATCGTTGATGAAATGGAAAAAGTATTAGCAGATAGATTACCTTTATATCATGATGCAGCACATCATGTAATCAATGTTGATCAAGATGAAAGTCAAATTCTTAGTGAAATTCTTCAAATTTTGCAGAATTAATATACTATTTTCTTCCTTTCTTCCAAAGTGCCACATTCAATGTGGCATTTTTTATAAAAAAAAAGAATAAATTCTTAAAATACTATAGAATAAATTTATTTTTTGGTTCGTATATTAATCAATACTATATTTTTCTATTTATGAATTTATTAGAATCTATAAATAAATGTGACCAACATTAAAGTTTAGCAATAAAATTATACTTATCTCTTTTAGATTCAGATTGATGATTGTATATTGAAAGCAATTATAGTTTTATATTTTTAATTTTTAGCTATGGAGTACTACCAATGGATAATCGAAAGGTCAATTCTTATGGGATTGTCAGCTCTATTTACGCAAATTACATTATACAAAGTATTGCTTTAATCGTAATCATGCAATTTTCAAATGATCTTTCAAAACAACTCAATACCGATATTGTTGAACTTGGCTATGTTGCTTCTGGTATTGGGATAGGAAAAATATCTTTGATGCTAGCTGGTGGAATCTTGTCAGATATATTTGGTCGTAAACTTTTTATCTATTTAGGAATGGCATGTTATGTAATCTTTTTTGTAGGTATGACGTTTTGCACTGACATTCATATCGCCTTTTGTCTCGCTATTGCTATTGGGGCTGGAAACTCATGTTTAGATACTGGCTCTATGCCTACATTAACTGAGTGTTTTCCTCGATCAGCAGGTTCTGCTAGTGTATTGATTAAAGCGTTTATTTCAATTGGAACATTAATATTACCTTTTATCGTTACTTTTTTTGGTGAATATCATATCTGGTATGGTTGGGCATTTCTTTCTTTTGCTGCATTTTTGATAATCAATGGAATATTGCTTGCACCAACCCAATTTCCTTCTAAAAAAATTGCTATTACGGGGTGTGAAGGAAGTGATAATTATTTTAAAGATACCCCAAAATTTGCTATTGAAGGTGTGCTATTAATTATCATGGGGTTTACCACCACAGCAACATTTTTGGTCATTTCACAATGGTTGCCAACCATAGCGGTTCAAGGTGTGAATATGGATGAATTTGAAGCTAACCAGTTGATTAGCTATTATAGCGGAGCATCAATTATTTCTGTGTTTGTTACTGCATTTATAGTCAAATATTTTTTAAAACCAATAGATTGCATCATTATTCTTCCTGCTCTATCCGCTCTTGTGCTCATTCTTTTCTATTTTAATATATCCTCGAAAATGTGTTTTTTTGTTGCTATTGGAATGGGGTTTACTGCTGCAGGTGGCGTACTTCAACTAACGTTAGTCGTCATGCAACAATTATTTCCAACCCATAAAGGTATTGCCGTTGGTTGTATGTATACTTTTAGCGGATTCTCTTTTACTGTTATTCCATTGATAGTACCTAAATTAGCGAAAATTGATGTACGTTATGCCATTTTGACCGATTTTGTTATTGCGCTGACTAGTGTGGTATTAGCGCTGATTGTCTATTTCCGTTTTACCAAAGTGATAGATATGAAAAAAATTTAAAACTCAATGTTATTTACATGATGAGTAAAATTTATTTTAGTGTTTTGAAAATTAATTTTTACAGGAAATAATAAATGAAAAATAGATATTTAGGCACTTCGATCTGTTTATATATAAACTACTTTGTGCATGGAATGGGGGCAATAATACTTGGTTTGAATATTGATTATTTAGCTGCTCAGTTTAATCCTGACATTGCTTACTTATTTAATATTGCGCAAGATGCACTTACTCCTGAACAAACTGACTTAATAGGCAAGGCAAAAAAAAGTGTTTATGATGTCATGATGGGGTTAGGCGTGGGGCGCTTGCTAGTCCTATTTGTTATGGGAACGTTATCCGATAAGTATGGGCGAAAACCTTTTATTGCGTTAGGCGGATTATTTTATATTGGTTTTTTAGTTGGTATTTTGGTAAGCCCGAGTTTTGAAATTGCCTTTATGTTTGCGGTGTTAGGCGGTATAGCTAATTCAACACTTGATGCCGGTACTTATCCTGCATTAATGGAAGCTTTTCCAAAATCGCCTGGTTCTGCATCGATATTAACTAAAGCAGCGATTGCCGCAGGTCAATCGGTACTACCTATCATTATGGGTATTATTATGGCGAGTGAAGGATATTACGGTTGGTCATTTATCTTATGTTGTATTATTCTCGCATTAAATGCATTAGTTGTACTGAAAATGCCATTCCCAAATCATAAAATCACACCAGAACAAGAAGAAAAAGGTTTACAAACGATTACTGAAGAAGCGCCAACTTTAAAACATAAATCAAATTTTTGGATTGAAGGTATCTGTTTTATTGTGATAGGTTTTACCTCTACCGCAACATTTTATCTGGTTTCTTCATGTTTAAAGGATTTCTCTCAAACTGTCGCTGGTATGGATTCAGCAGGAGCGGTTAAGGCATTCTCTTCGTATGGTCTAGGTACCCTTGCTAGTGTCTTTTTAACTTCAATATTGGTCAAAAGTTTAATCAAACCTGTATATATTGTGGTTGTCTATCCGCTGTTATCTATGTTAATGCTTATCGTATTGTATCTCAATCCATCACCAACAATGTGTATTGTCGGAGGATTTGTGCTTGGTTTCACTGCTGCAGGCGGTGTATTACAGCTTGCATTAACGACCATGGCTGAATTTTTTCCATCAGGAAAGGGTAAAGTATTGGGCATTTTCTTCACTTCATCGAGCGTTGCAACGACAGTCATTCCCTTTTTAATTGGCTGGATATCTACAAATTTTGGTTTAAGATATATCATGTTAAGTGATGCAATCATTGCAGGTTTAGGTACATTACTAGCGGTTATCGTATTAATGCGCTATCGCATAATCTTTAATATTAATAAATAAATCATTTAATGAAATTTTAGGAGATGTTGATATTAATTATGACAAAAAACGGTGAATAAATAATACTCGTTTTTTTAGTGCATTACTTAAATTTATTCTCAGTTTAAAAAGCATACAATAATGGTATGCTTTTTTTATACGTTGATTTTGTTTTTGTTACCACTTTTAATAATATTTTGATAAACAACACACTGTTGAATACAGGTTTTTCTTTTGTTACTTAACTTATGATTTTATCTTGTTAAAATTTTATCAAATATTGCTTGATTATTGTTCGCAAATAAATAAAAATACAAAAAATATGAATAAATATTCAATTTGGGTGATTGCGAAAATGAAAGAGCGAACAACCGAGTTAGTTGAAGGATTAAGGCATTCTGTACCTTATATCAATGCTCATCATGGAAAAACTTTTGTTATCCTATTAACAGGTGCTGTGCTAAAAAGTAATAACTATTCAAGTATTATTAGTGATATTGGATTGCTATATAGTCTTGGAATCAAATTGGTTATTGTCAATGGAGCACGCAATCAAATTGATGAATCACTTAAAAATCACAATATTGAGCCGAAATACCACAAAAACACCCGAATTACAGATGCCATTACTTTGGATATCATTAAGCAAGTAACTGGTATGTTACAACTGAATATTACAGCCAGTTTATCAATGAGTTTAAATAATACCCCATTACAAGGAGCTCATATTAATGTTGTCAGCGGTAATTTTGTTATTGCTCAACCCTTAGGAATAGATGAGGGAATTGATTATTGCCATACGGGTAAAATTCGTCGTATTAACAATGAGGCAATTGATGAGCAACTCAATCGTGGTTCAATTGTGCTATTAGGGCCGGTTGGTGTATCAGTGACTGGAGAAAGCTTTAATTTAGCTTCAGAAGATGTTGCTGCCGAAGTGGCGATTCGAATCAAAGCTGATAAGTTAATCAGCTTTTGTGCTGAGCAGGGTGTACTTGATAAACAAGGTAAAGTTATTACTGACCTTTTCCCAATCGATGCTGACAACTATGTCAATCGTAAACAGCAATTAGGTAAATATCTATCCAGTGAAGCTCGCTTTTTGAAAGCCGCTTCAAAAGCCTGTCGAAATGGCGTTAGACGAAGTCATTTAGTTAGCTATCTAATTGATGGCGCTATTTTGCAAGAACTATTTTCACGGGATGGCATAGGAACGCAAGTTGCTAAAGAGTATTCGGAGCAAATTCGCTTAGCGACCATTAACGATATTGGTGGAATTTTAGAATTGATTCGCCCATTAGAAGAACAAGGTATTTTAGTTAAGCGTTCACGAGAGCAATTGGAAATGGAAATTGATAAATTCACGATTATTGAACGTGACAATATGACTATCGGTTGTGCAGCGCTTTATCCTTATCAGGAAGAAAAAATGGGTGAAATGGCATGTGTTGCCATTCATCCCGATTATCGCAATTCATCCAGAGGTGATTTGTTAATTAATACGGTTGCAAGTAGAGCACAAAATTTAGGACTCAATAAAATCTTTGTGCTAACAACGCGTAGTATTCATTGGTTTAGAGAAAAGGGATTTAACCCAGCTGAAGTTGATGATTTACCGATTAAAAAAAAGCAACTTTATAATTATCAACGCAACTCCAAAATTTTAATGCTTGATATTATTTAAATTTTTCTCTTAGAATAAGGATGATAGTATTAGTAAGTAGCGTTGTGTAAAATTTGCTTGGTGAAAGACTTTTTAAGATAGAAACCACGTGGACGTGTTAAAATAGTTTGACCATTTTCTCCTACCGCTTCGGTTAAAGCTTTACCGTTTGCCGCTTTAGGTCTTATTTGTAAATATGTGCCATAATGTGCTGTAATTTTTTCAACATGACCTAATGCAATCATATCCATCAGTTCTTGCCAATCTTGTTTGAGTTGCTGTTCTTGTTCTTTTGAGGGTATCCATAAAATAGGACTGCCAACTTTACGATTGGCAAGTGGGATAGATCTTTCCCCTTCGATTGGGATCCAAAGTACTTTAGATAATTTATATTTCACATGGCTTGTTTCCCAAATCACACCATGATTTGCCATTAATGGTGCTACACTGACAAAGGTCGTTTCTAATGGTTTACCATGCATATCAATTGGAATTGTTTTTAGTTCGATGCCCAAATTACTAAAATCTCGTTCAGCTTTACTACCGGCATTGGCTCCCAAAAACGTTTCAATAAGATTGCCAACCCATCCTTTTTGTTTAGTCAAATTGTCAGGAATTGGCATGCCTAAATATTGAGCAATTTCACCAAATGTATATCCAGCAACAAGTTTTGCTCGATCTAATAACTCTTGTTCACTGCTTGGAAAAAATATTGCCATCTCGAAACGATACTATCAAATAAATATATATATAGCTAAAATAATAAAGGATTAGCTTAATTTTTCAACCCATATTGCGTAAGCTTGAATAATTGATGAAAGAAATTCTCGGGTTTTTTCAGAAATATTGCCATTCACATCGAAAGCGGCACTGATACCACCAATATAAGCTTCAGGCTGTTGTAAGGTTGGCATATCTAGAAAAACTAGTGACTGACGTAGTTGATGATTAGCGCCAAAACCGCCAATTGCACCTTGTGAGACCGAAATCACTGCCGCTGGTTTTTTTGCCCAGACATTTTTACCATAAGGACGTGAGCCGACATCAATTGCATTTTTGATCACAGCAGGTAAACCTCGGTTATATTCAGGTGTGACAAAAATCACGCCTTGACAATCCGCTATTTCGTTGCGAAATAAAGTGTAAGATGCTGGTGGGGTATCGGTATCAATATCTTCATTATAAAAGGGAAGATCGCCAATTTCGATTAAATATAAGGAAAGTGAAGAAGGGGCAATTTCTTTAAGGATTTTAGCTACTTTTAAATTATATGAACCTTTACGTAAACTACCAACGAGTACTGCAATTTTTTTACTCATTTTGGGTCCCCTTAAATTGAAAATAAAGAGACACCATGAGTGTCTCTTATTTAAAATAATTACAGATCATTACGGTGTTTTAATGTCCTGATGAATCCAATTTACGTCCTGTCTCAAATAGGAACCAAGCTCGTCTTTCTGATTGGTCAATCCATTCTTCAATTAAGCTTGCTGTTGCTGAATCATTATATTTATCACAAATATCATGAGCAACACGCATTCGTTCTGTTAATCTAATATTATCTTGACAAAGTTCAGCAAGCATATCAGACGGCTCAACAAAATCTGCATTATTGTCAGAAATACTTTGTAATTTAGAGATGTGACTAATTGAACGTAACGTTGTTCCGCCCAATTTACGTACACGTTCAGCAATCGGATCAGTCATTGCAAATAGTTGATCTCCATGATCGTCTAACATTAAATGGTAATCACGAAAATGTGGACCACTGACATGCCAATGGAAGTTTTTAGTTTTTAAATACAAAGCAAAGACATCGGCTAACACAGAATTCATTGCTCCAGAGATATCTTTAGACGCTTTTTGACCTAAATCAGTTGGAAATAAAATTGCAGATTGTTGTAGTCTTTTTGCAGTAGCTGTACTTTTGGCAGATAACGGTTTTTTTGTAGTCGTTTTTTTGGAAGTAGTACTTTTAGCCATCTAATATTCTCCTATAGGTGAATTGTAAAAATTGCTTAACTTTCCTATACCAAATTACGCCAAGTCTTAACTAAAGTCCAATCAAAATGAGCTATTTTTAACTATTACTGCTATTTCAGCAGTCTATGATTCTTATTTTTATTCTAAATAAAGCATTATTTGAAATAAATTCTTTCACAATAAAAGAATTTATTTCAAATTGTGACATAGTTAAAAGTTTTGTGTTTTTGAAATTGATACTCTTTGTTTGAAGTTTAATTAATGAGGAGAAATTATGATTGATACAATTTCATATGGAGCCGAATGGTTTATTGGCTTATTTCAAGAAGGTGGAAAAGTGTTTGTCGGTATGGTTACGGGAATATTACCACTGTTAATTTCACTGTTAGTGGTTATGAATGCCGTAATCAAATTCATTGGGCAAGACCGTATTGAGCGCTTAGCGCAAGCTTGTGCAGGCAATCCTATTTCACGATATTTATTGTTACCTTTAATAGGCACATTTGTTTTTTGTAATCCGATGACGCTTAGCCTAGGGCGTTTTATGCCCGAGTTTTATAAACCTAGTTATTATGCGGCATCTTCTTACAGCTGCCATTCAATGAATGGGTTATTTCCTCATGTTAATCCCGGTGAACTTTTTGTTTATTTAGGTATCGCGGCCGGGTTAACAACCTTAAACCTTCCTTTAGGACCATTGGCTGTAAGTTATTTTTTAGTTGGCTTATTCACCAACTTTTTTAGAGGTTGGATTACTGATTTTTGTACTGCTATTTTTGAAAGAAAAATGGGCATTAAATTAGATCGAAAGGTACATCTATAACTAAAAGGAATAAACAAGGAAATGAACATGATGAAATTTATTCGAATTGAAAAAGGTGAAGCCGGTTGGGGTGGACCTTTAGAGCTGCCAATTATAGCGGGTAAAAAAATTGTCTACATTGCAGCAGGTACACGACCAGCAATTGTTGATACTTTAGAAAAATTAACGGGTTGGCAAGCTATTGATGGTTTTAAAGAAGGGGAACCGCCTAAGGATGAAATTGGGGTTGCTGTCATTGATTGTGGTGGCACATTAAGATGTGGTATCTATCCTAAAAATAGAGTGCCTACAATTAATATTCATGCGACAGGTAAATCAGGGCCACTTGCCCAATTTATTTTGGAAGATATTTATGTCTCAGCCGTAAAATCCAATAATATTAGTGTGATTGAAAAAGAGATAGATAGTGACATCCAGAAAGCATCTGTTACAAACAATTCACATCAAAAAGTGCACACAAATAATTTTAAAGAGTATGACAGTAGTAAAAAAATTACCGAACAAAGCGATGGTTTATTAGCAAAAATCGGTATCGGTATGGGATCAGGTGTTGCCGTATTCTTTCAAGCTGGTCGAGATACGATTGAAACTGTACTTAAAACTATTTTACCGTTTATGGCATTTGTATCGGCCTTAATTGGTATTATTATTGCCTCAGGATTAGGTGATTTGATAGCTCATGGCTTAGTTCCATTAGCTGATAATCCACTTGGTCTGGTTATTTTAGCGCTTATTTGTTCTTTTCCATTACTTTCGCCATTTTTAGGACCCGGTGCGGTTATTGCACAAGTCATCGGGACGTTAGTTGGTGTTCAAATTGGTCTTGGTAATATTCCGCCACACTTAGCTTTACCTGCTTTGTTTGCCATTAATGCTCAAGCTGCTTGTGATTTCATTCCTGTCGGTTTGTCTCTTGCCGAAGCGAAACAAGATACCGTGCGTGTTGGGGTTCCCGCTGTTTTAGTCAGTCGTTTCTTAACTGGCGCGCCAACTGTTTTAATTGCGTGGGCAGTATCGTTATTTATTTATCAATAAGCAAACGAATAGAGAAGGTTAATGATGTCAAAAGTTATCTACCATTCAAAAGTTAAACAAATTGGTGACTTTGCCAAAGAAGCGTTGGCAGATGGCATGCTAATCCTGTTTAAAGAAGGTGCACCGTCTGATTTAGCCGATTATTGCTTTATACATAGTCATGACGAGTTAAGGCAGAATCTTGAAATAGGGCAATGCATTCAATTAGGCAAGCACACTTATCGTATAACTTCGGTTGGGGAAGTCGCCACAACCAATTTTAAAGAGTTAGGTCATGTCACATTAAGATTTGATGGGAATCGTGAAGCTGAATTACCGGGGTCAGTGCATGTTACTGGTGAAATACCTAATCAACTTAATATCGATGATGAAATTATAATTTTAACTATTTAAGGAACAGAAAATGAAACAAGTAGCAGTCATTATAGGTGGTGGACAAACCTTAGGGGCTTTTTTATCTGAAGGTATTGCTGATGCTGGGTATAAAATTGCCGTTGCAGATTTAAATATTGATAATGCAAATAAAGTTGCTGAAGTAATAAATAAAAAATATGGGGTAGGAACAGCAAAAGGTTTTGGGGTCGATGCAACAAATGAGGAGAGCGTGCGACAGCTAGCACAAGAAGTTGATAATACATTTAAACGAATGGATTTAATGGTTTACAGTGCCGGTGTTGCTAAAGCTGCACCCATTACTCATTTTGTATTGAAAGACTTTCAATTATCCGTCAATGTTAATCTTACCGGTTATTTTTTATGTGCACGTGAATTTGCTAATTTAATGATTAAATATAAAACTGCCGGTCGAATTATACAAATTAACTCTAAATCGGGCAAAGTCGGTAGCAAACACAATTCAGGGTATAGCGCCGCAAAATTTGGTGGCGTTGGATTAACGCAATCTTTAGCACTCGATCTTGCTGACTACGGAATTACGGTTAATTCATTGATGCTGGGTAACTTATTAAAATCGCCAATGTTTCAATCCTTGATTCCACAATATGCTAAAAAACTTGGTATACCAGAAAACCAAGTTGAACAAGTTTATATTGATAAAGTGCCACTCAAACGAGGTTGTGATTATCAAGATGTGCTTAACGTATTGTTATTTTATGCAAGCGATAAAGCATCATATTGTACAGGACAATCAATTAATATTACGGGTGGACAAGTTATGTTTTAACTCAATTTGGTGCGAAGGTATAGCGATGCCTTTCGCACATCTCTTTTCTGGTCTGGTTAAAAGGAGAGAATAATGGATACGACATCAACGTTAGCCTTATTGGCTCTAATTGCTTGGAGTATACAGATAATACTTGGCTGGTTTCAAATTCGTCGTTTTAATCGAGCATTTTTATCGATGAAGAAAGGCACTTACTTAGGTGTTGGTCGTAGCCAAACTCAACGTTTTAAACCGAAAGTTTTAATCGCGCTATCATTAGATCACGATAAAAAAGTGATTGATTCAGTATGGATGAAAGGAGTGACCGTTTTTGCATTGCCAAAACCAATACCACAATTATTGGGACTAAATATTACCGATATTATGCCTGAAACCATTTTCCCCAATGATTTTGCGTCACAAAGCGCCTTGATTCTTGCATTAAAAGCAAATAAATAATCCCTATCTTTTATTTTGAAAAGTATTTTCTTTCATGATGAAGTATAATATTTTATACAATAAATTAATTCTGTTATTGAACAGTAATAATGGACTCCAATCATGAAAGTAAGGCAACGACAAACTGCAATCTTAGAATATCTGCAAAAAAATGGGCAAGTGAGTGTTGATGAGCTAGCTACCCATTTTCAAACGACGGGTACCACTATTCGAAAAGATCTTACTCAACTCTATGAAAGTGGGCTTGTACTACGGACTTATGGTGGTGCAATGTTAAATCGCGAAATTGGTGACCGTGCGATTGATCACAAAACTTATATTAATACGGCACAAAAAAAAGCAATAGCACAGGAAGCGGCAACACTTATTCATGACGGGGATTCTGTTATTTTTGATGCAGGAAGTACCGTTGCACAAATGATTCCTATGCTAGCTCAATTCAATAATTTAACTATCATGACCAACAGCTTACATATGGTGAATGAGCTCGTTGCTAATGATAATGACCAAAATATTATATTAACAGGTGGCACATTTCGTCGTAAATCCGCTTCGTTTCATAGTAATAATGCTTCAGCTATTGCAGCATTTGAATCCTATTCATTTGATAAACTGTTTATGGGTGCTGATGGCGTGGATTTGGTTGGTGGGGTAACCACTTTTAATGAAAGTTATCACGGCAGTGTGGCAATGAGTAAAGCTGCTGCCAAACTGATTTTATTAGCGGATTCTTCAAAGTTTGGACGACGAAGCCCAAATGTTGTTTGTGATTTAGATGCAGTGGATACTATCATCACTGATGATCATTTAGATGATAAATATTATGATGCTTTGATACAACGGGGTATCAATGTTATTAAAGTTAAAGTAGTTGATAAATAGATTAATACTAAAGTTTGATTGAATGTGGAATTAAATTTCTGGAGTATTTGGCTTCTTACGTAATCTCAATATATATTGAGATACGTTAGAAACCAAAACCCATGATCAATAACCCTTTAATTGATAATTTTCTTTAGTTAAAATAGTAATCTTGCTCTGATAGTCCCTGCGACATTTTTGAGTTTAATTAATAACTCTTCAGCTTTACTTTGTTCAACCCTATCGATATCAATAACTACATAGCCAATTTTAGGATCCGTTTGTAGATATTGAGCCGAAATATTTAAACCTTGTTCTGCAAACAAAGTATTGATTGCGGTTAATACACCGGGTTGATTATGGTGGATATTGATAAATCGACTCGATCCTTTAGCCGGAATAGGTAAAGAAGCTTCAGGAAAATTAACAGCTGACAGGGTCGCACCTGTGTCGGAATATTTAGCCAATTTAGTCGCCACCTCGATACCAATGTTTTCTTGAGCTTCGCTGGTAGAACCACCAATATGCGGAGTGATAATGACATTATCGAATTCACATAATGGCGATTCAAATGGATCATTATTACTTGCTGGTTCGGTCGGAAATACATCAATGGCGGCACCACTAATTTTATTGGCTTTTAAAGCATCAGTTAATGCATCAAGATCGATAACTTTACCGCGTGATGCATTAATTAATATCGCACCTGATTTCATTTGATTGATCTCATTTTTGCTGATCATTCTGATTGTCGTTGGGTTTTCAGGGACATGCATACTGACAATATCACTCATTGCGAGTAATTCATTCATGCTTGTTACCTGTTTTGCATTGCCTAAAGGTAATTTTGTTTCAATATCATAAAAATAGACATTCATTCCCAATGATTCAGCCAATATACTTAATTGGCTACCTATGTGACCATAGCCAATAATACCTAGATTTTTACCTCTAGCTTCATGAGATCCCGTCGCTATTTTATTCCATTTACCTTGATGAGCTTGAGCATTGGCTTCTGGTACTCGTCGAAGTAATAATATGGCTTCAGCTAAAACAAGTTCAGCAACAGATCGCGTATTCGAAAATGGAGCGTTAAAAACAGGAATACCTTTAACAGTTGCAGCATCGAGATCAACTTGATTCGTGCCTATACAAAAACAACCAATACCAGCTAATTTAGGTGCTGAATTAATAATATCTTCGGTTAAATGAGTTCTTGAGCGAATTCCTATGAAGCGGACATCTCTTAAGGCTGTTTTAAGTTCGGTAGGGGATAAGGCGCTTTTAAGATATTCTATATTTGTAAAACCTGCGGATTTGAGTACCTCAACGGCACTAGGGTGAACACCTTCAAGTAATAAAAACTTATTTTCATCTTTAGTTAAAGCCTGAACAACCATCTTTTCCTCTCTTTCCATATACCACATCAATGCGTAAAACTTTAATAATAACACTCAATTTAATTTGAACAACGGTTTAATGTTAACTCTTTAACACCTGAACTTGAACCGACTAATGCAATGTTTGCACCTCGGTTAGCAAACAAACCAACTGTGACGACACCTGGAATATTATTAATACAATTTTCTAATTCAATTGGGTTTGTGATGACTAAATCATGAATGTCTAAAATAACATTGCCATTATCAGTCACCACGCCCTGACGATAAACGGGTTTTCCACCCAGTTTAAATAACTCACGTGCAACGTATGATCTAGCCATTGGAATGACTTCAATGGGTAAAGGAAATTTACCTAATACATTGACAACTTTTGATTCATCAACAATACAAATAAACTGTTTAGCCAATGCTGAAACAATTTTTTCGCGCGTGAGTGCAGCTCCTCCACCTTTTATCATCTGCATCTGATAATTAATTTCATCTGCGCCATCAACATAAACATCCAAACTATCGACTTCATTACAATCAAGTACGGGGATACCATAGCTGAGTAGTTTTTGGGTGGAAGCTTCTGAACTTGAAACCGTTCCTTTAATTTGACCTTTAATCGTTGCTAAAGCATCAATAAAATGTGCGGCTGTTGACCCTGTTCCAACTCCAACTAATGAGTTGGGTTTTACAAACTTTAAAGCAGACCAGCCGACCGCTTTTTTTAATTCATCTTGCGTCATAATATCACCGTAGTTTTAAATAATTTTTATTCAAAAAAATAAAATTTTGAAAGCAAAATTACTGAAGATATGGCATAGTAACCGTTTGGAAAGCAAAAATCATTAGTATTTTAATAAAATATATTAAGTTTTAGATCTATTTAAAAAATTAGCCGGTTCTAAAAGGTTTGAGTATTCAAGCAAAGATCCCATTATTCGTAAAGAGATTATGAAGCGTCCAGATTATAGAGCATTACAAGCATTAGATGCAGTAATAAAAGAGCGAGGTTTTGAAAGAGCAGCCGATAAATTGTGTATTACACAACCGGCGGTTTCACAACGCATCAAGCAACTTGAAAGTTTTTTTGGTCAGCAGCTTTTAGTCAGAACCATTCCGCCCAAAGCGACCAAGCAAGGGGAACATCTTTTAGGTTTATTGCATCAAGTAGAATTACTCGAACAACAATGGTTAGGCGATAACGATCAAAATCCGACACCATTGTCGTTATCGATTGCAATCAACGCGGATTCACTCGCAACCTGGCTTTTACCTGCGTTAAAACCCGTGTTAGATAAAAATATTTTACGTTTTGATATCCAAGTTAAAGATGAAGAGCATACATTAGAATTATTGCGACTTGGTACGGTTGTGGCCGCAATCAGTATTCAAGCCAATCCATTACCGGGTTGCTTGTCAGATATGTTAGGTGCCTTAGACTATATTTTTGTTGCGTCGCCAGATTTTGCTAAAAAATATTTTCCTAATGGGGTTACCCGTTCTTCCTTGTTAAAAGCACCAGCGGTAGCTTTTGACCATTTAGATGATATGCATCAAGCTTTTTTACAAGAGAATTTTAATCTTACGCCAGGAAGTGTCGTCTGTCATATAACCAGTTCTTCTGAAGCATTTGTTCAGCTAGCCAAACAAGGTTCGGCTTGTTGTATGTTACCAAAACTTCAAGTTGAACAAGAGTTGAAAACGGGAGAACTTGTCAATTTGACAGAAGGTCTTTATCAAAGACGAATGCTTTATTGGCATCGATTTGCCCCTGAAAGTAGTGTGATGCAAAATATTTCTGAAACATTGATTCGTTATGCACAAAATGTGCTCTCTCAACCTCATAAATAATCGATTATATAAGCATATAAAATGTTAAAATAAGATGTTAACTTTAAACGTTTGGATCAATTGTCATAACAACTAAAAGAGTCGATGCTATGTATCAACTAAAAAATGATCGTTATTTACGAGCTTTACAGTGTTTACCTGTTGATTACACGCCTGTGTGGATGATGCGCCAAGCTGGGCGTTATTTACCTGAATATCGTGATTTAAGAGCTAAAGCAGGGGATTTTATGACGATGTGTCAAACTCCCGATTTAGCTTGTGAAGTGACTTTACAGCCACTGAAAAGATTTGATCTTGATGCCGCCATTATTTTTTCTGATATATTAACTATTCCTGATGCAATGGGTCTTGGTTTGTATTTTGAGACGGGAGAAGGTCCTAAATTTAAGCAATCAATTCAGTGTCTATCTGATATTCAGCGACTTCCCATTCCTGACCCAGAGCAATCATTAAGATATGTGATGGATGCCATTCGGCTAACCAAAAAAGAACTCGACGGAACAGTACCATTAATTGGATTTTCGGGTAGTCCGTGGACACTTGCTACTTATATGATTGAAGGTGGTAGCAGTAAAGCTTTTACTAAAATAAAAAAAATGCTGTATAGTGATCCTAAAGCACTGCACCTATTACTTGAAAAACTGGCTAACAGTGTCGCTATATATTTAAATGCCCAAATTGAAGCCGGAGCGCAGTCGATAATGATATTTGATACTTGGGGCGGGGTGCTAAGTCATCAAAGCTATCAAACGTTTTCATTAGATTATATGAAATTAATCTTATCGCAATTAAAACAAGGTAAAAAGAGTCAAAATATCACTTCTTATGTACCTGTAACCTTATTTACTAAAGGTGGCGGATTATGGCTAGAAAATATTATAAACTCGGGATGTGATGCGATAGGTGTTGATTGGACAGTTGATCTAAGTAACGTGCCACAAAAAGGACAAATAGCGGTACAAGGTAATCTTGATCCTTCAGTATTATATGCTGATAAGCAAATAATCGAAGCGAATGTAGATGCTGTGTTATCGGAATTTGGCTATCATAATGGGCATGTTTTTAATTTAGGACATGGTATTCATCAAGATATTCCGCTAGAACATGTACAATATTTAATTGACGCGGTTCATCGTCAATCAAAAAGGTTTCATCATGATTAAAAACCCAATTCAATTAAGAATGGAAAAATTGCCTGAATGGCAACAACGTTTATTTATGGTTTGTTTGTGTGAACGAATGTACCCTAACTTTGTTTACTACTGCAAACAAGTTGATAATCAAGAAGATAGTAAAAATTACAAAAAAATACTTGATTTAATATGGGAATCCTTATTAGTCTATGATGTAAAAATAAACTTTGATTTACAGCTAGAAAAATTAGAAGCTATCATTCCTGTTTTTACTAATGAAAGCCCTTATATGGTCTATCCTGCTATTGATGCATGTCAGGCACTTAGCGAGTTGTTACACTCGTATTTAAGTGGTGATATTGCTGAACACACCGCTAAAGTAAGTAGTATATCAGCGACAACTATTGCTGAATTTGAGATGACAAAAGAAAATATTTTACTTTCAGAGGATGAACAACAGCAATTACCTAGTGTAATTGATGAATTTGATTTGCAATGGGAAATTTTCCGATTATTACGCGATGAAAAAAATGAAATGGAAGATTTAATAAAAGGTCTAAAAGCAGAAATTCGGACGTCACAAATGAGCAATATTGGTGTTTTTTTAAGCAATTAAAGCGTTCCAGCCATGATTTTTTTATTTTTTAATAAATTTTTCTTTTATATTAGAGCAATATAGACTACATTTAATAGTAATGTAACCTAAATGTTGTTTACAGTTGGAAAGTTATGTAATTAACTTTCTTTATTATGTTAACTTTAACAATAAAATAAATATGTAAGGATATTTCCATGAATAAAACAGAACTTGTCGATGCAATTGCTAGTAAAGCTGATATTACTAAAGTTGCAGCTAAAACTGCGTTAGAAGCTACATTAGCAGCTATTACTGAATCATTAAAAGCTGGCGAACCAGTACAATTAGTTGGTTTCGGTACATTTAAAGTTAATGCTCGTAAAGCACGCACGGGTCGTAATCCTAAAACCGGTAAAGAAATCAAAATTGCTGCAAGCAAAGTACCTGCTTTCGTATCAGGTAAAAGTCTTAAAGAAGCAATCAAATAGTTTTTTTAAATTGTCGAAAATGTTTTTTTGACAATTAATAACGTTAGGTCATGGAACATCGTTTCATGACCTTTCTATTTAAAAAAATGATTAAAACGTATCAATGCATTACAATGCGTTTAAAATATCTTACATTTAATCTGTGTTTGTTAGTTAATATTATTTAATTAAGCTAAGATGTAATTTCTATAAATTTAGCATTTAATACTGTAAGTAAATCACTAGGTGCCATTTCAATTTCTAATCCTCTTTTTCCGCCTGATACCAACATAGTGTTTAAATAATTTGCGCTAATATCAATTAATGTGGGTAGACGTTTTTTCTGACCTAATGGACTGATTCCTCCAACCAAATAGCCTGTCGTTTTTTCAGCTATATTAGGATGAGTTAAATCAATCTTTTTACAGTTAAATGCTTTTGCTACTTTTTTAAGATCTAAATGTTTATTAACAGGTAATACGCAAACAGCTAATGTTTTGTCATTGTTGTTTAAACTTACAACAAGCGTTTTAAAAATTTGATCGGCAATCACATTTAATGTTGGATCAAGTTTATTGACAGCTTCTTGACCGTAATTAGTTGTATTAGGGTCGTGTTCATATTGATGAATTTTAAATTGAATTTTTAATTTTTTTAGTTGGTTAATCGCTGGTGTCATATCAATATCCCCTGTAATTCAAAATGATAGGGTATCATTTAATTTTAATCACTCTATAAATTTTTTAATAGAGTGATTAAAAAGAATAGTGGATAATTTTAAATAATTAATTGATATTTTGCTTTGTTTTTTAATGGGTTTTATGCTGGTTTTTTAATAGCATATTGAGACGATAAAGGAAACATATCATAAAGATATTTGCAAATATTATTATTGTTGAATAGATAATATTTATCATCAGCGATGTAATTGAAATTGCCCAATGTGACAATAAAAATATAGCTAAAAAGTAGATTAAAAACATTGGTAAGGTTAATCGCCAATACATTAACGTGTGTGTAAAACATTCTATAAATTTTTGGAAAAAATCTTTTGTTGAAGGTTCAATAATTAAACTATTGAATTGGAAATAAACTATCGATATAACAATCATAACAACAATCGTGACCGTTAAAATTAAAAGATTCATGATTTGGATGGGTAAAATCAGATTCAAAACTGAGCATATTAATAACATAAATATTAACCCAGTAACGATTAAACATGCACAAACTAAATTTAAACCGATTAAATTTAATATGTTTGGTAACAAACGGGACAATATTAAATTGAAATTAAATTTATTGCTGATTGAATAATTATATATCACAGCAAGTATAATCGCCTGTGTCATAAAATTTATCACCATATAAATCATTGCTGGTTTTAATAATTGCAATAACACGGCATAGGGAGATTGGTTAGATAATTGCTGAAAAAGTTGTTTATCAAATAAATTATTTAAAATTGGTGTGGTAGTGGCACTGATTAAAAAACAGATGATAATGATTGGCTGAAAACGATTTCTAATAAAATTAATTGTTTCATTTAACAATCGAGAAAAGGATAATTCGGTTTGCATTTTTTAGCTCTAAGTCATTAAGTGGTAACCAAAATAGGCTACCACAAGTGTTGATATATATTTATTATGATTGTAATAATGAGATATCTGCAACTTTTAAAAATAAACTTTGTAGTTTTTTCAATAATGATAAACGATTAAGTTTTATTTTTTCATCATTAACCATGACCATAACTGAAGCAAAAAATTCATCAACGGGTGCTTTAAGCGTAGATAACTCAACGAGGGCATCTTGATACCGTCCTTGATTAAAATATGGGGCTAATTTATCCATTAACACCGCAACATGTTTTGCTAACTCTCCTTCTGCACCAGCTTCAAGCAATGAAGCATTAACACTATCAGGAATTGCTAGTTCTGCTTTAGACAATATATTCGATACTCGTTTATTTGCTTCAGCTAATGATGATGCTTCTGGCAGTGTTCTAAAATGTGTTACGGCTTTTACACGCGCATCAAAATCGGCTGGTTTTGTAGGATTAAGAGCCAATACGGCTTGAATAGTATCAATGGTGAAACCAAGTTCTTGATACCAAGCACGAAAACGACCCTGCATAAAACTAACAATATCAGTTACAACATTTTGGTTATTTAATTTATCACCATATAATGAAACGGCAAATTCAGATAATGCAATAAGATCTAACGGTAAGTTTTTTTCTACAATGATTCTTAGCACACCAATAGCCGCACGTCGCAGTGCAAAGGGATCTTTATCGCCTTTAGGGTGTTGCCCAATACCAAAAATACCGGCTAAAGTATCCATTTTTTCAGCGATTGAAACAGCACAAGAAACAGCTGTACTTGGTAACTCATCACCGGAAAAACGAGGTTTATACTGTTCTTCTATGGCGGTGGCGACTTCAACACTTTCACCATCTTTAAGGGCTAAATAACGTCCCATAATCCCTTGCGTTTCAGGAAACTCGAAAACAGTGTTCGTGACTAAATCGCATTTAGTCAATTTGCCTGCACGTTTTGCTTGCGCTACATCTGCACCAATTTGCTCAGCAATGAAACCTGACAATGATTCAATACGTAATGCTTTATCTTTTACAGTACCCAACTGTTGTTGAAATAATACCGTTTCAAGGCGAGGTAAGCGATCTTCTAAACGCTGTTTTAAATCTGTTTTATAGAAAAACTCAGCATCGGCTAAACGTGGACGAACCACTTTTTCATTACCAGCAATGACCACTTGCGGATCTTTTGACTCAATATTAGCAACAAAAATAAAATTCGGTAGCAATTTTCCTTGTTTATCATAAACAGGGAAGTATTTTTGATCGCCTTTCATAGTATAAACAAGTGATTCGGCAGGGACGTCTAAAAAACGTTCTTCAAATTTTGCTGTTAAAACAACAGGCCACTCAACCAATGAAGAGACTTCTTCTAATAAACTGTCTGTTAAATCCGCTTTACCATTAAGTTTTGCCGCTGCGGTTTCTGCTTGTTGTTGGATAATTAATTTACGTTTATCATAATCAGCAATAACTTTACCGCGTTGTTCTAAAATTTCAGGATATTGATCGGCATTATCGATAGTAAACTCCTGTTCACCCATAAAACGGTGTCCACGGATCACCCGTGCGGAATCAATGTCTAAAATAGTACCGGGTACCAGTTCATCACCATATAACATCGTCACAGTATGGCTTGGGCGAATAAATTCAACTTGACGGGCTGCCCAGCGCATTGGTTTTGGTATTGGTAATTTGTTTAAAGCATTTTTAACCATATCACATAACAAATTGACAACAGGCTGTCCTTTTTGATTTTGTGTAAAAGAAAGCCATTCCCCTTTATCTGTTTGTATTCGTTCTGCTTGATCAACCGTAATACCACAACCACGAGCCCAACCTTCTGCGGCTTTCGTTGGATTTCCTGCTTGATCGAATGCTGCACTTACTGCTGGGCCTCGTTTAACGATTTGGCTATCAGGTTGAGTATCATTCAGATTTAATACTTTTAATGCTAAACGTCTTGGTGATGCATACCAAAGGACTTCACCATGTTCTAAATTTGCATTATCCAGTTGTTCGATAAAATTAGCCGCAAAACTTTCAGCCAAAGTTCGGAGCGATTTTGGTGGTAACTCTTCTGTACCAATTTCCACTAAAAATGTTTTTTGCATAATATATATTCCTACTTAGATGATGCACTTTCGCTTGAAGGTGAATTTTGGCACATAGGGAAACCGAGCGCTTCACGTGATGCATAATAGGCTTCAGCAACCATTTTAGTTAATGTTCGAATACGTAATATATAGCGTTGTCGCTCTGTAACCGAAATGGCTTTACGGGCATCAAGTAAATTAAAACAGTGAGCGGCCTTTAAAATACGTTCATAAGCTGGTAAAGGAAGTGGCTTTTCTAACTCAAGCAAAAATTTTGCTTCTTTTTCGTGTTGTTCAAAACAGTAAAATAAGAAGTCAGTATTCGCATATTCAAAATTATAAGTTGATTGTTCAACTTCGTTTTGATGGAAAACATCGCCATAAGTCGTTTTACCGAATGCTCCATCACTCCAAATCAAATCGTAAACACTATCAACGCCTTGAATATACATGGCTAGTCGTTCCAAACCATACGTTATTTCACCTGTTACTGGCTTACATTCAAGTCCACCGACTTGTTGAAAATAAGTAAATTGGGTTACTTCCATACCATTTAACCACACTTCCCAGCCAAGCCCCCAGGCACCTAAGGTTGGGTTTTCCCAATTGTCTTCAACAAAGCGAATATCATTGATTGTCGGATCTAGACCAAGCTCCTTTAACGAACCTAAATAAAGTTCTTGGATATTATCGGGTGAAGGTTTTAAAATAACTTGGAATTGATAATAATGTTGTAGCCTATTTGGATTTTCACCATAACGACCATCAGTAGGGCGACGAGAAGGCTGAACATAAGCAGCATTAATTGGCTCAGGTCCAAGCGCACGTAAACAGGTCATTGGATGTGATGTACCTGCACCCACTTCCATATCTAAGGGTTGAATCACTGTACAACCTTGATTAGCCCAGTAATCTTGTAACGTAAGTATTAAACCTTGAAAGGTTTTGACATTAAACTTTTGCATGATGTTGTCTTTATGGTTGAATTGATTTTTTCGATATTTAAAACAGTGCTGTATTTTATACTTTTTATGAGTGCTTGTGAAATGTCTAATCGCTTCATATCATAATATATTACTTAACTATCTTAATGTGGTTTACATTTTGCATCTTTACCTATTTGTCGGTATAGTGACATTATCATTATTGCTTGGTAATAAATCTAAAATAAAACACCATGTCTATTTATCAAAAAATTGTTGTCGTTATTTTTATAACATTAATCAATGTTAGTTTTTTGCACGCTGATGATAATCAGAGGCTAGAGTCTTTGCGTCGTTCAATTGAAGAACAAGAAAATCGAATAGCAGAACAAAATAAACAACGCACTCAATTAGTCAAAGACCTTAAACAGCAAGAAACCGAAATAGCAATTTTGTTGACCTCAATTGAAAAAAATGATTTATCGTTAAAAAAACTTAATCAAGAAATTCATATAATGATTGACCAGATAGATGAGCTGGTTAATAAGCAAACACAGCAACGAGCAGTGTTAGCTAAACAATTAATTGGTGCATTTAAAATTGGTAAAAATAGCGGATTAGAACTGGTATTTTCGGGGGAAAAGGGTGAACGTAACGAACGAATTATTCAGTATTACGGATACATTAACCAAGCTCGAGAGCAATTAATTAATGAGCTTAAACAGACCCAATTACAATTAAGTGAAAAAAAAGCTGCTTTGCAAAAAAAAGAGTCCTCTCATAAAGTATTACAAAATAGACAAAAGCAAGAACAATTGAGGCTTGAAAAAAATCGTCAAAATCGTAAAAAAACGATAGTATCGCTTGAATCATCTATGCAACAGAATCAACAAAAATTAGCGCAACTACGTGAAAACGAAGCGAAATTGCAAGCAAAAATCGCTCAAGCAGAAAAAGAAAGCCAACGGATTGCAGAAGAAGAGGCAAGGCAAGCTAAAAATATTGAAGAAAAACAAAAAAATAATAACTATACATTGAGCTCAGATGAACAATCACTCATGGCAAGAGTGAGTGGTATTGGCAAACCGGCTCATCAATTTAACTGGCCGGTAAGTGGGAGTGTGGCACATCGATTTGGTGAGGCATTACAGGGCGAATTATACTGGAAAGGTATGGTCATTAATGCGAAAAATGGTGTGACAGTCAAAGCAATTGCTGATGGAAGAGTGTTATTAGCCAGTTGGCTACAAGGCTATGGATTTATGGTGGTTTTGGAGCACGGAAAAGGCGACATGAGCTTATATGGATATAATCAGCGTGTTTTAGTGGGAGTTGGGGATAAAATTAAAACCGGTCAATCAATTGCAATTGTTGGCTCGAGTGGTGGTCAAAATAATCCCGGACTTTATTTTGAAATTCGGCGTGATGGTAAAGCGCTAGATCCGAGTGGATGGTTAAAATGATTGTACGCTGTGTAAGTTTAGTTTTTATGAGTCTGTTATTATTCCCTATTAATAATGGACTTGCTTCACAACTGGCTATTGTTATTGATGACTTCGGTTATCGTCAGCAAAATGAACAAAAAATTATTTCACTATCACCTAATATTACGATTGCAGTCTTGCCTTATTCACCCCATGCCAAACAGATGTCTACCTTAGCTAATAAACAAGGTAATGAGGTGATTATTCACTTACCCATGGCACCATTATCTAAACAACCGTTAGAAAAAGAGACACTATTTCCTTATATGGGGGAAGAAGAAGTTAATCAAATTATTGCCAATGCAGTTGAGCGCGTACCTTATGCAATTGGCGTGAATAATCATATGGGAAGTTTAATGACATCTGACCTTAAAGGTATGGAGCATGTTATGAAAGCACTTAGCCATTATTCATTCTTCTATTTAGACAGCAAAACAATAGGTAAAACGCAGGTAATTAATGCGGCTCAAAACTATAATATACCTGTTCTTGTACGAGATGTTTTTCTTGATGATAAACAGAATGAAAATGCCATTGCTTACCAATTTGATATTGCTATTGAATTAGCCCGAAAAAAGGGGCAAGCAATTGTTATTGGTCATCCTTATCCACAAACGGTGAACGTCTTAACAAAAAAGCTGTCCGAATTACCTTCAGATATACAACTTGTTAAACTTAGTCAATTAATTCATCCAGAATCCTTACCCGAAAAACCAACATTAACCTTCAAAGATATATACAAAATATTTGAAAAAATAGGTTATGAAATCTATTATTTATCAATAATTCAGCAATAATTACTTCTTCTCTAAAGTACGGTGACGGACTTGGGCTTGTTTATTTTGAGCTCGAAAAATATCAGCTAACTGGTCAGCAATGAACACGGAACGGTGTTGACCACCTGTGCAACCAATTGCAATAGTTAAATAACTTCGATTGTTTTTCTCTAACATTGGTAACCAATTTTTTAAATAATCTGCAGTTTGATAAATAAAATTGGTCACTTCATCATGTTTTAATAGATAGTTTTTGACCGGATCATCTAATCCTGTTAGTGGTCTTAACGATACATCCCAGTGTGGATTCGGTAAAAAACGAACATCAAAGACAAAATCTGCATCCACCGGTAAACCATGCTTAAAACCAAATGATTCAAAAATCATGGTGAGTTCACGCTCTTTTTTGCCTAAAATACGAGATCGTAAAATATCTGATAGTTCATGCACGGAAAGATTATCAGTATTAATCATTAAACTAGCATGAGATTTTAAGGGTTCTAAATACTTTTCTTCTTGATCGATGGCTTCTTCAAGGGAAAATTGCTGATTAGCCAATGGGTGAATTCGTCTTGTTTCACTATAACGACGGATAAGCGTATTACGGCTACAATCAAAAAAAATTATCTCAGGCGAAACAGATTGAGGTAAACGTTGAAATATATCTTTATCAAAATCAAAATTGATTGGTAAATTACGGATATCAATACTCACAGCAACAGGGGTTTTATTATTTTTGAGTGAATCAGCTAATTGTGGTAATAAAGCAACAGGAATATTATCAACACAATAAAAACCCATGTCTTCTAACGCACGTAATGCAATCGATTTTCCTGAACCTGAACGGCCACTTACTATCAGTAGGATCACAATTTCAACTCCGATATAATTGATGCATGTAAGTATATAACGTTTATTCGTAAACTTGCAATTTGGAATATAAACAATATTACAACAAACTAAATATTTTTAATATTTAGTTTTTATTTCTTTAATCAATTGTTTAAGAGCTTGCCCTCTATGGGAAATTTGGCTTTTGTGTTCTTTAGTCAGCTCAGCGGCAGTACAATTTAGTTCTGGCACATAAAATAAAGGATCATAACCAAAACCGCCTTTACCTTTTAATTCATTTAAGATTAAGCCATTCCATTTGCCTAAACAGATGATGGGAGTAGGATCGTTTTCATGACGCATAAAAACTAGAGCACAATAAAAATATGCGGAACGCTTTTCTTGAGGAATAGGTTGTAATGCTTGTAATAATTTTTGATTATTACTTTCATCATTACCGTGCTCGCCTGCATAACGTGCAGAATAGATACCCGGTTCACCATTAAGTGCTTCCACAACTAACCCTGAATCATCGGCTATGGCGGGTAACCCAGTTAATTTTGCAGCATATCTCGCTTTTATAATGGCATTTTCGACAAATGTTAAACCTGTTTCATCGGCATCAGGGAGATTAAACTGACTTTGTGCGATGATATCAAAACCCGCATCAGCCAGTAAATTTTGTAATTCATTGACTTTACCCTGATTATTGGTTGCTAAAACAATTTTTTGCATAAAGGTTCCTTAACCTATTGGCTTAATATTTGAGCTGATTGCTTAAACATAATAAGTGTTTTTTATATTTACTTATTTAAAATTCAGGATCACAAGTAAAAGTCATGTTTTCACCTGATTTAGGATGATTAATTGTTAATAATTGTGCATGCAATAGTAATCTTTTTGACATCGAGAAAGCTTCTGGATGGGCATAAAATTTATCGCCTAAAATTGGATGACCAATAGCTTGCATATGCACACGCAGTTGATGAGAGCGTCCTGTAAATGGAAATAATTTAATGCGAGTTGTATTATCGGGATTTCTTGCAATAACTTGATACTCTGTTAATGCATATTTGCCATTTTCCTTATCTACCATTTGTCTAGGACGATTTGGCCAATCACAAATCAGTGGTAATTCAACAGATCCGGTGTCTTGCTCAACATGTCCATGCACAACCGCGATATAGGTTTTTTTAGGAATACGTTCTCGAAATTGTTTTTTAATTTCTCGATCGGCAAGTTTAGATAATGCGACAACCATAATGCCACTGGTTGCCATATCTAAACGGTGTACCGATTCCACATAACTATATTTTTGTTGCAAACGATGAATGATACTGTCAATAAATTGTGGTTTATTACCAGAAACCGATAAGATTCCCGGTTGTTTGTTAACAACAACGATATGATCGTCTTGATATAAAATTGACAGCCAAGGATCAGTAGGGGGATGATATTCCAAAAGCATTTAAATATGACAATTAATAACTAAAAATTGCCATATATTCTAGCAAAATCAACAAAAAGTGCCAGTTCTATAAATTGTTTACTTATGCCATGTTGATTCTTTCGGTGAAAAGAGCTGCATAAACAATATGATCAGACCCACAATAAAATAGCAAGCAAAAATGATGATCATCCATTGTGACATTTCAATCGTTAAAAATGACCAGATTTTTTCAGAGCAAGAACCATAAGCACTAAATACTTCAGGTAACCAAGTATCTAAAGGTAACCAGGATGGAAATTCAGTTTTAATTGAACACGTATCACCAAAGCTTGGCTCGAACTGTAGTTGTGCATGGAATTTTGCTAATCGAAAACCTTGAAATGCACTAATAAGCCAAATAAAAATACCGGCTAAACGAAAAGATGTTTTGCGAGGAGCCAGAAATCCAATAAAGCTTGCTATCATGATACCAAATATTGCACAACGTTGATAAATGCACAATGTACAGGGTGCAAGACCTAAATTGTATTGAAAATGTAGAGCAATTAATTCAAAAACAACGGTTGAAAGAAAAAGTAAAAACCAAGCAAACCTTCTACGTGAGTACTGATTAAGCAGCGATAACATACTATTTTATTCTCCCAGATTCCGTTATAATTGTTTTGCTTTTATTATACTGAAAAAAACTACCTAATTATAATTAAGATTAGTGTAGATTATTTAAGAATAATGTAAACGACTTTTACTCATTGATAGCGGACTAATCATCTCTTATGCACACAAACGCTCCACAAAAAAAATTAAACGTTACTTTTGTGACTATATCTGAAGAAAATGCGACTCAACGTATTGATAACTTTTTACTCACCTATTTGAAAGGTGTACCAAAGAGTATGATCTATCGTATATTACGCAAAGGTGAAGTGCGAGTGAATAAAAAACGTATTAAGCCAGAATACAAATTGAATATTGGCGATGAAGTTCGTATTCCTCCTATTCGAGTTGCTGAAAAAGCCACGCCCGAAATCTCAACAAAATTAAATAAAGTGGCCGAATTAGAAAAGGCAATTATTTATGAAGATGAGATGATTTTAGCTATCAACAAACCTTCGGGCATTGCGGTGCATGGTGGCAGTGGTTTAAGTTTTGGTGTGATTGAAGGATTACGCGCGTTAAGGCCTGAAGCAAAATTTTTAGAGTTGGTGCATCGTATCGATCGTGAAACATCAGGGGTACTGTTGATTGCTAAAAAACGCTCTGCATTAAAAGCGTTGCATGAACAGCTTCGTCTAAAGCAGATGCAAAAAAATTATTTAGCGTTAGTGAAAGGCAATTGGTCTTCTGAATGTAAAGTGATTCAAGCACCATTGCTAAAAAATGTGCTCAAAAGTGGTGAACGAGTGGTGAAAGTTGATAAAGAAGGAAAACCTTCAGAAACACGATTTAAAGTAGAAGAACGATTTGAGTTTGCCACGTTGATAAAAGCCAGTCCTGTAACAGGCCGTACTCATCAAATTCGAATTCATACGCAATATGCTAATCATCCGATTGCTTTTGATGATCGTTATGGGGATCGCCAATTTGATGCATTATTATCACATACTACACTCAACCGTCTTTTTTTACATGCGGCGAGTGTCAAATTTATTCATCCTAAAACCCAGCAAGAAATGCTATTACAAGCCCCAATGGATGCCACATTGCAAGCTTGTTTAACTCAGCTTAGAAAAGATAAATTTAAACAAGTATAATTTAAAAAATAAATAAGGTAGTTAGCACCAATGAAAGATATCAATTTATATTTAATTAGACACGGTCAGACGGAATGGAATATTAAAGATCAAATGCAAGGCTCACAGAATTCCCCTTTAACAGAAGAAGGAATTTTAGGTGCAAAGGTGACAGGAAAGTACCTTAAAGATATTCCGTTCATACAGGCTTATTCAAGTACTCAACAGCGTGCAATGGAAACTCGAGACTATATCATCAATGAAAATGTAAATGTTATTCCAACCGCTGAACTTTCAGATTTATGCGAAATGGATTTTGGTATTTGGGAAGGTAAACATGTACCGACATTAAAAAAAGCATTTCCAGAATTTAACACTTATCTTACTGATCCTGCTAACTTTGATGCTACAGTCAATCAAGGTGAAAATTATCAACAAGTTTTGGCACGTATGGAGCGAGCATTAAAGACCATTATCGAAAATACTAAGCGAGATACCGGTAATATTTTAGTTGTTTCTCATGGCACAGTATTACGGATACTACTTTGTGTTTTAAATGGAGGAGACTGGCGTTTACACCGTGATGAAGCGTATTTTCCACGTATGTTAAATACAAGTATCAGTGTGGTTAACTATAAACAAGATGAAAATCAGCTTGAAGGGCAATTTTCGGTTAAGTTTTATAATAACGTTGATCATTTAGCCAATAAATAAATTTCTGAATGAATATTTTTCTGGCTAATGTGGATGCCATTAGCCAGAAAATTATAAATTTTACCTTTTGTATTTTGCAAAGCGTTTTTGCAGTTGCTTTAATTGATTTATTCTGGCGTCTATTTTAGATAGTGTGATTTGATCACCTTTAGCTCTATTTTTAGCGTTTTGCAGCAATTGAATAGATTCATCAAATCTACCTTGTAAAGCAATAAGCTCAGCTCTTGCAGTCATTTGTTGTGCTGTTGAGTGCAGCCCACCATAAGCTTTAATCAATTCATCCCAGCCATTCATATCGTCATTATGATCATGGGTATAGCGATGAAGAAGGCTAACCGCCTGTTGGTAATTTTTATTATTATTATAAGCCGCCGCTAAATTTAATTGTATCGCTGTGCTGCTAGGAAATTTTTTTAAAGCTTGCTGTAATCGTGTAATGGCAGCACTATTATTATTAAGTTCTAAATCAATATCAGTCATTAAATCAATAAACCATAGATTATCAGGCTGACTATCTAATAATGGTTGAAGTTGCTGTTTGGCTTGTTGATATTTACCTGCCTGATAATCCGCCAATGCGCCACAGTATATGATGGCAATTTTGCTTGGTTGATTATTTAATTTTTTATAATCTTGAATTAATAACAAAGCGGCATTTTTATTTTTAGCCGTAATAATCGCCAATCGAGCTTTAGCTAAATAGTAATCAAGAGAAGAAGTAATATTTTTTTTACTATATTGCAAAGTTCGGTTGCGAACGTCAGTTAAACGATTATTAGGCAATGGGTGAGTAAGTAATATTTCAGGCGGTTTACTACTAAAGCGCGTTTGGTCAGCAAGTTTTTGCAAAAATTCAGATGATGCATAAGGATCAAATCCGGCTTTGACTAAAGTCCTAAGACCAACACGATCCGCTTCTTGCTCATTGCTCTGAGTAAAACTAATCATACTTTGTGCAGACCCCGCCATTGTACTTGTCATTGCAGCCATTCCAGCTTCAGGATTTGCTAATGTAAGTAATATAGAACCTAACGTAGCTCCCCAAAAATAAGGACTGTTACGATTTTGGGCTTCGATTGCACGGGCTAAATGTCTTTGGGTGACGTGACCTATTTCGTGAGCCATGACCGACGCTAGTTGACTTTCGTTATCCGTATCAAGTATTAACTTAGAATGGACAACGACATTACCACCAAAAAAAGCGAAAGCATTAAGGACATCGCTACGCATGATATAAAAGTGAAAAGGGGTTTGTACCGATTCTGATTTTGAAACTAATTTTTGACCCAAATCATTAATATATTGATTCAAAACAGGATCATTTAGAATAGGGGCTTGAGCGCGTAACATTCGCATGTAATAATCCCCCATTTCCATTTCTTGACCGATACTTAATGTTGATGCAGCCGCTGTACCAATATCGGGCAAGTTAATGTTATCTGCATATACCAATGAGGTATTTTGCAATAGCAATGAAGCCGAGATTAAAAATGCAATTGTTTTTTTTAGCATTATTTTATTCCATAGGGATAATAAAATTATTAATAGTTATTTTAGCTGAAAAAAAACACAATATCACTTTGAATTTGTGATTAAACTTTACATAAAGTTAATAAGCCTAACAGATAGCATCTTTAATCAATGACGTTGTTTAGGGTTATCAAAATTTCTATCTTTTTATTGAAAAACGGCAGAGCGAATTTTTTCAATATCAACTGTTTCAAGATATTTTTTGATATTGGGATAAACATTGTAGTGATGACCAAATTCAGCTTGCATTAACTCATTAATAGCTTGAGATTTAGTCCAATTTTCAAAAACCAAACGGTACATAGCAATAGCGACGCCGGTACGATCACTACCTTGCCAACAATGGATTAATATCGGTTTAGGGGAGGTATGAATTGCTTTCATTACTTGGATCATTTTCTCATCAGTAATATCACCTGCCCGCATTCGAATCCAAACTTCTGACATCTGTGTATTTTCGACTAACTCACGATCACTGTGAAATAGCCGTAAATTTATAATGGTTTTAAAGCCAAGTTTATCAAGATATTTAAATTCAGTTATTGAAGGTTGTTCTGAGCGATAGATATCGTTAGACACTTGATGAAAATTATCCGGTAATTGATAATCAGAATTAAGCTTAGATTGACAGCCAATGAGATTTAAACTCATACAACACAGCAGTAGTAGACATATCACAATCGTTGTAATACGGTTATGACTCATTTTTAACTGTTGTGTTGTATTTTGCATAACTAATTATTCGAACATGTTTATTTAAACTGTTTGAAGACGTTTTTTAATAAATGTCATCAATTCATCGATTTTTACTAGCGATTTTTCACCACCAGCACGGTGTTTATATTCAACTTCGCCATTTTCAAGATTGCGTTCACCGATGACAAAAGTATGTGGAATACCAATGAGTTCGGCATCAGCAAACATCACGCCCGGTCGCTCTTTACGATCATCAAAGAGTACTTCAATACCTGCTGATTGTAGATCTGCATAAAGCTTTTCAGCAGTGGCTTGTACTTTTTCTGATTTATGCATATTCATTGGTATTATGGCAACGCTAAAAGGCGCAATTGCGTCAGGCCAAATAATACCGCGGTCGTCGTGGCACTGTTCAATCGCTGCTGCGACAATACGACTTACACCAATACCATAACACCCCATAATCATGACATGATTTTGACCATCTTCCCCTTGAACAGTGGCTTTCATCGCTTGAGAATATTTGGTACCTAATTGGAAAATATGTCCTACTTCAATACCACGTTTAATTTGTAATGTTCCTTTACCGTCAGGGCTAATATCGCCTTCAACCACATTACGAATATCTTCGATACGCGGTAAAGTGATATCTCTGTCCCAGTTGATATTGAAATAATGTTTATGATCGATATTGGCGCCTGCGCTAAAGTCGCTCATGACTGCCACATCACGGTCAATGATGATTGGCATATCAAGGTTTACCGGTCCTAATGAACCTGGTCCTGCATTCACTATCGCACGAATTTCATCTTCAGTTGCAAATTCTAAAGGCGATGCCACTATATCAATTTTTTCCGCTTTGATTTCGTTCAACGTATGATCACCACGGACTAATAAAGCCACAAGTTGGTGCCCACTCTCTTTAGTCGCCTTAACCATAAGTGTTTTAACTGTTTTTTCAATAGGTAAATTAAATTGTGCAACTAATTCATCAATCGTTTTGGCATTAGGTGTATCAACCAGTTCCATCGCCTTGGTTGGTGCAAGGCGACTTAGTGTTGGCGCTAATGCTTGTGCCATCTCAATATTCGCCGCGTAATCAGATTCGGTAGAAAAGACAATATCATCTTCACCACTGTCGGCTAATACTTGGAACTCATGCGACCAGTTGCCACCAATAGAACCCGTATCAGCTCGTACCGCTCTAAAATTTAAACCTGCACGTGTAAATATGGCACTGTAGGCTTTATACATATCATCATAGGTTTCTTGCAAGGATTCTTGTGAAGTATGAAATGAATAAGCATCTTTCATAATAAATTCACGAGAACGCATTACGCCAAATCGAGGGCGGACTTCGTCACGAAATTTGGTTTGAATTTGATAAACATTAAGCGGTAACTGTTTATATGAACTCACTTCGTTGCGTAGTAAGTCAGTGATCACTTCTTCATGGGTTGGACCTAATACAAAATCACGATCTCCCCGGTCTTTAATACGTAATAATTCCGGACCATATTGTTCCCAACGGCCGCTTTCTTGCCAAATATCAGCAGGTTGCACAACTGGCATTAACACTTCAATTGCCCCTGCTTTGTTCATCTCTTCCCGAACAATATTTTCAACTTTTTTAAGTACACGATAACCAGTGGGCAGCCAAGTATATAATCCTGCGGCAACTTTACGGATCATGCCGGCACGTAACATTAATTGATGGCTTATCACTTCAGCGTCTGCTGGAGTCTCTTTTAATGTAGAAAGAAGATATTTACTGGTTCGCATAAATTTATCCTGAAAAAAATAATGTACTAATGAATATACTAAAATGTGAGCTAGTTTAGCAGTCCGTCGCGTAACACTAAAGTAATTTTATGCGTAATTGTTGTAATCGACAAAAATTATTTATAAATTTAAGCAAATAAAGAGAGATAAAATGAAAATTAACAACATGACTAAGGCGCATATCTTCGCTGGGCAAAATTTTTTACGATTTAAATTGAAAGCTTGATTCTATACTTGATTATGCCATGGTTAACGCCATAATATAGCCATCATCTTTGATCAAATAGTTATTCTTACTTTAATCGACGTTAACCGTATAAAGGAAACAAATGGCTTCAGTTTTTGAGATATTTAAAATTGGTATTGGCCCTTCAAGCTCGCATACTGTTGGTCCAATGCGAGCAGGCAAAGCATTTATCGATCAGTTAATTGATAATGGTCAAATGCCTGTTGTGACTAAGATTATTGCCGATGTCTATGGTTCATTATCTTTGACAGGTAAAGGTCATCATACTGATATCGCTATTATTTTAGGGCTAGCGGGTGAAAAACCCGATACCGTTAATATCGATGATATTCCTATTTTTATTCAAAATATGAATCAAAATAAACGGTTATCTATCTATAATGGTCGTTATGAAATAGCGTTTTCAAGTGAAAATATTCTATTTCACTCTACTTTTTTGCCTAAGCATGAAAATGGTATGACTTTAACGGCTTATCAAGGTGAGCAAATACTTGCTCAAACCACTTATTATTCGGTCGGTGGTGGTAAAATTGTAGAAGATACACAGTTTGGTCAACAAGATCAAAATACGGTTGACTTTCCTTATCCTTTTTCATCGGCAGCACAACTTTTGCAGCACTGTGATGAAAACTCATTATCGATATCAAGCATTCTGCTTAAAAATGAGTTACAACTCCATTCGCAACAGGAAATTATCAACTATTTTACGTTGGTTGGACAAACCATGTTAGATTGTATTAAGCGAGGTATCCACACTGAAGGTTTATTACCGGGTGCATTAAAAGTACCTCGTCGAGCGAATGCACTTTACCGACAATTATCAACCAGTAAAAATGATAATGATCCGATGATTATTATCGATTGGATAAATATGTTTGCCTTAGCGGTCAGTGAAGAAAACGCAGCAGGGGGGCGGGTGGTGACAGCGCCAACCAATGGGGCTTGCGGTATTATTCCAGCAGTGCTTGCTTATTATGATAAGTTTATTGATCCAGTAACTCCTGATACCTATGTTCGGTATTTTTTAACTTGTGGCGCCATAGGGCTTTTATACCAAAATAATGCTTCTATTTCGGGGGCTGAAGTAGGTTGTCAAGGTGAGGTGGGAGTAGCTTGTTCAATGGCTGCAGCTGGACTTGCGGAATTACTGGGTGGCAGTCCTGAACAGGTGTGTATGGCGGCTGAAATTGGTATGGAGCATAATCTTGGTTTAACCTGTGATCCCGTAGATGGTCAAGTACAAGTCCCTTGTATTGAACGTAATGCCATTGCTGCAGTAAAAGCGATTAATGCGACACGTATGGCGCTAAGACGAACAACTGCTGCCATTGTATCTCTTGATAAAGTAATAGAAACGATGTACGAGACAGGTAAAGATATGAATGCCAAATATCGTGAAACATCACGGGGTGGATTAGCCATAACGGTGCATTGTAGTTAGTAGTGCATTTATAATTAGTAATCGATTTGAAATCTATTTCTTAAAATCAATTTTGCCAGTCAATGCTGATTGGGGCGATCCGATTTTGATTGTTGATAAACAAATTGTAATATCTTGAAAAGATTGTGAAAGGTGTGCTATTTATACTTGTATGGTAGGCTAGGTATCTAGCCATACCGACAAGCATAAAAATCAATTAGATTAAATCTTGGTCTTCCTGCTCTTTGCTTTGCTGTTTTGTTAACTTATCCAAAAGCTTTTTATGAATACCATTAAATCCTCCATTGCTCATAATTAATATTGCATCGGTTGGTTTTGCTGATTTAACAATCATTTCAACTAACAAATCAATATCACCAGACCAATAAGCCGGTTGAATACAAGCATCAACAACATCAACGACTAACCATGGTAACTGTTCTGGTTGAAAAATGAAGATTTCATCGGCACGACCTAATGACGGCGCTAATTCATCTTTCGATATGCCTAATTTCATGGTATTTGAGCGAGGCTCTAACACTGCCAGAATACGACGATTAGCACCAATTTTACTACGTAGCGCTTCTAAGGTTGCCAAAATAGCCGTTGGATGATGTGCGAAATCGTCATATATTTCAATATTATTGACTTTACCATAAAGTTCTAAACGTCGTTTAGCATTAACAAATGAGCTGAGAGCTAAACAAGCATCAGCCGGTTGAATACCGACATTATGGGCTGCAGCAATTGACATGAGTGCATTATGCATATTGTGTTCACCAACCAAAGAATACTCTACTTCGCCGACTTTTTGACTATTGTAATAAACAGCAAAGTGACTTGCGTCATGGTTAATTCTTTGAGCTAGCCAACCAGATTCTGACTCAGTAAAAGTTTGTTCACTCCAGCAACCTTTGGCTAAGACTTGTCGTAAATTCACATCATCTTGAGGCGAAATAATCAGCCCTTTGCTAGGGACTAAACGTACCAAATGATGAAATTGTTTTTGAATTGAATTAAGATCATCAAAGATATCAGCATGATCAAACTCAAGATTGTTCATAATAAGCGTTTTAGGGCAGTAATGCATAAACTTGGAGCGTTTATCAAAAAACGAACAATCATATTCATCGGCTTCAATAACAAAAAATTTACCTTCGCCTAATCGAGCGGAAACATCAAAATTACCCGGTACACCACCAATCACAAAACCTTGTTTATATCCCTGTTTTTCTAAAATCCAATTGACCATGCCTGCTGTGGTTGTTTTACCATGCGTTCCTGCAACAGCGATAACCCAACGATCTTTTAATACATTGTCATGTAACCATTGTGGTGCAGAAATATAAGGAATATTACTATTTAGTATATGCTCGACACAAGGATTACCTCTGGATAAGGCATTACCAATAATGACTAAATCCGGGCTAGGAGTCAGTTGTGATGGATCATAACCTTCAATAATGTCAATATGCTCTTTTTGTAAAAGCGTGCTCATAGGTGGATAAACGTTTTTATCTGAGCCAGTAACTTTATGGCCAAGAGAACGGGCTATTAATGCAATTCCTGCCATAAATGTGCCACAGATCCCAAGAATATGAATATGCATTTTTAGTCCTCAATCTCTACAAATTATGTTAATAAACTAGTCTTTATCTGAATTATATCAAAGGTTAATGTAATGTAACTTTTAAATATTCTGCGAATTATAATCGATTTTGATCAACTATGCGATAGGCCACAAATGTCTAATCAATAATTTGGCAGCTTGATTACCACGAAACTCATCTACGTCTAAATGATAAACAAGTTTAGCTTGTTTTATTGATAAATCAGGCCATTCTAGACGATCAACATTAAATGCAATACCATCAATGATTGGTCCGCCATTTTTAGGTTCTAAAACCAATTTAAGATGCTTGTCTGCCAATAATCGCTGTTGATGAATGATGAATTCACCATCAAAAATAGGTTCAGGGAATCCTTCTCCCCAAGGCCCGGAATCTTTTAATTGTTTGGCAATTGAATAATTGAAATCTTGTCCATCGATTTCCCCGTCTGTTTCAATAACCGTTTCTAATAATTTGTCATCTAATCGTTTAAGTAATAATGCTTCAACACATGCGGTAAAACGTGATAAATCATTTTCATGTATTGTTAAACCAACCGCCATCGCATGTCCCCCAAAACTTACCATAAGCTCAGGGTGTAAGTGCTGCAATTCATCAAGTAAATCGCGTAAATGAATTCCTTTAATTGACCGTCCAGATCCCTTTAAAAAACCATCTTGAGTAGAAGCAAACGAAATAACCGGACGATGATATTTTTCTTTCAAACGGGAAGATAAAATCCCAATGATACCTTGATGCCACTCGGGGTGATAAACCACTAGAAAGTGAGGAATCGAGGTTTTTTCATTCTCCATTTTTTCAATGAAAGACAGTGCTTCTTGATGCATCGTCTGTTCAATTAATTTGCGATCATTATTTAAATTATTAAGATCAGTTGCTAAGTTAAGGGCGGTGTCAGGGTGGTCACAGAGTAATAATTCGACACCAAGCGACATATTGTCCATTCTCCCAGCGGCATTTAATCTTGGTGCAATGTAAAAAGCAAGATCAGTCGCATTACATGAACAGCAATCTTTTTTGGCAACTTGCAATAATGCCTTAATACCTTCACAACAGTAACCAAAGCGGATTCGGCTAACGCCTTGATGAACTAAGATACGGTTGTTATGATCCAGTTTCACGACATCGGCAATAGTTCCCAGTGCAACTAAATCTAATAAATTAGCAATGTTAAATTCAGCTAACTGATTATCATTAAACCAGTTTTCTTGCCGTAATTTTGCTCTTAACGCTAACATTAAATAAAATGTCACGCCCACTCCAGCTAAATTTTTGGAGGGAAAGGTACAATCAGGTAAATTAGGGTTAATAATGGCATCCGCCGAAGGTAACGGGTTTGGGCATAAATGATGATCGGTAATAATGACTGGCAAATTAGCTTGTTTAGCAAATTCGACTGCTTCAATAGCTGAAATGCCATTATCGACAGTAATAATCAGGTCAGCTTTCGATGATATCGCTTTTTTAACCACTTCAACACTTAAACCATAACCATCTTCAAATCGGTCAGGAATAATATAGTCGACAAACTGACATCCCATCTGTTTTAATGCTCGGACAGCCAATGCGGTACTGGTCGCCCCATCGGTATCAAAATCGCCGACAATCATGATTCGTTGATTGTTTTTCATGGCTGAATAGATAATTTCAACGGCTTTATCTATACCATTTAACTGATCATAATTACTTAGATTTCGAGCAGCATAATCAATCTCTTTGCTTGATGTCACGCCACGTAGAGCATAGATTCGTTGCAATAATGTTGGAATGTCATTCGAAAATTCAGGATGTAACTCGGGTAATTTACGACGTACTAATTTAGTTTTATTCATATTTTCAATGTTAGCGCATTTGCGCTAACATACTTATTAATTATAAATTTGAATTTTAGCTAGTATTTAATTAAAAATTATTTAGCTGTGTTTTTTAAGATTTCAATTAATTTATCGGCTGGTACGTAACCTGGAATAAGTTGCCCATCGGATAAAACGATTGACGGGGTACCGCTTATACCTAGTTGTCGACCTACGTTAAATTGCTGAGTAACATAAGGAACGTCGCTGGTAGCTGGTGTAATAGGATCGCCTTTGTAAGCTTTATCAAAAGCAGCTTTGCGATCAGCAACGCTCCAGATAGATTGCATGTTTTTACCAACTTCACTATCAGCACCTGCACGAGGGTAGGCGAAATAATGGACTGAAATGCCATTATTTAAATATTGATCTATATTCTCGTGCAACAATTTACAATAATGACAAGTATAGTCAGTGAATACTGAAATCACATATTTTTCATCTTTGGCTTTGTAAATGATAGCATCTTTTTCGATAGTTTTCATTAATGCCAAATTAGTGCTATTAGCGATGTTTTTCGGCTCGTCACCTTCAACATTATAGATAGGGCCTTGAGTTAAATATTTACCATCGTCCGTGACATAAAAGGTTCCATCGGGTGTGACTACACTTTTCAAACCTTTTACGGGCGTGTTGGTAATTTTTAAATCTTTATTCTCATAACCTAGCTTACTCATGGTATCGGTAATGTCACTATTACCTGCCAAAACTGAGGTTGAAATTAACGCCAAACCTAAAACTAATTTTTTCATTTACTTATCCTTATTTTTTAAACCCTATGCTCGAGGATGATGTTTGCTGTGTAATTGCTTTAACCTTTCTGTTGCTACATGGGTATAGATTTGCGTAGTTGAAAGGCTGCTATGTCCCAATAACATTTGAACAACCCGCAAGTCTGCCCCATGATTAAGTAAGTGGGTAGCAAATGCATGCCGAAGCACATGAGGAGAAAGTGCTTCAATATTTATATCAGCTAGTATGGCATAATATTTTATTCGATGCCAGAATGTCTGTCGTGTCATTTTTTTTCCAAGTCTACTTGGGAAAAGCACATCGACTGGCCCCGATTTAAGTAAATCATCGCGTCCATATTTAAAATAGTATTCTAACCAATAAATGGCCTCTTCGCCCAGTGGGACTAAACGTTCTTTATTTCCCTTACCTATTACCCGAATCACACCTTGTCGTAAACTAATATCACTTATTTCTAAACTTACTAATTCTGTTACGCGTAAACCGGTTGCATAAAGCACTTCTAACATGGCTTTGTCTCGAAGCTCTAATGAGTCTTGAGTATTAGGGGATTCAAGCAAAGCCTCAACTTGTGATTCAGTTAAATCTTTAGGTAATTTTTTGGGTAATTTAGGCGAAGACAGGACAGCTGAAGGATCATCGGTGCGATAATTCTCTTGATATAAGAATTGAAAAAAACGTTTTGTTGCACTCATCAGTCGTGCGGTGCTACTTGCTTGATAACCATCGGCAACCCGTTGCATTAAAAAATCTTGCAAATGAGTGGTCTGAGCAGTAATAAAATTCACATTTTTCAACTGTAGCGATTGATTGAGTGCCAATAGATCAAGTTTATAAGATTCTATAGTATTTTCCGCTAAATTTCGTTCTAACCATATGGCGTTGAGGAATTCTTCAACGAGTTTGTCATTGTGAGGACGAATGTGGTTTTTTGACACCAAGATTATCTCTACATTTTAAATATAGAAAATATTATATACTAAATTAGCAATTAATTGCAGTGTAACTCATGTTGAATCATGAATATCATATTGTATGATAAAAGACATTATTTTAACTTTTTACTGATATAATGTTATTGATGTTAGTGAAAAAAATATGTGGCTTGCATTGTTTGATATATACTTATCATTTCTAAAATTTCCTCAATGTAATTATATGTTAAAGCGAAATATTTACCTTTTTATCGCGGTTTATGCGTTATTCGTAATTGGTATTGAAACTCATGTTTATTGGCATGCTCGGCTTCGTCCATGGCAACCTGGTACGCCGATAGGTCGAATAATATTTTATTATAGTTTTTTTACTGTTCTTTCCAATCTCATGCTAGCAATAAGTTGCCTATTTTTAACCTTTAAACCTAACTGTAACCGTTATAGCTTTAATGTTATTCGATTAAATGGCTTAATTGGTGTAATTATTACTGCAATAATTTATAACTCAATTTTACGCGGTATTCATCAACCGCCAAATAGTTTATTGCGTTTTACAAATGAAAGTTTACATGTTGTTATTCCCCTATTAGGTATTTTGAGTTGGCTTATTTGGGGACCATTCAGACGTATCAACGCCAAAGTTGTTATTGGTTCGATATTGTCAATGATAGCGTATGCTATTTATATCTTCGTACGAGGTTATTTTACACATCAATATCCGTATCCATTTATCAACATTGAAAAAATAGGTTATATAAAAGCATTATATAATGTCAGTAAAGTGCTATTATTATTTTTGGGATTAACTTTCTTATTATGGTGTATTGACCGTTTAAGGAGATAAAAATGAAACTATATATTTATGAACATTGTCCTTTCTGTGCACGAGCAAGAATGATTTTTGGTTTGAAAAATATACCGGTTGAAGAGCACGTTTTACTTAGTGATGATTCGGAAACACCGCAAAGCATGATCGGCGAAAAAATGGTTCCGATTTTGCAAAAAGATGACGGGAGTTATATGCCAGAAAGTTTAGATATTGTGGATTACATCGACAATAAATATGGGGGCAAACCAATTTTAGTTGGATCACAATCATCCGAAATATCAGCGTTAATTAAGCAATTACAACACTATGATTATAAATTAGAGTGTCCTCGCTATATTAAACTCGGTTTAGCGGAATTTGCAACTCAACATGCTATTGATGATTTTGTTGCCAATAAAACCAAAAAAATAGGTTCGTTTGATGCATGTCTTGAACAAACTGATGAATTAGTCATGTCCGTATCAAACATTCTAGATAAACTAGCACCCCTGATTGTTTCAGCACATGCTTGTAATGGTAATTTATCATTGGATGATATCTTATTATTTCCTGTATTACGTAATTTAACTTGTGTAAAGAGTTTGACCTTTCCGCCTAAAATTAAAGCTTATCTGGAATCGATGTCAAAACAGAGTAAGGTTAATCTGTTTTTTGATAAAGCCGTATAATTACCAATATTTTGAAGCAAAAAAACTCATTAACCTAGGTTAATGAGTTAACAATTAGAAAATAGGAATACGATAAGTATTAACCCATGCTAACAATATGATAAATCGTAGTTAGCATGTTGAAACTGAGCGATTAATTACCTAATTTAAGATCAATGATTTCAATTTGGTCTTTACCGCCGTAAATGTCATACCATGGCGTAGCATATTGTTTTAAAATCTTATTGAGTTCTTCAACGTTTTCCCGTCCGGTGGTATCTAACCAGCGTTTTAGTCCTTCTTTCCCTTCTTTGGCATAAACGGCAACACCTTCAAACCAAGTGGCACGACCACCTAAAATACCACTATATTTAGCACCGTTTTCACCCGCAAAAATTAACTCTTGATGGAATGTTTTGGTCGGAACACCGGCACTTAAATATATAAAAGGACGCGTGGCGGCATCGCTGGCTTGTTTAAAATAATCCGCAGCTTGTTTTTGTGAATACACTACAACATTATTATCATTGAAGCCTTCAACATGTTTAAAAAGTACAGGAACTTCGACTTTTAAAACATCGATGTAATAGTGGTTTTTCGTGAACTCTTTAATGGTATTGATCACTTTTTGTGGTTTGATTTTGGCAAATTCAGGACTTTTATCATCTGTCACCGTGTTATCATACACGATAGGTTCAACAAAGAGGGGAATATCAGCCGCTCTTGCTTCATCTCCAATACGTTCTAAAAATGCATGCTTTTTATCTAAAATATCTTGTGGATCATCAGGGTTGTAATAGACTAAAACCTTGGCTGCATCTGCCCCTTTTTTTAATAACCGTTGTAAAGAATCTTCCGGTAATACGTCAGGTAAACGACCGGGTGTGTTAGCATCATAACCCGTTTTTTCATAAGAAATGATTAAACCCGCATTTTGATTTTTTTTCGCCATACCTTTAAAGCCATACTCTTCGTCTAACAAAATTGCACTGACATATTTTGTTAATTCTTGAGAAACAAGCTCTTTGAATTCATACACCATATCAACATGATAACGATCCTTACCAACGGCGGCTTCCATCATTTTAACCATTGAACCACGCTGATCGATTGCTAACGCAGCAATAATACCTTCTTGGTTTGATAATTGTTGCATACGGGTAAATTTACCACGAGAAATACGTTTTGTAGCCATTTTACAACTCTCCATTTAAAAAGATTTTTCATTGTAGATTTATTACTCGATGATTTATTAGTCATTTAGTGCTAGTTTTGATTAAAGCTAAAAATGATTAAATTTCAGTTCATTAGTTGCCTTTCTGGAAAGTGATACATTGTGATAGTTTGATATTATTTTCTAGAAAAATCGTTAAAATTTGTCAATGTGGTTGATGCCTGTTGGCTAACTTAACATTAATACGCATTCATTTTTTGTATTCTATAGACTGTACTAAACAGTAGTTCTAAGACAAAACTACTCATACTTCATCTATCGGCACTGTATAAATTGAAATAAAAATGCAAATTCTAAATAGTGAGATTAATTAGCTTTATAGGTTTTTATACAATATCAATAAATAAAATAGGATATAAATTTTTTTAAAACTTTGAAGATAAGCATATTTTTTAATAAAAATAAGACTAAAATAAATACAATTATGAGTTAAATTTTAATTATTCAGGAGAAAGAAATGAAAGCTGCTGTTATAAGAAATGCTTGCGATGGCCAAGTCGACATTAAAGATATTCCTATCCGTCCATTAGAAGCTGGTGAAGCTTTAGTTGAAGTTGAATATTGCGGTCTTTGCCATACGGATCTTCATGTTGCTTCGGGCGATTTTGGTAAAAAGCCGGGTAGAGTAATTGGTCACGAAGGTGTCGGCATAGTGACTAAAGTTGCGCCCGATGTAAAAAGTTTAAAAGTTGGCGATAGGGTGAGTATTGCATGGTTTCATGCAGGTTGTGGGACTTGTGAATATTGTATATCGGGTAATGAAACATTCTGTCGTAGTGCGTTGAATTCGGGTTATACCGTTGACGGAGGTATGGCAGAATTTTGTATTGTTAAGGCTGATTATGCCGTTAAAGTTCCGGAAGGATTAGATCCTGCTCAAGCAACCAGTGTAACATGTGCCGGTGTTACCACTTATAAAGGCATTAAAGTTGCGGATACCAAACCAGGGCAATGGCTTGCTGTATTTGGTATTGGTGGCTTAGGAACTTTGGCGGTTGAGTATGGTAAAAAAGTCTTTAATAACAAAGTGGTGGCAATTAGTAATAGTGATAGTCAATTAGAGTTGTGTAAAAAATTGGGGGCAGATTTAGTCGTTAATCCTAAAAAAGTAGCTGATGTAGGGGCATACATCAAACAACATACGGGCGGTGGTGCGCATGGTGCTGTGGTGACATCAGTAACTAAGACAGGTTTTAATCAGGCTGTTGAATCTGTTCGCCCTTTAGGACGTGTTGTGGCACTGGGTTTACCGTCTGAAACAATGGATTTAAGTATTCCTAAAACAGTATTAGATGGTATTCAAGTTTTAGGTTCGCTTGTGGGGACTCGAGAAGATCTTGCAGAAGCATTTCAATTTAGTGCAGAAGGAAAAGTTGTCCCGATCGTAGAAAAAAGACCATTAGAAGATATCAACGATATGATCGATGAAATGAAAGCAGGAAAAATTCAAGGGCGTATGGTCATTGATATGAAAATGAAAAGAAGTAACTAAAAAAAGTAACTAAAAGGTTTCGACTTATATGCTTAAGTCAGCTTAATGCTGACTTTTTTATATTTAAAAGATGAAAATCCCATTCTTTGTATGAATTTAATTCTTTTCAGATAGTTAACAGTATTCTTTCTTGAATTTTATTCATAAACTTCTATTATAAATAAATTTTCCTTAATATAGATTATTACTCAAAGAGGACGTTTATGTCAGATCACAATTTAGAAAATAAATTGCGGAAAGATCTTGGTCTAGTTTCTGCATTATCACTGGTTGTCGGAATGGTTTTAGGAGCAGGGGCTTTTATGAAACCACCCGCAGTGTTAGAAGTCGCTGGTGATTATAATTATGCATTACTAGCGTGGATAATAGGCGGTATTTTTTCTATTTGTGGTGGACTAACATTGTGTGAATTAGGGGTGATGTTTCCTAAAACTGGTGGCATGTTAGTTTATTTAGAAAAAATTTATGGTGCGAAAGTATCTCACCTTTATGGTTGGATGATCACTGTTCTTTTTGCGCCATCATTAGTAGGGGCACTTGTTGGCTATTTTAGCTCAGTTTTTTGCTTATTATTTAATATTGATGAAGCTTATCGAATGGCGGTTAGTGCAGGTGTGTTAGGTTTTATTGCCTTGATTAATGCAATAGGGGTTAAAGAGGCAGGCTATTTACAAACCTTTGCAACGATTTGTAAATTAATTCCTATCCTTTTATTAGCTATCTTTGGTCTTTGGAAAGGTAATGGACAAGTCGCCTTACTTGGTGCAAGTGGACAAGGTATTGAAACCTATGCACCTTTCGCTGTTGCCATTCTTGCGACACTGTTTGCTTATGACGGTTGGGCGCAAGTCGCCTCTTTAGCCGGTGAAATCCGGAATCCTTCAAAAGTTTTACCTAAAGCAATCATTCTGGGAATCCTATTCTTAATTATTGTCTATGCCTGTATAAACATTGCACTATTTAAAATATTTCCGGTACAGGAAATGGTATCACTAAAACATGATGCCTCAGCTATTGCTTCACAACGCATGTTTGGGGAATTCGGTGGAAACTTGGTTGCCGTTGGTATTATGGTCTCAATTCTGGGTGGCATTAATGGTTATATCATGACCTTATCACGAACTATTTTTAGTATGGCTGAGCGAGGTACGATTATTGGGGCACGTTTTTTAAGTACGATTGATGAGGATAGTCGTTCCCCAGTTAATGCTATTATTGTCTTAGTTATTTTTTCATTCTTGTATTCGATATTGCTGGATGCTGATCGGTTATCAGAAATTTCAATGTTTGCGATTTGGGTATTTTATCTACTGACTTTTATTGGTGTGATTATTGCCAGAAAAAAATATGCTGATGTGCCTAGACCTTACAAAGTTATTGGATACCCTATTATTCCTATTGTGGCTATAAGCGGGGCTGCTTATGTTATTTATGGTATGTTGATTTATCAAACTGTAAATGGGATTGCTTCAATCTTTTTAACCTTGATTGGCTTACCAGTATACTACTATTATCATAAAAAGAATCAAAACAAAGAGCTTTCGCTTGGTGAAATGAAAAAATATCATAACAAAACACAATACTCTATTGCATATGCTTCATTAATTATCATTGCCGGATTAATTGCATATGGTTATATCGTGAGTTCAGGACTTGCTTTTAAAGTTTTGATGTTATTTAATCAATTCATAAAATAAACTGGCTATTGCCAGTTTATTTTTATGACAAGTAGCTTAAATATAATTTGAAATTAAACTATAGATATTTTGATCATAAAACGCATCATTAAGATATTCGGCTTGTTTGAGTGTTCCTTCATAATCAAAACCACAACGCTTAGCGACTTGATTACTTTTCAAATTAGTGACAGCACATTTAATGACAAAGCGTTTAATGATTTTTTTTACAGCATAATGATGAGTGAGTGCTTGGATAGCTTGTGTAATGATACCCTTACCTTGTGCTTTGCTATCTAACCAATAACCGAGATAGGCAGTTTTATTATTTTTATCGATATAATTAAAGGAAAGTAACCCGACTGATAGGTTATTATGTAAAATTACATAGGTTTTAGTTTGATCACGCTGATGTTTGACAAAACAATCTGCTAAAAAATTAGCTGTATCTGACTCGCATTTGACAAATTTTGACCATGTCATAAATTGACTAAAGAAGACACGATTTGAATCAATAATGTGGTATAACGCTTTGGCATAATCAGTTGTTGCAGGACTAAGATAGATATGTTCAGTGACATGAATTTCATCTTGTTGGTTATCATTCATTCTTTATTCTCTTAAAAACATAACAGTTTAATGACCTTTTTTATGAAATTGCCAGACTGTGTAGTCTGGCAATTTTGATGGATTTTAATGGATACAAAACAATAAATGTTTATTATTTGCTCTGACTCTCGCTTTTTGATTTAGCCACATAGTTATACACAACTAATAAAGCAAAAATAGCAACAATAATCATCATAATAACATCTTTATTTAACCATTTTGCCATATTACCAAGTAAAATGCCTACACCACAAAAATCGACATCAGAAAACGTGGTATTGGCAAAACCTAGTGATCCTAATACAGGCAATAATACCACAGGTAAAAATGTCACTAACAAACCATTAGCAAATGCGCCAAGCATTGCCCCACGGCGTCCGCCCATTGCATTACCAAATACCCCAGCAGTTGCACCACAGAAGAAATGTGGAACCACACCCGGTAAAATGAGTACCGCGTTAAGTTGACCTAAAACAAATAATCCAACTAATCCACCCAAAAAGCTAAATAAAAAGCCAATCAATACCGCATTGGGTGCATAAGGAAATACGACAGGGCAATCTAAAGCAGGTTTGGCGTTAGGGACTAATTTTTCTGAAAATCCTGTAAATGCGGGGACAATTTCGGCAAGAATTAGACGTACACCTTGCAATATGATAAAGACACCTGCTGCAAAAGTGATCGCCTCAATAATGGCATAAACTAAATAATTATCGCCATGACTAAGATTGTTTTCAACATAATCTGAACCGGCAAATACGGCTAAAATTAGATAGATAATCATCATGGTTAACGAGATTGAAATTGAGCTGTCACGTAAAAAGCTTAAGTTTTTTGGTAAGTTCATCTCTTCGGTAGAACGAGACCCTTTGCCAACTGCCTTTCCAAGCCAACCAGCTAAGACATAACCTAGCGTACCAAAGTGACCGAATGCGACGTCATCGTTACCGGTAATTTTTCGCATTTGTGGTTGAGCTAAAGCAGGGAAAAACGCCATAATTAACCCTAAAACCAGTGCGCCGGTGAAGACTAATTGCCAACCTTGAAACCCTGAGACGGTTAAAATAATACTAATCATACAAGCCATATAAAAAGTATGATGACCGGTTAAAAAGATGAATTTTAATCGCGTAAATCGAGCAACAACAATATTGGCAATCATACCAAACGCCATAATTAATGCCGTTGCTGTGCCATACTCATTTAATGCCATGGATACAATAGCTTCATTATTAGGAACGATTCCTTGAAGTTTAAACGCCTGTTCAAACATGATACCTAATGGTGTAATTGCGCTAATAAGTACTGTTGCACCACCACCTAATACCAAAAAGCCTAAAATAGTCTTAATGGTTCCTTTTACCGTATCGGCAAATGATTTACGTTGAGCTAATAATCCTACCATTGCGATTAAGCCAACAAGCACCGCAGGTACTTTTAGGATATCAACAATAAATTTTACTATTTCCTGAATCATAGTAACTCCTTAACGATTTGCTCAGTTCTTGGCAAAATGCTCAACGAGTTTTTGTTCTAAATCGTTGATATCAATAATATTGTTTAACACCACTAATTTATCGGCAGGAATCCCAGAACTGGTGGCTAAATCTTTTGTCATGACAAACAGATCAGCTTGATCGGGTGTTGCTGAAGCTAAATCAGCATGTGTAACTTCTGCATCAATATTTAATTTTTTTAGGACTTTTTTGATATTCATTTCAACCATAAAACTACTACCAAGACCTGAACCACAAACTGCCATAATTTTCATATTGTTTATCCTTTTACTCATTTCTATTTAATTTAATATTGATCAATCACAGCCAAGATTTCATCACGATGTTGTGCTTTAAAAATGGTCTGCATATCGTTTGATTCACCGAAGAGTGTTGCTAATTGCGTTAACATTTCAATGTGACTGGTGCTATCATTGGCCGCTAATAAAGTCACTAAATAAACAGGGTCATTATCTTCTGAATTGAATTTAACGCCTTGCTTGACCAATAACATTGACAATCCTAATTGATTTACACCCTGTTCAGGTCTGGCATGTGGCATAGCAATACCGGGTGCCAAAACGTAGTAAGGTCCTATTGATTCGTGTAACTGAAAAATAGCATCCACGTAATTTTGTGAAATAGCATTATTTTTTAATAATGGTGTTGCACAAAGTTGTATCGCTTCTTTCCAGTCTTTAACCGAATCAATAATATTGACTGTTTGGTTGGTTAACCATTTACCTAACATTTTTCCTCCATTAAAACCGATATAAAGTTAATATCTTTTAAAAAATTAACATACTGCACAATAATAGAAATTAAAAAATAGTAGAAATGTGATAGCGCTATCAAAGTTAAAATAAAATTTCTCTGTTTTGTGATACAGATAACATTTTTAATGAATGGATAACTCATATTTTTTAGAGTGTTAATATTATATCGATAATCATGATTAAAAAACAGCTTGAACAATCTGCACTTGATTGCTAGCCATGAAAAAATTTAGTTCATTATTCTTTGGGCAAACAGCCAGATAAATAAAAGGGTTAACGTTAATTGAGATAAAACATGCAGGATATAAAAAAGCGTAAGAGTACTGGGCAGATCACTTTGTTTGATGTCGCGAAACATGCTGGTGTCGGGGCTATGACGGTATCAAGAGCTTTACGGACACCTGAGCAAGTTTCGGATAAGCTCCGTCAAAAAATTCAATTGGCGATTACGACATTGGGTTATAAACCCAATGTCGCAGCAAGCTTACTGGCTTCAGCATCGGCGATTAAAGTTATCGCGGTAATTACTTCTAAAATATATGATCATACAGCAAAAATTTTACTTAATACTTTGCAAACTCACTTAGCAAAAGAAGGTTATACGACATTAATTATCGAATTGTGCCATTATTACAAATGCGAATCGCAATTAGTTAATACGTTAAGCAGTTATCAGCTTGAAGCAATTTTGTTATTTCATGTTGAAGATGAAGGGTTAATTCAACAAATCACCAATTACAAAACAATACCGATTATGAATATTGGCAAGCAATATGAAGACTTAATAGATTTAAATGTTGAAATAAATGATTGTTTAGCTATGTATACGCTTACCGAGTATGCGATTAAAAAGGGTTATCACCATATTGGTTTACTATGTGCTAATCAACAGAATCATTTTTTTCAACAGCGTTTGCACGGTTGGCATAAAGCAATGTTAACTTATCATTTACCCAATCATAGAGTAATTAATGCAGCTAAACCTGCTAACTTTAGTACGGGTTCCGATTTGCTCTCCGATATATTACTCAACTGGCCTGAACTTGACGCTTTAATATGTACGACTGATGAATTAGCGTGTGGTGTGCTTTATGAATGTCAACGTCGGCACATTCGTGTCCCTTATCAATTAGCAGTAAGTGGATTTGGTAATAATGAATTTAGTGAAGTAAGCTTTCCACCATTAACGACTGTCGCATTACCTTCCAAACAGATTGGAGAATATACGGCGACTTTAATATTACATAAATTAAATAACAAAACGGATTTGAGTGAACCTATATTATCCCAATTAGAGCCAGTGATTCAAGCTCGAATGAGTTTATAGTTGATCGTATTATATGTTAGATAAAAGAGAGAAAATAATGAGATAAATTTTATTCTCAAAATTCAGAAACAAAAAAAGCCTGCTTAGAAAAGTAGGCTTTTTTTTGACATTGGTCGGCGAGAGAGGATGACTCGCATTTCATGCTCGCCCTTCGGGTCGTTGCTAAAGCAACGTTATCTCGCTACGCTCGGCTCGAACCTCCGTCGGTTCTCATCCTTTATACTGAAGCGAATAACAAAAAAGCCTACTCATTGAGCAGGCTTTTTTTTTGAAATTGGTCGGCGAGAGAGGATTCGAACCTCCGACCCACTGGTCCCAAACCAGTTGCGCTACCAAGCTGCGCTACTCGCCGTTAGGATGCGCATAATACTGCGCTAACCTCGATGTGTCAAGAGTTTCACCTAAAAATTATGATGATAATTTTTTATTTTGTAAAAGGGGCTGGTGTTTTGCCAATACGTTGATAAAATTCGGTAACAAATTCTTCATAACGTTTGTTAGCAACCGCTTCTCGAATCTCTGCCATTAAACGTTGATAATAGCGTAAATTGTGAATAGTGTTGAGTCGAGCACCTAAAATTTCACCACATTTATCTAAATGATGAAGATAAGATTTTGTGTAATTTTTACAGGTATAACAATCACACTCAGGATCAAGTGGTGTTGTGTCATCTTTATATTTGGCATTACGAATCTTAATAACGCCGTTGGTTACAAAAAGATGTCCATTACGAGCATTTCGGGTTGGCATGACACAGTCAAACATGTCGATACCACGACGTACGCCTTCAACTAAATCTTCAGGTTTGCCAACGCCCATTAGATAACGCGGTTTATCAGCCGGTAATTGAGGGCAAGTGCCTTCTAAGATACGATGCATATCCGCTTTGGGTTCACCAACGGCTAATCCACCCACAGCATATCCGTCAAAGCCTATTTCGGTTAATCCTTTAATGGATATGTCACGTAATTCTTGATGTATACCACCTTGAACTATACCGAATAATGCATTCTTATTACCAAGTTCATCAAAACGTTGACGGCTTCGTTTTGCCCAGCGTAATGACATTTCCATCGATTTTTTGACATAGTCCCACTCCGCAGGAAAAGGCGCACATTCATCAAAAATCATCACAATATCAGAACCAAGGTCGTATTGAATTTCCATTGAAATTTCAGGCGATAAAAAGATTGAATCGCCATTAATTGGATTACGAAAATAAACGCCTTCTTCTTTAATTTTACGAATATCACCTAAACTAAAAACTTGAAACCCACCAGAATCGGTTAAAATAGGGCCATGCCATTGCATAAAATCATGTAAATCACCATGTTTACGCATAATCTCTTGTCCGGGTCGTAACCATAGATGAAAGGTATTACCTAATAAGATTTGGGCTCCAGTTGCGGCGACTTCTTCAGGTGTCATCCCTTTTACAGTACCATAAGTACCAACAGGCATAAATGCAGGTGTTTCAACGGTGTATTCGACGCCACGGCGATCGAATTTCATACGTCCTCGACGAGCAAGTCCGTCAGTATTATCTAATTCAAATTTCATGTCTTGTTAACCTCGTGCGACCAAATAAACAGTTTGGCGCAAATTATTGATATAATACGTCGTCGTATTACTAAATTTCGGCGCCTAGTTTATCGTGATCACTTGCAATAGACAACATTTGGAGAGATTTTAAAAATTTTGAGATACATTATTCTATCATTGTCATTTTTAATTTTATTCATGATAACAGGTTGTCAAAGCCAACTTAATAAACCGCAATTTATTCTTTCTTCTAAACAAATTGTCGCGTTATCTGAGCAGGATATCCTAAAATTTAACGAACAAGTTTGTCGTGATGAAGATAAGCAATCTATTGTGCTAGCTCATGATCATGTGATGAGTCAACGACTTCATCGTCTTATTCAATATCTGCCTAACACGATTAATCATCTTCAATTAAATTATAAAGTTTATCTCAATACAAAGCCTAATGCTTGGTCATCAGCAAATGGTTGTATACGCTTAAACAGCGGATTGATTAAACTGTTAACCGATGATGAGCTATTGGCTGTAATTGCTCATGAACAAGGACACATTGCGCTAAAACATGCGATACACTCATTCCAACATGCCCCTTATATTGAAATTTATGATAAAGCGAATAAAACAGTTGTAATGGTAAGAAACGAGACCGCTCAGCAAAATGAAATTGATGCGGATAATTATGCGATCGAGATGTTACGTAAACAAAAATTAAACCCTGCCGCACTGATTAGCATCCTGATGAAAATGCCGGTACATAATGATGTTGATTTAACATCGTATCCTGCAATATCAACACGAATTAATCATATTTCACAAAAACTGAAGAATATTAAGTAATAATGTTTTCTTCGTTTGCCAATCAATGGGTAAATGGTTACTACTTCGATTGGCAAATTTTAAAAACTCACCAATTAAATTTGTTTGCCAGTAATAAACATCGCATCACCATAGCTAAAAAAACGATATTTTTCGTTAACGGCTTGTTGATAAGCATTCATTGTATTTTCATAACCAGCAAAGGCTGAAACTAACATAATTAAAGTCGATTCGGGTAAATGAAAATTTGTGATTAATGCATCGATCACATTAAACTGGTAGCCGGGATAAATAAAAATCTGAGTGTCGGCAAAAAAAGGCGCAATAGTGCCTGTTTTTTGGGCGGCACTTTCAAGTGCTCTAACCGATGTTGTGCCCACGGCGATAACTTTATTACCACGAGCTTTACAAGCTAACACTGCCTCAACAACTGTTTCGGGGACTTCTGCATACTCGGCATGCATTATATGCGATTCAATATTTTCAACTCTTACGGGCTGAAATGTACCTGCACCAACATGCAAAGTAACAAAAGCCATTTCAACGCCTTTATCTTTCAATTTTTTTAATAGAGGTTCATCAAAATGGAGCCCCGCAGTAGGTGCAGCAACTGCACCAGGCACTTTACTGTAAACAGTTTGATAAACTTCACGGTCTTGTTCATCATCAGGGCGATCAATATAAGGAGGTAAAGGAATATGACCAATTTTATTTAAAATAGTCAATACATCATCAGGAAATTGAAGTTCAAATAAAGTATCAAGTCTTGCCACCATAATCACCTTAATTGAATCATCATCTCCTAATAAAAGTTCGGTACCTTCTTTAGGTGATTTTGATGCTTTTATATGGGCAAGGGCACGATTATCATTCAAAATTCGTTCAACTAAAATTTCAATTTTTCCTCCCGAAACTTTTTTACCAAATAAACGGGCAGGAATAACTTTAGTATTATTAAAAACAAGTAAATCACCGGGATTAATTTTATTGATAATATCGGTGAAAACTCCGTGTTCAATCTTTCCTGTATGACCATTTAAAGATAAAAGTCGACAGTCACTTCTTGTTTGAGAAGGGTGCTTTGCAATAAGTTCTTTGGGAAGTAAAAAATTAAAGTCGGATAGTTTCATAATAGCTATGTCTGAAAAAAATAGGCATTAGTCTAAATCTCATAATACCAGTAAGCAAGTAATTATTTATTGCTTATTATTAAAGTTAGTTTAAAATTTTCGCTGCCTAGCTAAGGTTAGGAATAAAGTAATTATATTTAAAATAAGGAAAACAAAATGAAAAATCTCAAAAATACATTATCCATTGCGCTTCCTTTGGTTGCAGCAATGTCATTAGTCGGTTGTAACAGTATAGATAATATGACTGATCTAGGTATGCGTGGCATTCAAGCAGCAACACTTAGTGACGATGAAATAAAAACACTCAGCGCTAATGCATGTGCTCAAATGGATTCAAAAGCAAAAATTGCGTCTGCCAACAGTGCTTATACTAAACGATTGAATAAAATTGCCAAAACACTCGGCTATAACTTAAATGGAACACCTATTACATATAAAGTATATCTAAATAAAGATATCAATGCATGGGCAATGGCTAACGGTTGTGTCCGTGTTTATAGTGGTTTAATGGATAACATGAATGACAATGAAATTCAGGGTGTTTTAGGGCATGAATTAGGCCATGTTGCTTTAGGGCACACTAAAAAAGCAATGCAAGTTGCTTATGCTACCGAGATAGCGCGTGATGCTGCTGCTTCATCAGGAAACGCGGCGGTAACTGCGTTATCAAAATCTAAATTAGGCACTTTAGCCACCGCTGTGGTTAACTCTCAATTTTCACAAAAACAAGAAAAAGACGCTGATAACTACTCTTTTGACTTCTTAATTAAGAAAAACATTAATCCAGTAGGGCTTGCAACGAGTTTTGAAAAACTTGGTGGTGGTAATGCTGACTTATTAAGTAGTCATCCTTCTTCATCAGATCGTGCGGCTAATATCCGTAAAAAGATTGCCAGATTGAAAAAATAATATCGAGTCAATAATTGAGTCAAAAGCACCTAATTTGTTGGTGCTTTTTGTTTTTATGTAAATTGAAATTTCAAGACGGATTCAATAATATTAATCAATAGACATCCAGAAGATATACTTCATTTCTTTACCTATCATCTCGCATTTACAAACTACTTATTTTTACTATTTAGTCATGTCATTACAGGATTATTGTAAATAACTATCTATTTATCAGATTGTTAAAATAATTTAATGCTTCTTTTCATACTTCACTAAGCAAAATTAAAAATAGTTATACTTAAATTAATAGGTTTTATTGATTTTAATTGTTTAAATTGATCGTTTTTTACGATCAATGTATAATTATGAAAATATTTGAAAATTATCTTTAAAAAAACGCTTGTTTTGTTAATTTTTCTGATCATTAAAAACGAATAGAGATGAAATGAATTTGCAACATTTAAAAATTTTTACTCATCCGAAAGTTTGGTTGTAATTGAATTCTTTATCTTAATTTATTAAATGGATTTGTATCAGTAATGCATTAATTGAAAACAAATTTTTTTGATTTTTTTAAAATTTTGCTGATTAATTTACAAAGTTAAATATCCAATAGTGTCTAATCAAGATCAATAAGCAAAATTATGTAATTAAATATTGATATTGTTATTAATTAGCATCTGTTTTTTTAATTTTAAAAGTAATGAGTACATGTTTTTATACGTAATTAATCTTAATAAAAATAGTTATATGTGGTAATGATAGTTTTTTGCGATCATGTTGTTATGTATTGATCGTTTTTTGTGATCAATATATAATTGCGAAAATATTTGAAAAAAATATGTAAAAAAATTTTTGTTTTGTTAAATTGCCCGCTTCTCAAAAAATCGTTTTGAATCAAGGGATAAGAAGTTTATGTTCAAAATTTATCATTTTTGCTAGCCCAAAAATTGAGTAATGAGTTGAACTATTGTTTCATTAATTAGGTGTTTTTCTTTTAAAAAAACAATTGATTATGAATTATTGTTTTGATTGGTCAGCAGAATAACAATTTAGTCAATAAAACCTAATAAATAAATTTAATTATAAAAAAATAAAGCAATTGACCTTAAAAAGAAAGGAAATAAAGTAGATGAAAAAACATAACTGGACCCGGCATTTACCTTGTCTGGGGATAAGTGCTGCTTTTTTACTCGGCTCAAATGGTGTTTATGCCGGTACGGATAACGTGCCCAAATTGAACATTATCCGGGATGAGTTTAATGCAGAAGAAAAGCTTAACTTAAGTATCTATAATCCCAAGCTTAAGCTGACCTCGCAAGGGCTGTTTACCTCACCAATGGGATTTTATGTCTATACTAACTACCCCTCAAAAATAGCGGAATATCAGATTACGGTTTACCGTCAATCAGACTTAGATAACCAATATCCCTTAAAGACGTTCCGTTTTAGTGATATCAGTCCGGATGAGGCCGTATTATGGAGCGGGGAAACGGATAATGGTGAGCCGTTATCAATTGACAGCGAGTATAAAGCGATTTTAAGCACGACCGGTTATGCAGGCCAAAAAGATACCGTCTATGCAGTGCCATTTAAAACCTTAGGTTACGGCAGTGCACAAATCGACAATCCATTCACCGCCTACCGCAAAATGACCCCCACGTCGAATTTATTATTTGGCCAATTAAAATCAGACAGCACCATACCGGGCTTTGGTGAAAGCCGAATAAACCATCAGGGCATCGTCACCAGTGCGCAAGACCGTAAAGTGGTCATTCAAATGGCGGGACTGGAAGATAAAAAAGCAGTGATGCTCAATGGTGAGCGCTTAGTGGTGGATGACAATGGTCGAGCCATGCGCGAGATAATTTTATCGCCGGGTGATTATCAGTTTGATTTAAGCTGGCAGGATGAGCAGGGTCAGACCCACACACAGCAGGAAAAGCTGGTGGTGGAGCAGGAAGATGACCTTTTCTATGTGGGTATAGTGGATGTGACGTATGCGCAAAACAATGTCAGTGGCGACGGACAATCCATACTGGAAGATGCCGACAGTCATCACTACAGCGGCAAAGGGAGCTGGGATGGACGGGTTGCATTTTACTTAAAAGCGAACAAAGGTGATTATCGCATTACCGCCCATTTAGACACAACGGAAACCCGGCTGAAAAATGC
>NZ_JBIDFK010000013.1:0-65482 GCF_046635725.1 Gilliamella sp. CG22
TGCGTATACTACGCTACACCTTTTTATTCGTCAAGATCTTTTTTCAAAATTTTTGATCCTGCTCACTAACCTCTTGTTCCGCCTGCTTTCGCTGACGCCGTGTCAGTGGATGCGCATTATAGGCACTTCATTTTTTTTTACAAGCAAAAAAAGCAGATCTTTGCTCCGTTCGAGTAAGGTTTAAACACGTCAAATATTAATATATTGATATTTATTAAGTTTATATTTAGTTAATTTGTCAGTTAATTTTTCAACATATTGGTTATAGTTGGTACTCATTACAATATTTTCCTTAGCACTCTTGTTTTCTGCATTTAAATCAAATTGTTCGTTGAGTAAATTATAGACACGAGTAGCAATAGCATTTCCTGAATCAATAAATGTCGCATTAGGAAAAATTACTTGTAACTCTTCTTTGATAAATGGATAGTGAGTACAACCTAATACAATAGTATCTGGTATAACAGGTTCAGAAAGCCACGGCGCAAGTAAAGTTTGTAATTGATTTATATCGACAGTAACACCTTGCAATTTATTTTCTGCAATAAATGCAAGCTCAGCTAAGCCAAGTAGTTTAACTGTACAGTCCGTTGCAAATTCTTGAATGAGATTTGTTGTATAAGCGCGTTCAATGGTTGCCTTTGTTGCCAGCAGTCCGATACATTTGTTTTGGGTAATTTGGCAAGCTGGTTTAATAGCAGGAACAACACCTACAATAGGAAAAAAAAATTTGGATCTTAAACTCGGTAAACAGATAGTACTTGCTGTATTACATGCAATAACAGCTATGTCAATAAAATAATGTTTCGAAATATGTCCAATAATTGACGTGACCCTATCAATAAGAAATTCGGATGACTTATCGCCGTAAGGAAACATTTCATTATCAAATGCATAAATGTAATGTAGATTAGGCATCTTCTTGTAAATGGCGTCATATACCGATAATCCACCAATACCGGAATCAAAGACTAGCACTGTAGGAGTTGTATTTTTTATTTTCATATTTCTGTAGATGTTTAGCTAATTGATTGGTAAAAACGCAAACTATCGTAAATTGATTAAAAATTAATGCAAGTTATTTTATTACCTGTCATTGATGAAAAGACACTATTAGAAAAATTTTTTAACTAGACGTCTAGATGGTAAAACTGCTAAAATGAGCGCTATTTTGAATTTATATGTTATTCGTACGAATAAATTTAAGAAGGTATTGAATGTCAGAATTTCTATTCACTTCTGAATCAGTTTCAGAAGGTCATCCAGATAAAATTGCCGATCAAATCTCAGATGCGGTACTTGATGCTATTTTAAAGCAAGATCCTAAAGCTCGTGTTGCATGTGAAACCTATGTAAAAACAGGTATGGCACTTGTTGGTGGCGAGATTACAACCTCAGCATGGGTAGATATAGAAGAGTTAACCCGAAAAACAATTAGTGATATTGGATATACCAGTTCAGAAATGGGATTTGATGCTAATTCTTGTGCTGTTTTAAATGCAATTGGAAAACAATCACCCGATATTAACCAAGGTGTAGATCGTGAAGATCCTTTACAGCAAGGAGCAGGTGATCAGGGGATAATGTTTGGCTACGCAACCAATGAAATGCCAAACTTTATGCCAGCAGCAATCAGTTATGCTCATGAGCTTATGCATCGCCAAGCTGAAGTTAGAAAGAAAGGAATACTTCCATGGTTAAGACCTGATGCCAAAAGCCAAGTAACATTAATTTATGAAAATGGCATAATTAAAGGTGTTGATACGATTGTTTTATCCACTCAACATGCAGAAGATATTGAACAAAATGCATTACATGAAGCGGTAATGGAGGAGATCATCAAACCAACCTTACCAGCTGAGTGGTTAACTTCCCGAACTAAATATTTCATCAATCCAACTGGGCGTTTTGTTATTGGCGGACCTATGGGGGATTGTGGGTTAACCGGACGTAAAATAATTGTGGATACTTATGGTGGAGCAGCTCGTCATGGTGGTGGGGCTTTTTCTGGTAAAGATCCATCAAAAGTTGACCGTTCGGCTGCTTATGCTGCTCGTTATGTTGCAAAAAATATTGTTGCTGCTGGATTAGCTGATAGATGTGAATTACAACTATCTTATGCAATTGGTATTGCTAATCCGACTTCAATTTATGTTAATACATTTGGCACGGAAAAAATTGCGCATGATAAAATTGTTGCATTAATTAAGGAATTTTTTGATTTAAGACCTTATGGACTGATTAAAATGCTAAATTTAATTCAACCAATTTATCAAAAAACAGCAAGTTATGGTCACTTTGGACGAGATATTTTTCCTTGGGAACAAACAGATAAAGCGGCTCAATTACGAGATGCAGCAGGACTTTAAACGTATCCCCATAAATTTGCACAACCAAGTTATAGCTTGCCTAAGAAAAAACTTAGCGCAAGCTAATCAATTGCTAAATATGCAATTTACCGAACCTAAAATAATCTACAAACCTAAAGGAAGTGTGGCAGGAAGTGCTTTTCTAATGCGTTGGGAAATCCAATTGAATTCAACAATGCTTGCCGACAATGGACAAGTATTTATTGAAGAAGTTGTGCCCCATGAGTTAGCGCACCTAATTGTTTTTAAAAAATTTGGCAACGTAAAGCCTCATGGCAAAGAATGGCAAAATGTTATGTCAAATATCCTAGGTAAAATTCCTAAAACAACTCATAATTTCGATGTTAAACGAGACTTTTTTTTATACTATTGTGAGTGTCAGGAGCATCAATTAACAAAGATTAGACACAATAAAGTTCAGCACAATAATATAAATTATTTATGTCGCAAATGTGGTACACAACTTAAACAAAAAATGTTGTCCTAAATGTGAGATGACGAGCACACGTTACCTATAATCTCTTGCCATATACACTTTAAGGCTACAAAGTTGAAAAAATCCCTTTCTGACTTATAATACTCATTCTCCTTATATTTAGGTTACACCGATATCGCAAAATATAGTTTATATGGCTATCAATTTCTGATGATAACATCAGTATTCAACTTTAATTGAAAATTAATGAAAATGACTTGCCTACTTTATTAAGCTTTATCTATTTCATATGCAAAATAATAAACAAATGAGGCTAAATTTTTAATGTTAAGTTATCGTCATAGCTACCATGCAGGTAATCATGCAGATGTTTTAAAACATATTGTATTAACACTATGTATTGAATCGTTAAAGGAAAAAGAAAAACCTTTTTTATATCTGGATACTCACAGTGGTGCGGGGCGATATTTATTAAAAAGTGAACATGCTGAGAAAACGGGAGAATATTTATCTGGGATTAATTTATTATGGCAACAACCGGATCTTCCAAAACAACTTGATACTTATCTATCAATTCTTCAGCGCTACAATCCATTTGATACTTTAAAGTATTATCCTGGTTCACCGCTCATTGCTAAACAGCTACTTCGGGAACAAGATAAACTTAATCTTACCGAATTACATCCAACCGACTATCCTTTGTTAAGGCAGGAATTTAATAAGGATAAACGCGCAAGAGTATTACGTGAAGATGGCTTTGCACAATTAAAATCAAAATTACCTCCCGAATCACGCCGAGGACTGATATTAATTGATCCTTCATATGAGATCAAAGATGATTATCAAAAAATTCCAGCGGCGATAAATGAAGCGTATAAACGTTTTGCGACTGGTGTTTATCTTATCTGGTATCCTGTCGTATCACGAACACAGACCCAAAGGATGATTGATGGAATTGTAAATTTAGGAATTAAGCGAATTTCACAGTTTGAGCTTGCTCTAAAACCTGACAATAATCAGAAAGGAATGACAGCATCCGGTATGATTGTAATTAATCCGCCTTGGAAGCTACATGAGCAAATGCAATCGATCATGCCTTGGTTAAAAGAGAAGCTGGATACAGAAAAAACAGGCAACTTCACCATTAAAGAGCTAGTATCGGAATAAAAAAGAATGAAATGCGAGTATTTCACTCGCACTATTATCATTCAAATTGTCAATGAGTTAGAAAGAATTTAGGGAAAAAAGTGGCAGGAAAATAAGTAAATCCATAAAATTACCGTTAATAATAACGATAAAAACACGGCTGCAGATCCATAATCCTTAGCACGACCCGATAACTCGTGTCTTTCACTGCCGATTCTATCTACCACACATTCAATGGCACTGTTGATAAGCTCAACAATCATCACAACACCAATAGAACCTAATAATAAAATACGTTCATATATCGTGAAATCAATTAGCATGACCACAATATAAGCCACAATCAACAACAATAATTCTTGACGAAATGCGGTTTCATATTTGATCGCTGATTTAAACCCTTTAAAAGAGTACTTTGTTGCATTAACTATACGTTTTAAACCCGTCTTTTTTTCCATAATAATAGTATTCCAATAAGGCTATCTTGCATAACCATAGTTCATAAGGCGTTGAAATCTTCTTTCAAGCAGTACGGATAAATCCATTTCTTCAAGTTCATTAAGATCATTAATTAACTGTTTTTTCAAAGAATCGGATACCGCAAAATAATCACGATGAGCACCACCTAGTGGTTCAGGAATTATTGAATCAATTAGATCTAATTTAAGTAATTTATCAGCTGTCATATTCATTGCTTCAGCAGCAACAGGAGCTTTATCAGCACTTTTCCACAAAATAGATGCACACCCTTCAGGAGAAATAACCGAATAAGTACTGTACTGCAACATGTTCACTTTATCAGCAACACCAATCGCGAGTGCTCCACCAGAACCGCCTTCACCAATAACAGTACAAATAGTTGGAACGTTAAGACGAGACATTTCACGTAAATTTCTAGCTATTGCTTCAGCTTGTCCTCGCTCTTCGGCACCAATACCAGGATATGCTCCCGGCGTATCAATAAAAGTAATAATAGGTAATTTAAAACGTTCAGCTAATTGCATTAAACGTAATGCTTTTCGATAACCTTCAGGTGCAGGCATACCAAAGTTACGATATATTTTCTGTTTTGTTTCACGACCTTTTTGATGACCAATTACCATAACTGGTCGATCATCAATACGAGCAATACCACCGACGATTGCTTTATCATCAGCATAAGCACGATCACCTGCTAACTCATCAAAATCAGTAAAAATTTCTTTGATATAATCAAGTGTATAGGGTCTATTTGGATGTCTGGCTAATTGTGCGATTTCCCATGGAGATAAATTTGCAAATATTTTTTTTGTTAACTCTCGACTTTTTTTATTTAGTTGTTTAATCTCTTTGTCTAAATTGATATCTAATTCAACTTGTTGTGAATCAATATTCTTTAAGGAATTAATTTTTGCTTCTAATTCCGCTATCGGCTTTTCAAATTCCAAAAAATTGTTCATAACGCTTATGATTGCCTCTTAATTTATTTTGTATTTGTAATAAATACATTATTTAATATAGTATAAAGACTAATTCTTAAAATAAAATTAAGTCAATTTTACTATGTAATACTAATTAAAGTCATCTACATTTATCATGTTATCGACTGGGATATAAAAAAGAACAACTTATTTTTATCCTTAAATGTAGATTTGCTATATTCCTTTATTTTACTTAATAGGAATAATTTTATACTAATTTACTAAAATTCAAATTCAATACGATCATTACCTAGCAAGGTTTTAAGCTCTACAATCAAAGCATCCTCAGGAATAACTCGCCAAGTTGTACCGAATTGTATTCTAACGATCGAGTCATCCCTATGATAGTAAAGATTTACAGGTACACTACCATGTCGATAGGGTTCAAATAGTTGTTGTAGACGCTGCAACATTGCTCTATCAGCTTCACTGTCAGTTAATGTCACCGCCAAACCTTTAACATACTTCGCTCGGGCATCCTTCAAGTCGACCATATCACGTACCGTCATTTTGAATCCACCATTAAAATCATCATGACTGACTTGACCGGTGACTATCAAAATTTTATCTTTAACCAATAAATGCTCAAATTTTTCCAGTGCATCAGTAAAAAGCATACCGTCAATACGACCTGAGCGATCATCCAACGTAAATAAACCGATTTTGTTTCCTTTTTTAGTAATGCGAACTCTAGCATCAACAACAATACCAGCAAAAGTGGCCATTTTTCCCCAACCCGTTGGAGAAGCTTCACTTATCCGTAAACCTCCAGCATAACGATTTAACTCCTTCAGGTATTGTGTAACCGGATGCCCCGTTAAATAAAGCCCTAAAGTATCACGTTCACCATCAAGCAAAACTTGTTCTGGCAGTTCTGGAACAGCTGCATAAGCATGTTCAACTTGTTCTGGTTCTTCAGCTAATACACCAAACATATCTTCTTGACCAATATCTTGTGCTTTAGCATATTGATCCGCCGCTTGCATAGCGTCGTTAATACTATTTAAAATCGCTGCTCGATGTGGACCTAATTTATCAAAAGCGCCAGCCATGGTGAGTTTTTCTAAAACACGACGGTTAATTTTTTTCATATCTGTTCGTGCACATAATTCAAAAATATTTTTGAAATATCCACCACTATTGCGCGCTTCAACTATCGCCTCAATCGGACCTTCGCCCACACCTTTTATTGCACCAATACCGTAAACAATTTCACCTTTTTCATTCACATGAAAATGATACAACCCACTGTTAATATCCGGCGGATTAATTTTGAGTCCCATACGTAGGCATTCATCGACCAGACCAACGATTTTATCGGTATTGTCCATATCAGCCGTCATAACTGCAGCCATAAACTCTGCAGGATAGTGTGTTTTTAGCCAGAGAGTTTGATAAGAAACAAGTGCATAAGCAGCCGAATGCGATTTGTTAAAACCATAACCTGCGAATTTTTCAACTAAATCAAAAATCCGCATAGCCAGTTCTCCATCTACGCCCTGCTTTTCAGCGCCTTCTTTAAATACAGAACGTTGCTTAGCCATTTCTTCTGGCTTTTTCTTACCCATAGCTCGACGTAATAAATCCGCACCACCTAAGGTATAACCAGATAACGTTTGTGCTATTTGCATGACCTGTTCTTGATAGAGAATAATGCCATAAGTTGGTTCTAATATAGGCTTCAAGGATTCGTGCTGATGATTAATATCGGGATAAGACACCTCTTCACGACCATGTTTACGATCGATAAAATTATCCACCATTCCTGATTGTAGAGGCCCTGGTCGGAATAATGCGACTAATGCAATCATATCTTCAAAGCAGTCGGGCTTTAAACGTCTTATGAGATCTTTCATACCACGCGATTCAAGCTGGAAAACAGCAGTCGTTTCTGCATTTAATAGTAAATCAAACGATTTCTGATCATCAAGCGGAATGCGTGTAATATCAACCGCTTCCAGACCTTCTCTTGCCTGACGCTCATTAATCATTTTGATTGCCCAATCAATAATGGTTAACGTACGTAATCCTAAAAAGTCGAATTTGACCAGTCCTGCATATTCAACATCATTTTTATCAAATTGTGTAACGGGATGATGACCTTCAGAATCACAATAGATAGGCGAAAAATCTGTAATTTTAGTTGGTGAAATCACGACTCCACCGGCGTGTTTACCGGCGTTTCGAGTCACCCCTTCTAATTGTCTGGCAATATCAATTAATGATTTTACATCTTCATTATTGTCATAAATTTCTTGCAATTGAGGCTCGAGTTCAAACGCTTTTGCAAGGGTCATTCCGGGGTCAAGAGGTATGAGCTTTGCGATACGATCAACAAATCCATAAGGGTGTCCCAGTACTCGTCCCACATCGCGTATAACGGCTTTAGCAGCCATTGTACCAAATGTAATAATTTGTGAAACTGCATCTCGACCGTACATGTCAGCAACATGATCAATCACTAAATCACGTTTTTCCATACAGAAATCAACATCAAAATCTGGCATTGATACCCGTTCAGGATTTAAAAAACGTTCAAAAAGTAAGTCAAAGGCTAACGGATCCAAATCCGTTATTTTCAGTGCATAAGCAACAAGAGAACCAGCCCCTGAACCACGACCCGGACCGACAGGAATATCATTATCTTTAGACCATTGAATAAATTCCATAACGATCAGGAAATAGCCAGGAAACCCCATTTGGTTGATTACGTTTAATTCGGTTTCTAAACGTTCATCATATTCTGGTCGTTTTTGTTGTCTAACGTTAGGATCAGGAAATAAAAGTTCTAATCTTTCTTCCAAACCTTCACGTGATTTGTGAACTAAAAAATCTTCTGTAGACATATTCCCTGTTGGGAACTTAGGTAAAAAATACTCCCCTAATCGAATCGACACATTACAACGTTTGGCTATTTCAACACTATTTTCTAATGCTTCTGGAATGTCAGAAAACAGTTCGCACATTTCTTGTTCTGAACGTAAATATTGTTCAGCTGAGTAGTGTTTGGGTCTATTAGGATCTTCAAGGGTATTACCATCGTGAATAGCAACCCGAATTTCGTGAGCTTCAAAATCAGAAGGAACCAAAAATCTTACATCATTAGTTGCCACAACAGGTAATGCATATTGTTCTGCAAGTTTAACCGCACTATGAATAAATAGTTCTTCATTAACACGTTTGGTACGTACTAATTCAAAGTAAAAATGATATGGAAAGTTTTCACAATAAAATTGAATAGCATTATCAATAATTGATTGATTATTGCGAATGATTCCGATACCAATATCACTTTCACGACCTGCTAAAACAATTAAACCAGATCGATACTCTGTTAACCATTCTTGATCAACAACCGGAATATCACCGATGTAACCTCTTTCATAAGCTTTGGAAATCAGTAAGGTAAGATTTTTATATCCATCATTATTGGCTGCAAGTAAAGTTAACCGAAAAATATCATCTGGCATTTGTGGATTTTTTATAGCAAGATCAGCACCAATGATAGGTTTGATGCCTTTTGACATTGCTGTGCCATAAAATTTTACAAGACCACATAAATTAGTAAAATCGGTAATCGCAAAGGCTGGCATCTGTAACTTGCTCACCTCATTTACTAATGTGCCTACTTTCGCAATTCCGTCAACCATAGAAAAATCGCTATGCAAATGGAGATGAATAAATTGAGGTTCTGCCATAATTTCCAGTAATGATAATGCTTTAAAATTTATATCAGATTATATCACAAGCTATATAAATATTCTTATTCTCTTTGTCGATAAGATATAACACACCAAAATAATTTTCAGGAAGGCTTTCGTCGATAATAAAAATTACCGACGAATAATTTCAGAATAAGAAATTAGATTTTTTTGAATAACACTGAACCATTCGTTCCACCGAAACCAAACGAGTTACACAGTGCATACTCTAAATTCTTAACTTGACGAGCTGTATGAGGAACATAATCGAGATCACATCCTTCATCAGGATTATCTAAATTAATTGTTGGCGGTACAGCTTGATCACGTAATGCAAGTACAGTAAAGATTGATTCAACAGCACCAGCTGCACCGAGTAAATGACCAATCATTGATTTTGTTGAACTGACCATAACTTTGCTTGAATTTTCTTTAAAAATACTTTTTACTGCTTGAGTTTCAGCTTTATCACCTGCAGGAGTCGATGTCCCATGCGCATTGATATAACCAACTTGATTAGGTGTAATACCTGCATCACGAATTGCACATTTCATCGCTAAAGCTGCACCACTACCATCTTCTGGAGGTGAAGTCATATGGTAAGCATCGCCGCTCATTCCAAAACCGACAACTTCAGCATAAATTTTAGCACCACGTTTTTTAGCATGCTCATACTCTTCTAAAAACATGATTCCTGCACCGTCGCCAAGTACAAAACCATCACGGTCTTTATCCCAAGGTCGACTCGCCGCTTTAGGATTGTCATTATTGGTTGATAATGCACGTGCTGCACCAAAACCACCAATACCAAGCGGTGTACTCGCTTTTTCGCCACCACCGGCAAGCATGCCGTCTGCATCACCATAAGCAATCATTCTTGCTGCATGTCCGATATTATGAACGCCAGAAGAACAAGCGGTAGCTATAGTAATACTCGGTCCTTTTAATCCATAAATAATGGATAAATGACCAGCAATCATATTAACGATGGTTGATGGAACAAAAAATGGGCTAATTTTACGTGGTCCGCCATTAATTAGCGCACTGTGATTTTCCTCAATTAATCCAAGTCCACCAATACCTGAACCAATAGCGCAGCCAATACGTTCTGAATTTTCTTCCGTAATTTCGATGCCAGCATCTTGCATTGCTTGAATACCAGCGGCTATGCCATATTGGATAAAATAATCCATTTTACGTGCATCTTTACGTGAAATATTATAATCTTCGCCATTAAAGTTTTTAACCATCGCTGCGAAGCGCGTTGCAAAAGGGGCTGTATCAAAATGTTCGATGAGTTCAACACCACTTTGACCTGCTAATAAAGCTTGCCATGTGGATTCAACTGTATTACCAACTGGAGATATCATGCCCATTCCAGTAACAACAACTCTGCGTTTAGACACATTGTCCTCCAGAAAAGGATTGAGATGAAATTTGAATCAATGAAATTTTTACTTTGAGTTTTCTAATAATAAACATCAAGTTGATATACTTCAACAAGTTAAAGACATAAATATAAACTAGGCGATCAGTTGACCGCCTATTATGAAAACTCAGCTAAAATTATTGATTTGCAGTAATATAATCAATTGCTGATTGAACAGTTGTGATTTTTTCAGCTTCTTCGTCAGGAATTTCTGTATCGAATTCTTCTTCTAAAGCCATAACTAGTTCAACAGTATCAAGAGAGTCAGCGCCAAGATCTTCTACAAAAGAAGATTCATTTTTTACTTCGTCTTCTTTCACACCAAGTTGCTCAACAATAATACTTTTAACTCGCTCTTCAATAGTGCTCATACTCTTTTTTTTCCTATAAAAATCGCCGAAAGTGGCGGTGAATGTAAGTTTATAAAATGTTGAAAAAGATGCAAATCATTTTTCAACCCAATTGCTTAATTTTTGTTCGAATCGTCAAAATATTAACTTATTTTACACTATTCCAATCAATTACACCATATACATGCCACCATTGACATGCAAAGTTTCACCCGTGATGTAAGAAGCTTCATCAGATGCCAAAAATGCCACAGCACTTGCAATTTCAGCGGGTTCACCTAAACGCCCTGTAGGGACTTGTGCTAATGTTAACGCTTTCTGATCATCAGTAAGTGCTTCTGTCATATCTGTTGCGATAAAGCCTGGCGCAACAACATTGACTGTAATTCCTCGTGATGCGACTTCACGAGCTAATGATTTACTAAAACCAATTAAACCTGCTTTTGCTGCCGCATAATTCGCTTGACCGGCGTTACCCATCGTTCCCACAACTGAACCGATAGTAATAATTCTGCCATAACGCTTTTTCATCATAGTTCGCATTAAGGCTTTTGAGAGACGAAACACAGAAGTTAAATTGGTATTCAAAATATCTTGCCATTCATCTTCTTTCATTCTCATTAATAAATTATCACGGGTAATACCTGCATTATTAACCAAAATATCAATATCACCAAATTCCGTTTTAATTGCACCAATAACCGATTCAATTGATGCTTCATCTGTCACATTCAAAGCATAACCTTTACCGTGTGAGCCTAAATATTGGCTTATTGCTTCAGCACCTTTTTCCGTTGTTGCTGTACCAATAACTGTTGCACCACATGCAACTAATTTTTCTGCAATCGCTTTACCTATTCCGCGGCTGGCACCTGTAACTAAAGCAATTTTTCCTGATAGGTTCATAACTACCTCTTTTAAATTTTTATTTAGTATTTTCTAACGCAACATCTAATGAAGCTTTATCATTGACTGCACTAGCAGACAATGAATCAACAATACGTTTAGTCAATCCTGTTAATACTTTACCTGGTCCCATTTCAACTAAAAGGGTTATACCTTGTTTTGCCATTTCTTCAACTGTTTCAGTCCATCGAACAGGACTATAAAGCTGAGCAATAAGCGCTGCTTTAATTTGAGCTGCAGATGATTCAACTTTAACATCGACATTATTAATTACTGCAAATTTTGGCGTATTAAAAGTAATGTTTTCTAATGCTATTGCTAATTTATCTGCTGCCGGTTTCATCAATGCACAATGTGAAGGAACACTCACGGCAAGAGGTAATGCGCGTTTAGCACCTGCTTCTTTACATAAAGCACCAGCACGTTCAACCGCTTCTTTATTACCAGCAATAACAACTTGACCCGGTGAGTTGAAATTAACAGGTGCAACAATTTGACCTTGAGCGGCTTGTTCACATGCTTTACGAATTGACTCATTATCAAGTCCAATGATTGCATACATTGCGCCTGTACCTGTTGGTACGGCTTCTTGCATAAGTTGTCCGCGTAGTTCGACTAATTTGATAGCATCTTTAAAATCAATAACACCTGCACAAACTAATGCTGAATATTCACCTAAACTATGGCCTGCCATAAAATCTGGTTGTGCACCATTTACACTCTGCCATACCCGATAAATTGCTACAGATGCAGCAAGTAACGCAGGTTGTGTTTGCCAAGTTTTATTTAATTCTTCTACTGGACCGTCTTGTACTAGTGTCCATAAGTCATAGCCTAATACCTGTGAAGCTTCATCAAAAGTTGATTTCACAATTGGATAATTATCAGCAAGATCTTTTAGCATACCTACCGCTTGTGAACCTTGTCCTGGAAATACCATTGCAAATTTGGTCATTTTAAAATCCTTGATCACTTAAAATAATTGATTAGTTAAAATCTAACGAGCGCAGAGCCCCATACAAAACCACCACCAAATGCCTCTAATAGAATTAATTGGCCACGTTTAATGCGTCCATCTCGGACACCAGCATCTAATGCACAAGGTACCGATGCAGCTGAAGTATTTCCTTGTTTATCCAACGTTACAATGACTTTACTCATATCCATATCTAAACGTTTAGCTGTCGCTGAAATAATTCTTAAATTTGCTTGATGAGGCACCAACCAATCTAAATCGGTTTTATTAAAAGCATTTTCAGTTAAAAGCTCATCAACTAAATTTGAGAGTTCTTTAACTGCTATTTTAAACACTTCATTACCATGCATCGTCATATAGACAGGATCATTCATATTACGGCGATCGACATAGGGATATTTTAATAGATCGCCATAACGTCCGTCAGCATGTAGATGTGAAGCAATAATGCCGGGCTCTTCAGATGCGCCTACAACAACAGCACCTGCTCCATCACCAAAAATAATTACAGTCCCACGGTCAGCCGGATCAACACCACGTGTTAACATGTCGGATCCAACCACTAAAGCATATTTGATTGCACCACTTTTTACATATTTATCCGCAATATCTAATGCATAAACAAATCCTGAGCATGCTGCTGATACATCAAAGGCAATCACATCGCCTATCTCAAGTTTAGCTTGTAGTTCAGTTGCAGAACTTGGAAAAGCATTAATTGAAGTAGCTGTTGCAACAATAATTAAACCAATATCATTTTTATCGATACTAGCCATGTCAATAGCATTAATTGCCGCTTCATAAGCCATTGTTGTTACTGTTTCATCAGGAGCGGCAATACGTCTTTCTTTGATACCAGTGCGAGTTGTAATCCATTCGTCACTAGTATCAACCATTTTTTCAAGATCTGCGTTGGTTCGAATCTGTTTTGGAAGATAACTTCCTGTTCCTAATATCTTTGTATACATCTAATTATTCGCTCTTAGGTAGTGCGGAAGAAAGACTAGTTGCAATCTTCTCTGGTATATTTGTTTGGATAGCCAAAATAGCTTGTTCTATTGCTGCAAAAAAAGATTTTTGATTGGCACTACCGTGACTTTTGATCACAATACTTTGAAGTCCAAGTAAACAGGCTCCATTATATCGCCCAGGATCCAAATAACAAAAATTTTTTGCAATCTTTCTTTGTACCCATTTGCTCAGTAATTTCATTAAAAAAGAATTATGATTCAAAGATAACTTAAACGAAGACATAAAGATTTTGATTAAGCCTTCGACCGTTTTTAGTGTTACATTACCTACGAACCCATCACAAACTAACACATCGGTTTTACCAGTTAAAAGATCATTGCCTTCTAAATAACCGATATAATTAATTTGATCATTCGATTTTAATACAGCCGCAGCTGCACGAATTTTATCTAATCCTTTAATATCCTCTTCACCAATGTTAAGTAATGCAACTCGTGGAGTTTCGATCTTAAGTACAGTCTTAGCAAGAATCTCACCCATTATCGCAAATTGTACTAACATATCGCTATCACATTCAGCATTAGCCCCGAGATCCAAAACAACTGTATCTTGATTATTTAAGGCTGGTATAGTCGCAACCAAAGCGGGACGGTCAATTCCGGTTAGAGAATGTAATAAAAGTTTAGATAACCCCATCAAAGCCCCTGTATTACCTGCACTAACACATGCTTGAGCAGAGTTTTCTTTGACAAGTTCCAATGCAATTCTCATTGAAGAGCCTTGACTATGGCGAATTGCGTAAGATGGCTTCATGTCATTCGTAATCACAGTGGTTGATTCTATCAATACCAATCGACTATCGTTTTGATACTGTGCAATAAGTTTGGTATTTTCTTTAGACAAAAAGGAGCTTATTTCTGTTAGATTACCTACCAGAAAGATAGAAAGATTTGGATAACGATTTAGTGCTTGTATTGCAGCAGGAACAACAATACGAGGACCGAAGTCCCCGCTCATAGCATCTAACGCGATGGTTAGATTATCCAAAATGTCACCTGAGGATTTCTAAATTCGCAGTAATTATTTCGAAATCACTTTACGACCACGATAATAACCATCAGCGGTTACGTGATGACGTAAATGTGTTTTACCTGATTCATCAACTGAGATATTAGCAACAGTTAATGCATCATGTGAACGACGCATACCACGTTTTGCACGAGTTTTACGATTCTGTTGAACAGCCATGGATTTACCCCTTATTCTTTAAACTAACTAAAATTGCAAATGGATTTGGCTTTTCATTCTCTTTTGGAATATCACCAAATACCATATCTGCCTCTGACACTTCGCAGTGTTTACTATCATGTACCGGCGCAATTGGTAACGAGAGAATAATTTCGTCCTCAAGTAACGCTAATATATCCACTTCACCGAACTCGTTCATCAGAACAGGTTCATAATGTTCCGGTAGTGTCTCTGCTTGAGCATCGCTCTTTACAGGACTAAATTTATTCATCACATGAATTTCAGTGATAAAAGGTTTAAAACAACGTTGGCAAATCAGTTCCAACGTTATCTTCGCATCAATGTTGATAACACAGAGTTTTTGCTCATCATAATCAAAGGATAAGCGGCACTCGATATCACTTTTTGGACTTTCAACCCTTGTTGCACTTTTTGCTGGATAATATCCAACATAATCAAGTCGTTTCTGTGCAGCTTTAATAGGGTCGATCGTTAATGGCAATTTATTTTGCATAAAATATGCACATCTACCTTAAAAAATTATTTAGTGTAGTTAAAAAACTACACGATGCCGTAAGGCGCGCATATTACCTTTAAATCAAGGTTTCGTCAATGGGATCGTATAAGATAATTTGTTTTAGTCGTTGATTATTGGCTTGATATTTTTATTACTCCATTATTTCAATAATATAAAAAACATCAAATTTGAGATTTTTATTTGATAATTATAAGCCAATTTTAGACAAACAAATTAAAACGATTTCTAATCATTTTACCAGCTACCAGAAGCGCCACCACCACCACTACGACCACCTCCGCCACCGCTAAATCCTCCTGAGCCACCTCCAAACCCTCCACCGCCAAAACCTCCTCCACGGAATCCGCCTCCACCTGAACCACTGCTACCATTTATTCGTAAAAATCCACTCGCAATCGTACTCATGACAAACGCCAAGAATAATAAGATAAAAGCAATGGATATAGAATGACCATTCCATAAGGTAAACCCACCTACTGATAATCCATTAAGTAGCCCAGTACCCAAATTTCGACTGGCAGAGCGTTTAGACGATCCTAGCGGAATAATACTATTGATAACAAAGCAAATGAAAAAAGAGACCAAACCATAATTAAATAACTTAGCACCAAATTCACCAGCAAGTAGCGTACCAATATCGGATTCATTGCTATTTTCATTACCTAGGGGGGCTGAGTTATCTATTTTTTGTTTCAAGACGGATATAGCATTTTTGATACCTTGATAATAGTTATTTTGTTTGAATTCCGGTGTTAATTGTTCACGAATAATATGACTAGCAATTAAATCGGTTATGGTTCCCTCTAACCCATAACCGACTTCAATATGCATACGTCTATCGTCTTTAGCAATTAATAATAAAATACCATTATCTTGTCCTTTTTTTCCTATTCCCCATTGAGCAAAAACTCGAGTCGCGCATTGTTCAATGGTTTCATCTTCAAGTTTTGCAATCATTAATATGATAATTTGAGCACCGTCAGTTCTTGGTTTTTCAAATTCAATTAAGCTCGATTCTAAATCATCAATTTGTGATGGCGTCAGTGTATTTGTCGTATCAATCACCCGCCGGGTAAATTGTGGAATTTCAGTCAGCCCAAAACAAAACCAACTGAATATTAACAATAAGCTAACTGGAAAGTATCTCTTCATTATATTCACTACCCAAAATTAACTGCAGGTGCATTAGAAATCTGTTTTTCATTTTCAACACTAAACTGTTGTTTTGGTTTCACGCCTAAAACATCTGCTACCCATTTTGTAGGTAATTGACGGATATAAATATTGAAATTTTGCACTGCTTCAATGTAGCGTCCTCGAGCAACAGCAATACGGTTCTCAGTACCTTCAAGTTGGCTCATTAAATCTTGATATAATGTATTAGCTTTAAGCTCTGGATAATTTTCACTAACTGCTATCAAACGACTTAATGCAGAACTCAATTCAGATTGTGCTTGTTGAAATTTAGAAAATAAAGCAGGATCGGTAAGTTGATCTGCATTTAATTGTATTGAACCAACTTTGGCTCGGGCGTCAGTGACTTGTGTAAACACCTCTTTCTCGTGTGTCGCGTATCCTTTAACAGTATTAACCAAATTAGGGACTAAATCTGCTCGACGTTTATACTGGTTAATAACTTCTGACCATGAAGCTGCCACTTTTTCATCTTGAGTTTGGATACTATTGTAGTTTTTAAAAAAAATGAATCCGGCAACAATAAGTAACGCAATAATGAGTAACACAAGTTTTGATTTCATCGTAAACCCCTTATAAAATTGTCTAATTAATAGGTAATTTAGAAAAACATAACTAATTGAAACCATTAACAATTAAACTAAGGACATCAAAATATAGATCAATATATGAAATGAGCACTGAATATCATTAATATATAAACATGAATTAAATCAGAACCAAAAAAGAACACTATAAGTAATAAAGAAAAGATAGTCAGGAAAAAAGTAATTCAATGTGGATTAGCTTAATTTTTCATTAGTTTTGTATTTTTTTAGAATAAATATACGCTAATCACACCAACATTTTTATAATAGTTAGATTGTATTATAGCTATTTTTATAAACTTTGCGAAGTATAATCATAACTTATTATTAAATTCCATTATGTCACTATTGGATTATTGCTCACATAACCTTAATGAATTAATGATGAATCGGAATATTAGATTTTTGCTTGTTTCATCAAATTTATTATTTTAGTAAAACATCAAAACACTCTAATTGTGCCGGTTCAAAATAGATATCACTATTATTCGGTCGATTATTCGTATTACGATGAGTATGTTTGAAGTGATCTGAATTTACCCAAGCTTCAAAATCAGCCTTTGATTCCCACTCGGCAAATGAAGAAAATAAAGTATAATCCTGTTCAGTTTTTCCTTGTAGAAAGTAAAAACGATTAAATCCTTTCATCTCTTTCAAATGGCTATCACGATTACGCCATATGTCAATAAAAGTCTCTTCACTACCTCGTTTTATTTTAAAACGGTTCATAACAATATACATATAAAACTCCTTTCATTTCATTTGAGATAAAAAAATAGCACGTGCGATCACGTGCTATTTTAATAACTCGTCCTACTGACTATTGGTTTTCTTCTGCAGAATTAAGTAACTCAGCTAAGTTAGCTGTTGCTTCTTCAGCAGAAATTGTTGTTTGAATATCATCACTTGATGGTACTGCACGTTTACGTAAACGCTCTTTATGGTAAGCATAACCAGTACCAGCCGGAATCAATCGACCAACAATGACGTTTTCTTTTAAGCCACGTAATTCGTCGTTTTTACCAGCAACTGCTGCTTCGGTTAATACGCGAGTCGTTTCTTGGAACGATGCCGCAGAAATAAACGATTCAGTTGTTAATGATGCTTTAGTAATACCAAGTAGATCGTGTAAATAAACAATTGGTTCTTTACCTTGTGCTTCAAGTTCACGATTAATAATCTTCAAGCGTGAAACTTCAAGTTGTTCACCGTCAAGTAGACGAGAACCACCCGGATGAATAACCGTTGCTTTACGCAGCATCTGACGAACGATAACTTCAATGTGCTTATCATTGATTTTTACACCTTGCAGACGATAAACTTCTTGAACTTCGTTAACAATGTAACGTGTTACCGCATTTACGCCACGTAGACGTAAGATATCATGTGCTGATTCAGGACCATCCGAAATCACATCACCACGTCCAACTTGTTCGCCTTCAAATACGTTAAGTTGACGCCATTTAGGAATCATCTCTTCATATGGTTCACTGCCATCTAATGGCGTGATGATCAAGCGACGTTTACCTTTGGTCTCTTTACCAAACGAAATAATACCATCAATTTCAGCAAGAATAGCTGATTCTTTCGGTTTACGAGCTTCAAATAAGTCAGCTACGCGTGGTAAACCACCGGTAATATCTTTAGTCCCTACAGAGGCTTGTGGAATACGTGCAAGCGTATCACCCACATTGATTTCTGCACCATCTTCTAATTGAACTAATGCTTTACCTGGTAAGAAGTATTGTGCAAGCATTTCAGTACCTGCAACATAGATATCTTTACCTTTAGCATCAACAATTTTGATTGCTGGACGTAAATCTTTACCTACACCTGTTCGCTCCGCGACATCTAAAATAACAATCGATGATAAACCTGTTAATTCGTCGGTTTGACGGGTAATCGTTTGACCATCAACCATATCAACAAATTTAACAAAGCCTTTCGCTTCAGAGATAACTGGCATTGTATGCGGATCCCAGTTAGCAACTGTTTCACCAGCATCGACTGCTGCGCCATTACCTTTTGTTAAAATCGAACCATAAGGAACTTTGTAAGTCTCTTTCATTCGACCTAAATCATCGATAATCGTTAACTCAGCATTACGTGATGTAATAACCAATTTCTTGTCTGGGTTAGTCACAAATTTAGCATTAGTTAATTTAATACTACCTTTGTTTTTAACTTGAACACTTGATTCTGCTGCCGCTCTTGATGCCGCACCACCGATATGGAACGTACGCATGGTTAACTGTGTACCCGGCTCACCGATTGATTGAGCTGCGATAACACCGATTGCTTCACCTTTATTCACTAAGTGACCACGTGCTAAGTCACGACCATAACATTTCGCACAAACACCAAAATCAGTATCACACGAAACAACAGAACGAACTTTAACACTATCAACCGATTCAGCTTCTAGTAAATCACAATAGCTTTCATCAAGTAATGTGTTACGTGGAATCAAGATATCGGCACTGCCTGGTTTTAACACATCTTCAGCCGTTACACGACCTAATACACGTTCACGAAGTGGCTCTTTAACATCTCCACCTTCGATAACCGGTGTCATCACTACGCCTTCTAATGTGCCACAATCGTCTTCAATAACAACTAAATCTTGTGCAACATCAACTAAACGACGAGTCAAATAACCAGAGTTCGCCGTTTTTAACGCTGTATCAGCAAGACCTTTACGAGCACCGTGGGTAGAAATAAAGTACTGAAGTACGTTTAATCCTTCACGGAAGTTTGCTGTAATTGGTGTTTCGATAATAGAGCCGTCCGGTTTTGCCATCAAACCACGCATACCTGCTAACTGACGAATCTGTGCTGCAGAACCCCGCGCACCTGAGTCGGCCATCATATAAATACTGTTGAAAGAAGATTGTACTTCTTCTTTACCTTCACGATTAATCACTTTTTCAGTTGATAAGTTATCCATCATGGCTTTTGCAACACGTTCATTGGCTGCTGCCCAGATATCGATAACTTTATTATAACGTTCACCTGCTGTGACTAAACCTGATTGGAATTGCTCTTGAATTTCAGCAACTTCAATTTCAGCTTCGTTGATGATTTGTAATTTCTTAGCCGGAATTTCCATATCATCAATACCAACTGAAACACCAGAACGTGCAGCATAAGCAAAACCGGTATACATTACTTGGTCAGCCAAAATAACGGTTTCTTTCATACCTAGTTGACGATAGCAAATATTCAAAATACGTGAAATTGCTTTTTTGCCAAGTGGTTGGTTAATCACTGAGTAACTCATCCCTTTTGGCATAATCAACCATAAAATAGCACGCCCAACAGTAGTATCAATAACTGACGTTGTTTCTTCCCACTCACCAACACTATTACGTTGGCTTTCAGTGATACGCACTTTAACTTTAGCATGTAGCTCAACAAGACCTAAACGATACAGTTTTTCTGCTTCTTTAGGACCGGTTAAAATCATGCCTTCACCTTTCGCATTGACTTTATCACGAGTCATATAGTAAAGACCTAATACCACATCCTGTGAAGGAACAATAATAGGCTCACCACTCGCAGGCGAAAGAATGTTGTTGGTTGACATCATTAACGCACGCGCTTCTAATTGCGCTTCTAACGTTAATGGTACGTGAACCGCCATTTGGTCACCATCGAAGTCAGCATTGAATGCCGCACAAACTAATGGATGTAACTGAATCGCTTTACCTTCAATTAAGATAGGTTCAAATGCTTGAATACCCAATCTGTGAAGTGTTGGTGCACGGTTTAGTAATACGGGATGTTCACGGATAACTTCATCTAAGATATCCCAAACAATCGCATCTTCACGTTCAACCATTTTCTTCGCAGCTTTGATGGTTGTTGCATAGCCACGACGCTCTAATTTACCGTAGATAAATGGTTTGAAAAGCTCAAGTGCCATTTTTTTCGGTAAACCACATTGGTGTAAACGCAAGTATGGTCCCACTGTAATTACAGAACGACCTGAGTAGTCAACACGTTTACCTAATAGGTTTTGACGGAAACGACCTTGCTTACCTTTAATCATATCGGCAAGTGATTTTAATGGACGTTTGTTTGAACCGGTAATAGCACGACCACGGCGACCATTATCTAATAATGCGTCGACAGATTCTTGTAACATACGTTTTTCATTACGTACAATAATATCTGGCGCAGCTAAGTCTAATAAACGTTTTAAACGGTTATTACGGTTGATCACTCGACGATAAAGATCATTCAAATCTGATGTTGCAAAACGTCCACCATCAAGTGGTACTAATGGACGTAAATCTGGTGGCAACACAGGCAATACGTTTAAGATCATCCATTCAGGTTTATTTTCTGATTGAATGAATGCTTCAATAATCTTAATGCGTTTAGTGATTTTCTTCCGTTTTGTTTCAGAGTTTGTTGTTGAAAGTTCGTCACGTAGTGCTTCACATTCCGCTTGTACATCAATATTACGCAACAACTCTTGGATAGCTTCGGCACCCATGCGAGCATCAAATTCATCACCAAACTCTTCTAACGCATCTAAATATTGCTCTTCTGTTAAGATTTGACCACGCTCTAAGTTGGTCATACCACCATCAAGAACCATAAATGATTCAAAATAAAGAACACGTTCGATATCACGAAGTGGCATATCTAACAATAAACCAATACGAGATGGTAATGATTTTAAAAACCAGATGTGTGCAGTTGGCGATGCAAGTTCAATATGCCCCATACGCTCACGACGTACTTTCGCTTGTGTTACTTCAACGCCACATTTTTCGCAGATCACACCACGGTGTTTTAAACGTTTATATTTTCCACATAAACATTCATAGTCTTTAACTGGTCCAAAAATACGCGCACAAAACAATCCATCACGCTCAGGTTTGAACGTTCGATAGTTGATTGTTTCAGGTTTTTTAACTTCACCAAAAGACCATGAGCGAATCATATCAGGAGAGGCAAGACCTATCTTGATAGCATCAAAATCTTCTGTTTTTGTCTGTGCTTTTAGAAACTTTAGTAAGTCTTTCACAATTGGCTCCTATGGAGTTAAACCAATTAGATAACTTATTATCGCTAATAAGTTATCCCTATAAATAGAAATCATTTTTAGTTAGTGAAGATTACTCTTCATCTAACTCGATATTAATACCTAGCGAACGAATCTCTTTTAACAATACATTAAATGATTCTGGAATCGCAGGTTCCATACGATGATCACCATCTACAATATTTTTATACATCTTAGTACGGCCGTTTACGTCATCTGATTTAACCGTTAGCATTTCTTGTAGTGTGTAAGCAGCACCATAAGCTTCAAGTGCCCATACTTCCATCTCACCGAAACGCTGACCACCAAATTGAGCTTTACCACCCAATGGCTGTTGAGTAACCAGACTATATGAACCTGTAGAACGTGCATGCATCTTATCATCAACTAAGTGATTTAATTTCAGCATGTACATATAACCTACTGTTACCGGACGTTCAAACTGCTCACCTGTACGACCATCATACAATGTAATTTGGCCTGAAGTCGGCAAATCACCCAATTCTAGTAATGACTTGATTTCTTGCTCTTTTGCACCATCAAACACTGGTGTAGCAAGTGGCATACCATTACGTAAATTTTGTGCCAATGTCATGACTTCTTGATCGGTAAATTCTGCAACATTTACTTTTTGTGCAGCACCTAAACCAAGATCGTATGCTTTTTGGATAAACTCACGTAATTTAGCAAGTTCTTGCTGTTCTTTAAGCATTGTATCAATTTTTTGACCAATACCTTTAGCCGCCATACCTAAGTGGGTTTCTAGGATCTGTCCAATGTTCATACGAGACGGAACCCCTAGTGGGTTTAACACGATATCGACTGGACGACCTTTGTCATCATATGGCATATCTTCAATTGGATTAATCTTAGAGATAACCCCTTTGTTACCATGACGACCCGCCATTTTATCACCAGGCTGAATTTGACGTTTAACCGCTAAGTAAACTTTAACAATTTTGAGCACACCAGGTTGTAAATCATCACCTTGTGTAATCTTCATGCGTTTAGCTTCAAGCTTTTTGTTAAACTCAAGTTTAATTTCTTCGTGCTGTTCAGCAAGTTGCTCTAACTGTGCTTGTTTGCTTTCGTTTGAAATACCGATTGTTAACCATTTTTCTCGTGGTAAGGCATCTAATTTATCAGCTTTAATACCACCTGAAATTAACACATCACGAATACGCGCAAATAAAGCTGCTTCTAAGATTTTAAGCTCTTCAGTTAAATCTTTTCTTGCTTGTTTAAGTTGCATCTCTTCAATTTCAAGTGCACGTTTATCTTTTTGTACACCATCACGAGTGAAGACTTGGACATCAATAACCGTACCAGAAACACCATTTGGTACACGTAAAGACGTATCTTTAACGTCAGATGCTTTTTCACCAAAAATTGCACGTAGTAATTTTTCTTCTGGTGTTAATTGTGTTTCACCTTTAGGCGTCACTTTACCAACAAGAATATCACCACCTTTAACTTCAGCACCGATATAAACAATACCTGATTCATCTAATTTAGAAAGCGCAGCTTCACCCACATTTGGAATATCAGCGGTGATTTCTTCAGCACCTAATTTAGTATCACGAGATACACAAGATAACTCTTGAATATGGATCGAGGTGAAACGATCATCTTGTACCACTTTTTCAGAAACTAAAATAGAATCCTCAAAGTTATAACCATTCCATGGCATAAATGCCACGCGCATGTTTTGACCTAATGCAAGTTCACCTAAATCAGTTGATGGACCATCTGCAAGTACATCACCACGTTCAACTTTTTCGCCTAATTCCACGCATGGAATTTGATTGATACAGGTATTTTGGTTAGAACGGGTATATTTAGTTAAGTTATAAATATCAATCCCTGTTTCACCCGCATACATTTCATCGGCATTTACATTGACTACGATACGTGACGCATCAACATATTGAACAGTACCACCACGACGAGCAACGGCTGTTACACCTGAGTCAACAGCTACCGCACGTTCCATACCGGTACCAACAAATGGTTTTTCCGCTTTTAATGTCGGAACTGCTTGACGTTGCATGTTTGCACCCATCAAAGCACGGTTCGCATCGTCATGTTCCAAGAATGGAATTAATGACGCACCAACTGACACGATTTGTTGTGTTGAAACGTCCATATAATGAACTTGTTCAGGACTATATAAGCCCGACTCACCATTTAAACGACAAGTCACTAAATCTTCTTTAAAGCGACCTTCCTCATCAAGGTTTGAGTTCGCCTGTGCAATAACAAATTCACTTTCGTCAATTGCTGATAAATAATTAATTTCATCAGTCACAACACCGTCAATCACTCGACGATATGGTGTTTCTAAGAAACCATACTCATTAGTACGAGAATAGACCGCTAACGAGTTAATCAAACCGATGTTTGGACCTTCAGGCGTTTCAATCGGACATACACGACCATAATGAGTTGGATGTACGTCACGGACTTCAAAGCCTGCTCGCTCACGAGTTAAACCACCCGGACCTAATGCAGAAATACGACGTTTATGCGTAATTTCAGATAATGGATTGTTTTGATCCATAAACTGAGATAACTGGCTAGAACCAAAGAACTCACGGATTGCCGCTGAAATTGGTTTAGCATTAATCATATCTTGTGGCATTAATGAATCAAGATCACCTAAAGATAAACGCTCTTTTACGGCTCTTTCAACACGCACTAAACCAATACGGAATTGGTTTTCTGCCATTTCACCAACGCTACGAATACGACGATTACCTAAGTGGTCGATATCATCAACATCACCATGACCATTACGAATACTGATTAATTTCTTCATAACGTCAACGATATCATCTTTAGTTAAAACGCTTTGACCTTCAATATCATCACGACCTAAAGAACGATTAAATTTCATTCGACCAACCGCTGATAAATCATAACGTTCATCAGAGAAGAATAAGTTGTCAAATAACGCTTCTGCTGCTTCTTTTGTTGGTGGCTCACCTGGTCGCATCATGCGATAAATTTCAACTAATGCACCTAAACGATCGCGTGTTGAATCAACATTTAATGTTTCAGAGATAAACGCCCCATGATCAAGATCATTGGTGAATAATGTTTCAATTTTTTTGTAGCCTGCATTCGTTAATTCTAATAACAATTCTAATGAAATTGGTGTATTAGCAAATGCAATGACTTCACCTGTTGCGTCATTGACATAGTTTTTAGCAAGCACTTTATTAACGATGTATTCAACAGGTACATCAATTTTGCTTACTTTATCTTTTTCTAATTCACGAATATGACGTGCAGTAATACGGCGACCTTTTTCAGCGTACACTTTACCTTTTGATTCAATATCAAATAAGGCTGTTTCACCACGTAAACGCTCTGGGACTAAATCCATTTTTAATTTGGATTTGCCAACTTCAAAAATGGTTTTCTCAAAGAAGATATTTAAAATTTCTTCTGTTTCATAACCTAATGCGCGCAAAATAATTGTTGCTGGAAGTTTACGACGACGGTCAATACGAGCAAAAAGATTGTCTTTTGGATCAAATTCGAAATCAAGCCAAGAGCCACGATAAGGAATAATCCGAGCATTATATAAAACTTTACCAGAAGAGTGTGTTTTACCTTTATCACTATCAAAGAACACACCTGGACTACGATGTAATTGTGAAACGATTACCCGTTCGGTACCATTGATTACAAATGTTCCATTGTCCGTCATTAAAGGAATTTCGCCCATGTAGACGTCTTGCTCTTTAATATCTTTTACAGTTCCTTCTGGTGCATCTTTATCATAAATAACTAAACGTAATTTTACGCGCAACGGTGCTGAGTAAGTGATCCCTCTAATTTGACATTCTTTTACATCAAACACAGGTTCGCCCATCTTAAAGCTCACGTATTGTAACTCAGCATTACCACTATAACTTTTTATCGGAAATATTGAACGAAAAGCGGCTTCTAAACCATACTGACCTTCTGGATCTTGCTCAATAAATTTCTGGAACGAATCAAGTTGAATAGAAAGAAGATACGGTATATCCAAGACTTGTGGACGCTTACCAAAATTCTTACGAATTCGTTTTTTCTCGGTATAAGAGTAAACCATTAGTTCCTCAACTTGCTTATCTGCTATTTTAGCATGATTAAATATTCATCAGGAGCACTTCAATCGAATAATAACGCCTGACACCTCATCGAAAATATCTATAAATATCAATTGATTAGGCTTAATAAATATACTATTTCTTTATTGCTTTTTATTGATAGTCTTCAAATAAAATTCTTCGACTTTTTACAGCGCAAAAAGGCTGGAGGTAAAACCCCCAGCCATTTAGCTTGCTATCGATTAACTTATTTAAGTTCGACAGCTGCACCAGATTCTTCAAGTGCCTTTTTAAGTTCTTCAGCATCAGCTTTGCTAACACCTTCTTTAACTGTTGCAGGAGCTGATTCAACAAGATCTTTAGCTTCTTTTAAGCCTAAACCAGTTGCACCACGAACTGCTTTGATAACAGCTACTTTATTTGCACCAACATCTTTTAAGATTACATCAAATTCAGTTTTCTCTTCAGCTGCTTCAGCTGGACCTGCTGCTGCAACTGCAACTGCTGCTGCTGCAGAAACACCGAATTTTTCTTCCATCATAGATACTAGTTCAACAACGTCCATTACAGACATTTCAGCAACTGCATCTAAAATTTGTTCTTTAGTGATAGACATAATATAGTTTCCCAAATTTACAATTTTTAATTAATAAAATTCGTCATCATACTGCTAATTAAGCAGCTTCTTTTTGATCACGAACAGCTGCAAGAGTACGAACCAATTTGCCAGCTGCGGCTTCTTTCATGGTTGACATCAAGCGAGCTAATGCTTCTTCATAAGTAGGTAATGTTGCTAAGCGATCAATGTTCGCTGCAGTAATTAACTCACCTTCAAAGGCTGCGGCTTTAATCTCAAATTTATCGTTTTCTTTTGCAAACGCTTTAAAAATACGCGCAGCAGCACCTGGGTGCTCGTTTGAAAACGCAATTAGAGTAGGACCAACAAACGTATCTTTTAAACACTCATATTGAGTGCCCTCTACAACACGGCGTAATAGCGTATTACGAACAACACGCATATAAACACCCGCTTCACGAGCAGATTTACGTAATGCAGTCATTTTTTCTACAGTTACGCCACGAGAATCGGCAACAACTGCAGATAGCGCACCTTTGGCGATTTCATTAACTTCAGCAACAATTTCTTGTTTATTTTGAAGATTTAGTGCCATTGGTTTTGCTCCTGGATTAAAACTAGGCAAAGCCTAGACTTATTTAAACTAACTATAACAATATAGTTAGCACAACCACGATGAGCAGAATTCCTGTATTATATCTTATCAGGTTCTGTCACCGTCTACGTAGGAAAATTAAGTAATTAAACGTCAATTACACCTACGGTCTTGGACGGGGTCTGGTTAAGGCCAGACACCAACCGATTTTTTTGTTTAATTAATAATGATTAATTAAACAGATGCATTCAATGTTGTTTGATCGATAGCAACACCAGCGCCCATAGTAGTAGAAAGACTTACTTTCTTCACAAAGACACCTTTAGAAGATGCTGGTTTTGCACGTTTTAACGCAACAAGTAATGCTTCTAAATTTTCTTTAAGTTTAGCTGCATCAAAATCAGCTTTACCGATAGTAGTATGGATAATACCATTTTTATCGTTACGGTAACGGATTTGACCTGCTTTCGCATTTTTTACTGCTTCAGCAACGTTAGGCGTTACAGTACCAACTTTAGGGTTTGGCATTAAACCACGTGGTCCTAAAATTTGACCTAATTGACCAACTACACGCATAGCGTCTGGCGATGCGATAACGACATCAAAATTCATTTCGCCTTTTTTAATTTGATCCGCAAGATCGTCCATACCAACTAATTCAGCACCCGCTTCTTTAGCTGCTTCTGCATTTGCACCTTGTGTAAACACAGCTACACGAACACTACGACCAGTACCATGTGGCAATACAATTGCACCACGAACATTTTGGTCTGATTTACGTGAATCAATACCTAAATTTACAGCAACATCAACGCTTTCAGTAAATTTAGCAGTCGCAAGCTCTTTTAATAAAGCAATTGCTTCGTTGATTTCATATTGTTTAGTTGCATTCACTTTTTCGCGGATAAGTTTAGCTTTCTTAGATAATTTAGCCATCGATTAACCCTCCACTTCCAAGCCCATTGAACGAGCGGTTCCTTCAATAGAACGCATCATTGATTCAATGGTAGCACCATTCATATCTGCAGCTTTTAATTCAGCGATTTCGCGAATTTGAGCACTCGTTACTTTACCTACTTTTTTCTTGTTAGGCTCACCTGAACCAGACTTGATTTTAGCAGCTTTCTTTAATAGTACTGCCGCAGGAGGAGTCTTAGTAACAAAGGTGAATGAACGGTCTGAATAGACTGAAATAACAACTGGAATAGGTAGACCTTTTTCCATGCTTTCTGTTTTCGCATTAAATGCTTTACAGAATTCCATGATATTAACACCATGTTGACCAAGTGCTGGACCAACTGGTGGACTAGGATTTGCTGCACCAGCTGCAACTTGCAACTTGATGTAAGCCTGTACTTTTTTTGCCATTTTTTGGTTTCCTTCTCTCGGGTGCTAACGCTTCTATTATATAAATAGACAGCTCCCCTAAGTTAAATGAGGGCAGAATTATCCTACAATTGATATACAAATGCAAGATTTATTTTATGAACAATTAATACAAAGTAGGCGATTCCCCACTTTGTATTAAAAATGAAAACGTTAATTAAAGTACGTTAACAGCGTTAAGTTCTTTAAATGCAAGTTCTAAACGAGCAACTAAAGAATCTTGACCTTTACGTAACCAAACACGTGGATCATAGTATTTTTTGTTTGGCGCATCAGGTCCTTCAGGATTACCTAATTGACCTTGTAAATAAGCTTCATTTGCTTTGTAGTAATCTAAAATACCCGCCCAGTTAGCCCATTGAGTATCGGTATCGATATTCATTTTAATAACACCATAACTAACTGCTTCTGCAATTTCTTCAGGTGTTGAGCCTGAACCACCATGGAATACGAAGTTCAGTGATTTTTCAGGTAAGTTGAATTTTTCTGATACGTATTTTTGTGAGTTATCTAAAATTTTTGGTGTTAATTTAACATTACCTGGTTTATATACACCATGCACGTTACCAAATGATGCAGCGATAGTGAAACGAGGACTAATTTCGCTTAAACGCTCATAAGCATAAGCGACATCTTCAGGTTGAGTATAAAGTGCTGAACTGTCCATATGGCTGTTATCCACACCATCTTCTTCACCACCAGTACAACCTAATTCTAGCTCTAATGTCATTTTCATTGCAGACATACGAGCAAGATACTGACAACAAATATCAATGTTATCTTTTAATGTTTCTTCTGACAGGTCGATCATATGTGAAGAAAATAGTGGTTTACCGGTTTTAGCAAAGTGAGTTTCACCAGCATCAAGTAAGCCATCAACCCATGGAAGTAATTTTCTTGCACAGTGGTCAGTGTGAACAATCACTGGTACACCATATTTTTCAGCCATTAAATGAACATGTTTTGCACCAGAGATAGCGCCTAGTACTGCACATTCTTGTCCTTCTAATTTAAGACCTTTACCAGCGATGAACTGTGCACCACCATTTGAGAATTGAACAATAACAGGGGAACCTACTTTTGCCGCTGTTTCAATTACCGCATTAATTGTGTTGGTATCAACACAGTTAACTGCTGGTAAAGCAAAGTTATTTTCACGAGCGATTTGAAATACTTTTTGAACATCATCACCAGTTACAACACCGGGTTTAACGACATCAGAAATCTTTGTAGCCATTTTATTACCTATGATTTAATTATTATAAAAAATAAAGGATGAGTAATCATCTCATCCTTTTTACTGAATCTATATTATGCTTTTGCTCTCGCTTCTAACATTGCAACAGCAGGAAGTTTTTTACCTTCAACAAACTCAAGGAAGGCACCTCCACCAGTTGAGATGTAAGAAATTTTATCTTCAATTCCAAATAAGTCAATTGCAGCTAACGTATCACCACCACCAGCAATTGAAAAACCTTCACTATCAGCAATTGCTTTAGCAACAATTTCAGTCCCACGACGGAAATTAGGGAATTCAAATACACCAACTGGACCATTCCATAATATGGTTTTCGCTTTTTTAATAATATCAGCTAATGCTTCAGCTGATTTATCACCTAAATCAAGAATTTGTTCATTTTCTTTAACATCAGAAACTGATTTTTCTGTAGCCGTTGCTGTTTCACTGAATTCAGTCGCAACACGTACATCAGTTGGAACAGGAATATGGCAGTTAGCCATCAATTTTTTCGCTTCCGGGATTAAATCCGCTTCATATAGCGATTTACCTACATTATAACCTTCAGCCGCAATGAAAGTATTAGCAATACCGCCACCGACAATAATTTGATCAGCGATTTTTGAAAGCGAATCAAGTACAGTAAGTTTAGTTGATACTTTAGAACCCGCAACAATCGCAACCATTGGACGAGCTGGGTTATCAAGTGCTTTTCCTAATGCATCAAGTTCCGCAGCTAATAAAGGGCCAGCACATGCGATAGGTGCAAATTTACCCACACCATGCGTTGAAGCTTGAGCACGGTGAGCTGTTCCAAATGCATCCATTACATAGATATCACAAAGTGCGGCATACTTTTTAGATAACGTTTCATCATCTTTACCTTCACCTACATTGAAACGTACATTTTCAAGAACCACTAATTCGCCTTCTTTAACATCTACGCCATCAAGGTAATCTTTAACAAGACGGACAGGAAATGAAACATGTTCTTTTAAGTAATCAACGACTGGTTGCAATGAGAATTCAGGGTTATATTCTCCCTCTGTTGGACGACCAATGTGAGAAGTCACCATCACTTTAGCGCCTTTTTTGATTGCTTCTTCAATTGTCGGTAATGATGCCTTGATACGTGCATCAGAAGTGACTTTACCATTTTTGACTGGTACATTAAGATCTGAACGAATAAATAAACGTTTCCCTTTTAGATCAAGATCTTGCATTCTAATAACAGACATGAGACTTCCTCTTAATAAAAAAATATAAATAAAAATAAACTTCATGTATTCTAACATAAAAATTCTTTTTAGGTTATAGCGATTATTGTTCAAATAGTAAACGTTTGTCATCAATGTGTAATTTATAAATTGCAAATTTTTTATGTAACGGCATTGACAACTGGCAGAAAATCAGGCATATTTTGCCGCCTTATTAATATGTAATTTTATTTAAACTTGGGAGTTGACTTTGGCTAATATCAAATCAGCTAAAAAACGTGCGGTTCAATCCGAAAAACGCCGTAAACATAATGCTAGTAACCGTTCAATGATGCGTACTTATATCAAAAAAGTTTACGCAGCTGTTGCAGCTGGTGATAAACAAACAGCTGAAGTAGCATTCAAAGACATGCAAGCAGTTGTTGACCGTCAAGCGGCTCGTGGCTTAATCCACAAAAATAAAGCTGCACGTCATAAAGCAAATTTAATTAAACAGATTAAAGCATTGGCTTAATGCCCTCATCTGTTAACCATATATAGTTAAAAAAATGCTAAAAAGTGGTGTAAGCCACTTTTTTTATTTGTATACTAATCAGTTATTCCATATCAATAAAAAAAGAACAAGAGAGTATATTGTGGTTCAGCGTGATTATGTAAGAAGAAAAAGTCGACCGAAAAAAAACAAATCAAGCTTTATGCCAAAATTTATGATATTTATGGCAATTGCCCTTATTGTCTTATTTTCTGCCATTCTTTATTTTATTACCAATAATAAACCTAACAAACCCGCTGAACAACCAAAAGTCAAAACGCCTCCACCTGCCGTTACCTTGCCAGAGCAGCCTCAGGAACGTTGGACATACCTTAAAGCGTTAGAAACGCCCAATGCCAGTTCAAACGCAACATCGAATTCAGTTGCAAGTGAACGACAACAAATTTTAGACAGTTTTGCGAATAACACCAATACACGATCGAATGCCAATCAAACATCATCGACAACAACAAAATGGACATTACAATGTGGTGCTTTTAAGGAAAAAGCCAATGCAGACACTCTAAAAGCTCAACTTGCTATGGTAGGTATAAATGGTAATATTTCTTCTGGTCAGTTATATCGTGTTACAGCTGGACCCTATACTAGCAAAAGCGAAGCTGATAAAGCGTTGAGCTCACTAAAAAATAGTGGGATCAATAATTGTATTCTTTCTAACAAATAGAAAAAACCATGAAAACATTTCAGCAGATAACGTTGTTCTTAAAAATGTTGTGGGCTAAAATCAATCAAGATCAGTTGACCACATCCTCTGCCAGCCTTGCCTATACCACAATACTGGCACTCGTTCCGCTTATTACTGTTATTTTTTCATTATTATCCGCTTTTCCAATGTTTGATGAAATTAGCCTATCGCTAAAACAGCTCATTTACAGTAATCTTGTTCCTACCGCAAGTGATACCATCCAAAATTACTTAGAACAATTCATTGCCAATACGAAGAAGATGACGGTAGTAGGCATAGTGGGATTAATCGTTACCTCATTATTGCTTATTAACTCAATTAATAGTGCGCTTAATCATATTTGGAGAACGAAACGTAAACGCTCATTTATGTATAATCTAACCATGTACTGGACAATATTGACTTTGGGACCTATTTTAGCGGGCTCAAGTGTAGCGGTCAGTTCATATATATTTTCGTTAAACTGGTTATCAACTGGCACAACAGGAAATATTATGCTGAGTAGTTTACCGTTTATTATTTCTGTCGTTGGATTTTGGCTACTCTACAGTATTATACCTACTGAATCCGTTCCTTTTAAAGAATCATTCATTGGTGCCATTGTTGCAGCAATATTGTTTGAAATAGGTAAACGTGCCTTTGCGTTTTATGTAAGTTCATTTCCAACTTATCAGTTAATCTATGGCGTAGTATCTTCCATTCCAATCATGCTTGTTTGGATTTACTGTTCTTGGTGTATTGTCTTATTTGGCGCTGAATTTGCCGCAACCTTAACCGAATTTAACCGCACTAAAAAACGAATATCGGATAACCAAACTCAACCGGAGTAATATTTTTATGATCGCCTTAATCCAACGTGTTAAACAAGCTTCTGTCACTGTTGAAGATCAGATTATTGGAAAAATTAATCATGGTTTGTTGATATTACTCGGTGTCGAGCAAGATGATGACGAACAAAAAGCAATTCGATTATGTGAAAAAGTTCTTGGCTACCGTATTTTCAGTGACAGCGACGGCAAGATGAACCTTAATGTTAATCAAGCTCAAGGGGAAGTTCTTGTTGTATCCCAATTTACTTTAGTTGCAGATACCCAAAAAGGAATGCGTCCAAGCTTTACCAAAGGAGCTAAACCAGAAGATGCCAATAGACTGTATCAATTCTTTGTTGAGCAATGCAAAAAAAATATTAAGACGCAAACCGGTCAGTTTGCAGCAGATATGCAAGTATCATTAATTAATGATGGACCGGTAACCTTCTGGCTTCAGGTTTAGTCATTTAACGGATCATAGTCTTATGCAGGAATAGTATCTACTTCACCTAATTCAGCAAAACAGTCATTTACAATATACTCAATCTAAAATCATTTTATTTTCTTAAGCATATCGATATCGGGTTGATTTTCATTTAAGCCTAATTGATTTAATTTATTGGTGTAAAACTGTTTAACATCCTGCCAATGATAATAAGGATATTGTTGGGTGCTAATTGGCAGATGGACTTCTTGTTCATTTAATAAGATTTTAACTAGTATCGGATGATGTGGTTGTTCACTTTTATAAAAAATCCATTGTATATTGGCGCCCATAGGAATTATTTTTTCTGCATGCCAGACAGTCGGATAATCAAATAGCGTCTTAGCAACTTTTGTTGTACCCTCTATTTCCATTAGCGTTGCTAATGGTGAAAGCGTCTCTGCATGAGCAAAACGCAAATTAGCATCAACATTATTACTGGTAATTGCAGTATCGGCTGTCATTAGCATATCCCTTAATAACGGTGCTGCAATTTTAATTTGAATACCATTGGCATCAAATGCCGGACCTATTTGTAAATAATTTTTGGCAGTGACAACTGTATTAAACCACGCATTTGCTTCCTCTGAAAAATAATCATCAAAATTAAGTTGATGATTAACTAATACCTCAGTAGGTAATGCCTGTAACTCTTGATAGAGTTGATAAACGGCCAGACTAAAATCTTCGGTTTTAATCGAATTATATTCACCAATATCCATTCCAACATTTAATTTTTCAATAAAATCAAGGGTAAAAAATTTCATAGCAACTGTTTGACTCAGTGCGATAGTTTTAGGTGAAAATTTAATTTCTTTTAAAGCATTTTTAACCACTTTACTCTGTTTATATTTATCATAAGCAGGCGAATAGTTAAAAAAGCGTAACAACGTTTGTCCATTTTCGGGCTGGGTGGTGACTTGAATATGAGGATATTTTGCTTTAAAGGGTTGGACAAAAATTTCAGCCGTCTCTTTAGCCCTGGGCGACGTAGATGAAATCACCGCAATGTTATGTCCTTTAAAGACCGTTGGATTATTTTTTAACATTCGCTGACTGATGAGACCAATATCTTGACGCCCTAAATCGGTTAACTCTCCATAGTGATTATTATTCAACTGTTTAATATACAAAACTTGCTTGAGTAATGATTTTCCTTCATCAGTGAGTTGATTATCTTTGTCGGCTAATAATAATGTTTGATAGGCAATCTCTTCATATTTTGATTTACTAATATAGCGAGAACCATGACGACCAATATGATTAATATAAAATGCTTGATAGCCTTTTGGAGCTGGGGTAATGGTTTGCTTAGTATCATAATGATAGGCGGTTTTTGAGCCTGCTAGTTGTGGTAATGCAAAACAAAATGAAGAGAAAGCAAGTAACATAATTGTACCTATTCCCCTAGAAGAATGAACAAACACGTTTTGATTAATTACTACCATACATTGCTCCTACTAATCATACCATATCGAGAAAAGCGAATGAGTCTACGACATTATTTTTAAACGTTACCGGTATCAAATCAATAGAAAAAGCATATTAGCAACAATTTATAGAATCATCTTTGATAAATTCATTATACCGCAATTGGAAAATTGCCTAACGCAATTAAATGACGATATAAATTATTTTGATAACACTCTTTTAATTTTTGTAAAAAAGATTATCTTAGTAAGCATTTCAAAAAACTTCTATTAGTCGAATAAAATAATGAAATTATATGGCATAACTGGCACCAAAATTTGTTGCGCTTTTATCGCAGCGTGCATAAAAGATCGTTACACATCTACCCGTTTTTTTAAGGATTTAATTGCTGGTATTACGGTTGGTATTATTGCTATACCATTAGCCATGGCTTTAGCAATAGCGAGTGGTGTTCCACCACAACATGGGCTTTACACCGCAATAATTGCAGGTTTTGTCATTGCATTAACCGGAGGTTCACGCTTCAGCGTATCGGGCCCAACAGCGGCATTTGTCGTGATTTTATATCCCGTTTCATTACAATTTGGTTTGTCTGGATTACTTGTTGCGACCTTATTATCCGGTGTCTTTCTAATTATTATGGGAGTAATTCGACTTGGTCGATTAATTGAATATATTCCTTTACCTGTTGTTTTAGGCTTTACCTCTGGCATTGCAATAACTATCGCCACCATGCAAATCAAAGATTTTTTTGGTTTAACACTTGAACACATGCCGGAAAGCTATATTAGCAAGGTAACCGCTTTAGTTAAAACCTTTCCAACCATTAATTTTGCCGATACTTTAGTAGGGATTGTAACACTGATAGTACTAATTGTGTGGCCGAAACTTCGAATAAAAATATCCGGGCATTTACCGGCATTAATAACGGGTATTTTGGTCATGTTTATTTTGAATCAATTTGGCTATGAAATTGAAACTATCGGTTCTCGATTTACCTATATTTTACCTGATAATAGCATCGGTCATGGTATCCCGTCCGTTTTACCCGAATTTATCTTACCTTGGCAGCACGCTGATTTTAAATGGGATTGGTCAATGTTATCCGCTCTGCTTCCAATTTCGCTTACAATGGCAATGCTATGCGCGATTGAATCATTATTATGTGCCGTCGTATTAGATGAAATGACCCATACAAAACATCACTCAAATAGTGAACTTATCGGACAAGGATTAGGCAATATCATTGCGCCGTTTTTTGGAGGGATTTCAGCAACAGCCGCTATAGCCCGTTCCGCTGCTAATGTCAAAGCAGGCGCAACATCACCTATTGCAGCTGTGCTGCATTCGATTGTAGTATTGCTTGCACTCATTTGTTTTGCACCATTATTATCCTATATTCCTTTATCAGCAATGGCGGCCTTGTTATTAATTGTGGCATGGAATATGAGCGCTGTACAACGAGTGATATATATAATTAAATGCGCACCTAAAGATGATATTTTAATCATGCTTATTTGCATGTCTTTAACCGTATTATTTGATATGGTTATTGCTATAACACTTGGCATAGTGTTAGCTTCAATCCTATTTATGCGTCGTATTGCACACATGACACGATTGGTTGAACTCAATCGAAGCAGTGAAAAAACATTAGTACTTCGCATTAATGGACCACTATTTTTTGCCGCCGCTGAACGTACCTTTTCCGAAATCTATCAGAAGATAAATGGCTATGAGCACATCGTATTACAGTGGGATGCGGTGCCTATTCTTGATGCGGGTGGGCTTAATGCATTACGCCATTTTGTTGATGAATTGCCAGAACAAGTAGATTTATCTATTTGTGAATTACAATTCCAACCATTGAAAACATTAGCCAGAGCCAAGTTTATACCGATTTCGAATAAATTAATGTTTTATTCAACATTAGATGAAGCACTGAAAGATAAAAATTAAAAGGACAATTAGTTTTATTATATTGATTAATTATTATACGTAAAGGAAATAGTACGCATTTTCTTTGCACATTTAGCATTACCTCCGTCATGCTTTCTTTTCGCTCGCTAAAAACGTCTGGCAAGTTTGAATTGAAAGGCTATGTTGATTACAACCGAAAGTTAACCATATAAAATAGGAATTTAATATGATATCTACTGAAAATAACACTCAAGATCTTAAACAAAAAACAGGCTGGTTTATTTTTATCGGTGTGATTTTAATTATTTTGGGATGCTTAGCATTAGGCTACCAGTTTATTGCAACTGTCTTTTCTGTTTACTTTATCGGTTCATTACTTTTAATTGCAGGTATTGCACAAATAATACATGCCTTTAATATTAAAGGATTTGGTCAAACAGCCTTATGGGCGGTAATGGGCATTTTGTATATCTTTATCGGATTAATGGCGTATTTCCAACCTATTGCCGTTTCTTCTGCATTTACATTACTGATTTCACTCTTACTGGTTATCAGTGGGTTTACACAAATATTTGCTTCATTAAATAACCGAGAAATACCACGTTGGGGATGGATTTTAGCATCGGGGATTATTACGCTAATTTTAGGTTTAATGATTATTGCCGGCTGGCCATACGATAGTCTTTGGGTATTGGGCATGTTTTTAGGAATTGACCTTATTTTCCAAGGTTGGGCGTATGTTGCTATCGGTTTTGCACTTAAAAAGCGCCAATAGTTAAAATAACTATACTAATTGCTCATAATCAAGTGTTTTGGGATTATGAGCAATGTTTTCTAACTCATTCAATCTCACTGTCATTTTCTGAACGTATTGAAAAGCAGGCTATTTATAGCTTTTATTTGTTTTAGCCTTCACATCCTTCATGGATTGTAAAATACGATGATAATTATCAAGTCTCGATGGTGCTATTTTTCCTTCTTGTACCGCTTTTTGTAACAAACATCCTGGTGTATTTAAGTGATTACAATCACGGAATTGACACCCGCCTAAATAATCATCAAACTCTATAAAGCCATGAATAACTTGTTCAGGTTCAAGATGCCACAATCCAAATTCACGAATCCCCGGCGAATCAATAATATCGCCACCATTGGGTAAATGATAAAGCCGTGTAGAGGTTGTGGTATGTTGACCAAGACCCGATAATTCAGAGATATCGCCTGTTAAAGCTGATTGTGCCTGTTCAGGCAATAACAGATTAATAATGCTTGATTTACCTACGCCAGACTGACCAACCAAAATAGACACTTTTCCTTGCAACGCATCTTGCAAAGGGGCTAACCCTTGCTGATTTTGACAAGAGACAAACAATAACGGATAACCAATATCCCGATAAATTGATAACTGCTTTTCAATCTCAGTACGCTGTTCAGGGGTAAGTAAATCAATTTTATTTAACACAATTATGGGCTGAATATTGGTTGCTTCACAAGCCACTAAATAACGATCAATAATGTTCAAGGATAATTCCGGTAAAACTGCCGATATAATGATAATCTGATCGACATTGGCTGCGACAGGTTTTACACCGTCATAAAAATCCGGACGCACCAATTCTGAGTGTCGAGGATGTACCGCCTCAATAATACCATTAGTATTGGGTTCCAAACTCTCTCGCCATATTACTTTATCACCGGTAACCAACGACGGTAAGGTACGGCGAATACTGCAACGATAAATTAGTCCAGTATCATCTTCGACGTCAGCGGATTTACCATAACGACTCACAACGACACCTTCACGCGGCAACGAAAAACTCGACAAGTTGTCATCTTGTCTTGTCTCTAATCGTTGCTGATGTTTAGCAGCTACACGCCTTTTTTGATTTTTTGATAATTGATTTTTTGCCACAGTTACGAATTTTTTACTAAACAGTTTGACAGATATGCTACACTACTCGGCATTAAAAAGAAAATTTCCACAGCAAATTATGATCAAACACTCTCAAATTAATAGCAGTAATCTAATTTGGATTGATCTTGAAATGACGGGACTTGATCCAAAAACTGATCGTATTATTGAAATTGCCACTATTGTAACTGACTCTGACCTGAATATTCTTGCAGAAGGTCCGGTTATTGCTGTTCATCAATCAGATGAACAATTAGCGCTCATGGATGAATGGAATCAAAACACTCATGGCAATTCGGGATTAATCGACCGTGTACGCAAAAGTACTATTTCAGAACAGCAAGCCGAACAACAAACCATCGCATTCTTACAACAATGGGTACCAGAAAACTGCTCACCAATATGTGGTAATACGATTGGTCAAGATCGGCGGTTTTTATTTAACTATATGCCGAAGTTAGAAAAATATTTTCATTATCGTTATTTAGATGTCAGTACTATTAAAGAATTAGCAAAACGTTGGAAACCCGAAATTTTGAAAGGCATTACTAAACAAGGTACCCATCAAGCGCTTGACGATATTCGTGATTCCATTTCAGAACTTGTCTATTATCGTCAGCATTTTTTTAATCTAGATCATTAACGTGCATGCAAATTATCTATACCCTTTTATTATATCTAATTCAGCCATTTGTTTGGCTAAAACTATTATGGCGCAGTCGTAAAGCGCCAGCCTACCGTCAGCGCTGGTTAGAACGATATGGTTTTTGCAAAAATAAAGTCAAACCAAATGGTATTTTAGTGCATGCCGTATCCGTAGGTGAAACAATAGCGGCGATTCCGCTAATTAAAGCATTGCAACAAAAATATCCACAGTTACCAATCACTGTTACCACCATGACGCCGACAGGTTCTGAGCGAGTAAAATCGTTATTAAAAGACAGTGTCAGTCATGTTTATCTACCCTATGATCTGCCCGGAGCCATAAAACGATTCTTAAAAACCACAAAGCCTAAAATTGTTATAATTATGGAAACTGAACTTTGGCCTAATTTAATTAGCCAATGTTATAAACAAAAAATTCCTTTAATTATTGCAAATGCCAGATTATCAGAACGATCTGCTGCTCGCTATGGCAAATTAGGCAAAGCAGTCAAACAATTATTTTCGAAAATCAGTATGGTGGCAGCTCAAAATCAGCAAGATGGTGAACGATTTGTTTCACTTGGTTTACCTGCTGATCATTTAGCAATAACAGGCAGCATAAAGTTTGATATTAACTTATCCAATGAGCAGCGCCAAAACATAAACCAGTTAAAACAACAATGGCAATTAAAAAGGCCTGTGTTAATTGCAGCAAGTACCCATAGTGGCGAAGATGAAATTATTTTAACTGCATTTAAAAAATTACTGCTTAAACATGCCAATTTATTGTTAATTCTGGTTCCACGTCATCCTGAACGTTTTAAAACGGTTGAAAAACTCATTAGTGATAATGGTTTTAATTATTTAAAGCGTAGTACAAATCAAATACCTACAGAACAAACTCAAATAGTTTTGGGCGATACAATGGGCGAACTAGTAGAGCTTTACGCAATGGCAGATATCGCTTTTGTTGGTGGTAGCCTAGTAAAACAGGGTGGACATAATCCTTTAGAGCCTGCACTGCACCATATTGCTATTATTACCGGTGAATATTTTTTTAATTTCCAAGTGATTTGTGAACAGTTGATTGAAGCGCAAGGAATGATTGTTTGCACAAACTCAGCGGATGATTTATATTCAACAATAGATCGCCTATTAAATGATAATAGTCGCCGAGTACAACTGGGCGAAAATGCCTATCTCGTTTTGAAGCAAAATCAAGGAGCACTCAGTAGACTTTTAGCAGTTATTAACCATTATCTTAATATCAAATGAGGCTAAGCTGTGGATAAAAAAAACGGTTTATTATTGGTTAATTTAGGTACACCTAGCGCGACAACGCCAGATGCTATAAAACAGTATTTAACAGAATTTTTGCTTGATCGACATGTTGTTGATCTGCCCAGCTTTATTTGGTATCCAATTTTAAAATATATTATTTTACCTAAACGTATCCCCTACATTCTCAAGCATTACCAAAAAATCTGGATAAAGGGTAGTTCACCTTTGTTACATTACAGTAAATTGTTACACGAAAAATTGCAGCAACACTTACCCAATATAAAATGTGAGCTTGCCATGACGTATGGTGAGCCGAGTCTTCAAGCTGCCTTAAATAACTTAAAATCCTGTAAAAAAATTACGTTGTTACCCCTATTCCCGCAATATTCTACAACCACAACACTTGCCGTTCTAGATAAAATCAAACAATTAAATGATACCAATATTATAAGAAGTAATATTCACTATATTCGAGACTATGCTGATCACCCAAGTTACATTAATGCACTCTATTTACAGATAAAACAGGCTTTTTTAGAACAAGGGCAACCCGATGTTTTACTCCTTTCTTATCATGGTATGCCTGAGCGCTATATTATTAAACGCCATGATGATTATATCGAGCGATGTGAACTCACCACCTTATTATTAATTGAAAAGTGTTTAGCGAACGGCATCACGCTGCCAATACAAATGGCCTATCAATCAAAATTTGGAAAAGGAAAATGGGTTGAACCAAACACGAGTGACATACTTAGAAATTTAGCTTTAAATGGCGTGACTCGTGTTCATGTGATGTGCCCAGGATTTTCTGCGGATTGTATTGAAACTTGTTATGAAATAGATCAAGAAAATCGAGAAATATTCCTTAATTCAGGAGGAAAACACTTTCATTACATCCCTGCATTAAATGATTCACAACAACATATTAATACTATCATCGATCTCATACATCAGACGGAATCTTAAAAACCGATCCGACTTTTTTTTCGATTAATTTGATTTAAAATAAGATTAAAACTATATTTGCAAGTGAAATGTTAAATTTAACACATCATTGTACATTTATTACAATTAAAATGGACAATTATGAATACTTATCGATATGCTTTGTTACTTTACCTTAATCAATAAGCAGATAAGTGTTCAAAATAGGCGCACAAAGGAGAATAATAGATGAAAATAATCATTATTGGAGCTCAAGCAGCTGGGGCGAGTGCTGCAGCTAAAGCCAAAAGAATAAACCCTAATGCAACAATTCGTATCTATGAAAAATCGGATATTGTTTCATTCGGTGCGTGTGGCTTACCTTATTATATTGGCAATCATTTTACTGATGCTAATGAAATGATATCCCGAACACCTGAACAATTTCAAAAAGATGGTATTGAAATAAAAACACGACATGAAGTGATATCTGTTGATGTTAAACAAAAAAAATTACTTATTAAAGATTTAAGTAACGGTGAAAACATTGAAGATAGCTATGACAAATTGCTATTTGCTGTAGGTGCAAGTCCAATTATTCCAACACTGGCTAATGATCAGCTGGACAATATTTTTACGTTACGCAATCTTTATGATGGATTAGCAATCAAAGAAGCGCTGTCAAAACCGGAATGCAAAAATATTATTATTGTTGGAGCTGGTTATATTGGATTGGAAATAGCCGAATCACTGGTTGCATTAAAAAAGAAAGTAAAATTAATTCAATTAGACAATCGAGTATTAGTCGAAGCATTCGATGAGCAACTTACTGACATTATTCAGGAAAATATTGAGCAACATTGTGACTTACATTTACAAGAAAGTGTCCAAGGTTTTGTTGGTCAAGATAAAGTGACGCAGGTTATTACAAATAAAGGACAATATCCTGCTGATCTGGTCATTATCGCTACTGGCGTTAGACCAAATAGTCAAATCTACAAAAACATTGGCATTAATACCCTAAATAATGGTGCCATTATTACCGATGATTTAGGTAGAACAAATATCACTGATATTTATGCCGCTGGAGATTGTGCCACGCTGTTCCATAAAGTCAGCCAAACTAAAGTCTATATTCCATTAGCAACTGGCGCAAACAAATTGGGGAAAATTGTAGGTGAAAACATTGCAGGTGGCAATTGTCAATTTCCTGGTACGTTAGGCACATCAGCGCTCCGAGTATTTAATATTGAAGCAGGACGAACAGGAATAACTGAAAATGAAGCCATCAAATTAAGTATCCCCTATAAAACGGTTTTAGTAAACGATAAAAACCACAGTAATTATGTTGAAGGTCAATCACCCGTTACGGCTAAACTTATTTATCATGCTGAAACACGCAAGATTTTGGGGGGACAATTAGTCGGCGGCACTGGTTCTGCATTGAGAATAAATGTATTAGCAACAGCAATATGGTCACAAATGAAGATTGACGAACTTACAATGTTAGATTTTCTGTATGCACCACCTTTTTCACGGCCTTGGGATATTTTAAATATTGCAGGTTCCATTGCCAAATAGAGATGATGAAAAGAGTGTTTACTAATCACTCAAAAATAGTCAATAAATAAAATTAAAGCATTATTGATAATTATTTAATTATATACCCCCTAAAAGGGCGAGGATCGATTATGTCAGATGCCATTTTTCACGGGATTTTTTTTGAAAAATTCCTCTCCATTACTCATTACCAAACATTAATTGGTCTTGGGCTATTACTTATTTGTTTTTTTGTCATAATGAAACCATTACAAGACAAAAAAGTTAATTTTTCAGTTCGCATGTTAGTTGGCTTGATACTTGGGGCAGTTCTTGGTCTGGGAATCCAATGGTCGGCAGGTTTTCCTAAAAGTTCGACGGTTTGGATGCAAGAGATTGCAACATGGTATGGTCTTTTTGGGCGTGCCTTTATTGCCTTTATACGTATGCTAGTGATTCCACTGGTATTTGTCTCAATAGTTAAAGTTATTATTGATTTTTCGGGAAAAAAGAATTTACCTCAAATTGCATTCCGTGGCATTTTTTGGTTACTTTTTACAACGGCAATCGCTTGTATAGTCGGCATTGTTTTAGCTAACGTTTTTGAACTCGGTGAAATAAGCTCAACATCAGTACATCACGCTCAAGCTAAGCATTATACCAATATTATTGATACCTTCGTTAATCTGATTCCTAGCAATATTATCGGTGCCATGGCAAAAGAAAATATTGTAGGATTAGTTATCTTTTCAGCATTAATGGGGCTTGCCGCCAATAGAATGGAAAAGAAAAACCCTCAACCAATTGCCTTGTTTAAAACATTTATTGAAGCGCTATATAAAATTGTTATGTCAATTGCAATGACCGTAATTAAATATATGCCGTATGCCGTCATTGCGTTACTCGCCCGTACAATTATATCTAATGGTATTCCTGCAATTGTTGAAGTATCAAGTTTTGTTGCAGCGGTTTATATTGCAACTCTCGTTATGCTTGTTGTACATGTATTAATTGTCTTAATTCATGGTATTTCACCAGTAATGTTTATCAAAAAAGCATTAGGAACATGGCTATTAGCTTTCACTAGCCGCTCGTCAGTGGGTACCTTACCGATGACTATTTCAACATTAACCGTCAGAATGGGCGTCAACACTGGTACAGCAAACTTAGTTGGCTCACTTGGCAGCACCATGGGTATGAATGGTTGTGCTGGATTTTTTCCTGCGTTATTAGCGGTAATGGTTGCGCATATGGTTGGAATAGATACCAATGTTCAATTTTACATTATGCTTGTAATAGTCGTTGTCATTGGATCAATAGGAATTGCAGGCATTCCAGGAACAGCAACCGTTGCGGCAACAGTGGTTTTATCTGGGATGGGAATGGTCGAATACTTCCCGTTAATTGGTATGGTACTCGCTGTCGATCCAATTATTGATATGGCTCGAACTTTAGCTAACGTATCGGGCGCAATGACCGCAGCGGTTGCCACAGATCGTGAAGTAGGATTGATGAATATGAATGTCTTTAACGATCCGAATGTCACTCTGGATAATGACAACGCCGAAGCTTAAGTAACAACAATATATATTCAATGATAAAAAGGACGCGATTAAGCGTCCTTTTTTAGGTTAATAAAACAATTCAAACCAATTAAAGTGATTTCAACCAATCAGAAACATCTTTACCTAATGTTTTGTGACGCATGGCATATTGAACAAACGTTTGTATATAACCAAGTTTATTACCACAATCATGACTTTGTCCTTTAATACAGTACGCATCGACAGGCTCTTCTTCAAGTAACATTGCAATGCCATCTGTTAATTGAATTTCACCGCCAGCACCTAATGGCGTTTTAGCAAGTAATGGCCAAATTTTCTCAGATAATACATAACGCCCAACCACAGACTGATTTGATGGCGCATCCTCAACCGACGGTTTTTCAACCACACTATACATCTGTGCCACATTCCCTGCGGCAAGTTCTTCACCACGACAATCGACAATACCATATGAAGACACTAATTCCTTAGGTACAGGTTCAACCATAATTTGACTATGCTTAGTTTCGTGGTAATTATGAATCATGGCAGCTAAATTGTCACAAGTCAGATCGCTTTCATATTCATCAATAATCACATCCGGTAATACTACTGCAAAAGGTTCATCGCCCACTAAAGGATAGGCACATAAAACAGCGTGACCAAGCCCTTTAGCTAAACCTTGACGTACACTTGTTATCGTTACATGTTTAGGAAGTATACTTTGCACTTCTTGTAACAATTGACGCTTCACCCGTGCTTCTAACATGGCTTCTAATTCAAAGCTGGTGTCGAAATGGTTTTCTATTGAATTTTTGGATGAATGCGTAACAAAAATGATTTCGGTAATACCGGCTGCAATACATTCATTAACCACATATTGAATAAGTGGTTTATCCACAACAGGTAACATTTCTTTAGGAATTGCTTTCGTTGCGGGTAACATGCGTGTTCCTAGACCAGCAACAGGGATAACCGCTTTTTTTACTTTACCCTTTAGGGAATTTTCAAAATTAAATGACATAATCATTCCTCAAAAAAATTAACGGCTAATACTATCATAATTTGCTTCCGTTGGACGACCATTAATAAATGGTATTTTTAACGCTCACAGACTTTAACATAAAAGGTATCAAAATAAGTGTATGAATAAATGCTCTCTACATCTTTTTTCGATCAAACTGGTCTAAAAAATTGAACCAATAGATTTTGGTATAGACCATGATCGCCTACGATAAAAATAGTATTGATAATCTGTAAAAAAACGAATGCGTTAGCAAATTTATATTGTTTTAGAAAATAAGTAAGTTAAATAGATGTTTATAACAATTAACAGCGAATTCCCAATTAGTTCAAATAAAAACAACTTATCAATATATGGAATAAAATGATGTGAATTACTATAAACAAATTCTTCCTAAAAACAGTGAAAACATCATATGTAATCAATCATAAAGTTAATAACCAATAAAAAATAAGTTAAAAAATACCAATGTCGACTACAATGAATTAACCCTCTAATCCTTACAATTTTTTTGTATTAGTATTAGCTTGTCTCAATTTAATAAATTATCAAAAATCATTTTATGTAAATATTCATTTCAAACAAAAAAATAAGATCTGACGCAATATGAATTAATATATATTATTAAATATCCAACAGTTACTTGATTAAAAGCACAGTTCGTCAACTTGACGAACTGTGCTTTTATGAGAAAAATAGATTTATTTTAGAAGTAAATGTGAATGATAAATTATGTATATTTCGACTCACTGCTCCATTTATAATCTATCGCTCACTTCATCAGCCGTATGGGTAATTGCTTTACCACCAGATTGAACATCTTTACCGACACCACTTACCGTATTACAACCCACGACAAACATTGCCATAACTAACCCTAGCATTAACATTAACATTTTTCGGAACATATTAAATACTCCTCTAATTAATTACATGGTTATTTTAATGTAGCAAACGCTTCTGCTACTCGATGAATATTATGGTGATTTAAACCCGCCACACACATCCGTCCACTGCCCACCAAATAAACAGCAAAGTTATTTTTTAAATGTGTGACTTGTTCTTCAGAAAATCCAGTATAACTAAACATACCTCGCTGTTTGATCAGATAATCAAAATTGTTTTCGGGTACTAACTTATTTAGTAATTCAACAAGCTTTATTCGCATTGAGATAATACGTTCACGCATTGCAGTAACTTCATTAATCCATTGGGTTTTAAGTTCGACATTATTCAAAATATAACTAACAAGATGAGCACCATAGGCCGCAGGACTTGAATAATTTCGACGTACGGTTGCTTGAAGTTGACCAAGTACACGATTAGCGACTTCGCTGTTATCACATAAAACGGATAAACCACCCACTCTTTCACCATATAACGAAAATGTTTTTGAAAAAGAGTTACACACAAAACCACATATCCCTAACTCTGCCACTCGTCTAATTGCATATGCATCATCTTCGATACTCTTACCAAATCCTTGATAGGCAATATCCATAAAGGGAATAAGATCGCGTGTTTTTAATATATCAATAACCTGATCCCACTGTGCATGGGTTAAATCGGCACCGGTTGGATTATGACAACAAGGGTGTAGCAAAACAACGCTTTTAGCCGGTAATTGATGTAAAGTTTCAAGCATTGCATCAAACTTAACGCCACAAGTTTGTGAATCAAAATACGGATATTTATTTACCTTAAATCCAGCACCATGAAAAATGTCTATATGATTTTCCCATGTTGGATCACTGACCCAAACTTCTGATTTCGGAAAATAGCGAAACAAAAAATCAGCACCTATTTTTAATGCACCTGAACCACCTAAAGTTTGAATGGTTGCAATGCGTTTATCTTTAAGAGCGCTGTGTGTTTCACCAAATAGCAAACATTGAATAGCTCGACAATAATCAGGTAATCCACTCATCGGTAAATAAAGTGATGCAGTTTTATCGTTTTGATAGATAAAATCACGAGCAGCTTTTACACATGCTAATTGAGGTACAACACTGTTTTCATCATAATAATAACCGATACTTAAATTTGTTTTATTCATTCGGTTATCCTGATTAAACTCAGCAACTAATGATAAAATAGGATCCCCTGCGTACGACTCAACTTTTTCAAACATATTTGCAACCTAATTACACGGCAACTAATGATAAATAATTGTAGATTATTGCATCAACTCAATCGGCAATCAATCATTAAATAGAAGTTTACACGTTCTGTGTATGATTAATCATTCACTTGAATGATTAATGTAAAAAAAGATAAATATGGCAAAGCTTAAACGATAAAATTTCTTTAGATATTGCTGATCATAAAAGATGTTTGTCCACCTAAACGAGTATACTGACTACCTTATAGGATTATCTAAAAAAAGCGGAAATGAAGGGCGAAAATTCATGTAATTAAAAAGTAGTCACCAAGTGACTACACCAATTCGATTTGGGCACTAGGTATAAGTCCAAAATTTTTCAGAGTAAAGGATGTATTGCGTTTATTTTACAGCAATGACTTCAATTTCAACCTTAGCATCTTTGGGTATTCTGGCGACTTGTACGCAAGAACGAGCAGGAAACGCAGCATGATGTTCTGTAAAAAAGGCTTCATAAATTGCATTAACGGCCGCAAAATCATTCATATCAGCTAAAAAAATGGTGGTTTTAACGATATCACTAACTTGATAACCCGCTGCCGTAATAATAGCTTTTACATTTGCTAAACTTTGTTTAGCTTGTTCTTTGACACAATCTGACATTTTACCGGTAACTGGATCTAACGGTATTTGTCCTGATGCAAATAACATATTGCCCAAATCAACGCCTTGTACATAAGGTCCTATTGCTGCGGGTGCGTTATCTGTATTAATGATTTTTTTCATATCAATATCTCCTGTATTCATCTTCCCTAGCTAAAAAATAAAAAGGGGGAATATTATGCAAAGTTAATTTTCAACATTTGAACAGGAACACTATTTGGTGTCAAGTAAGAACAAAATTATGATCATGGGACTTCTTAAGATTTTCTGTTATGATAATCACAATTTTTTTGTTTATTGAGAGTTAACATGTTTGAGAATTTAACCGACCGTTTATCGCAGACATTCCGTAATATCAGTGGTCGAGGACGACTGTCTGAAGATAATATTAAAGAAGCACTACGTGATGTACGTATGGCATTACTTGAAGCCGACGTAGCACTTCCTGTTGTACGTGAATTTATTAATCAAGTAAAAGAAAAAGCCGTTGGTCTGGACGTTTCTAAAAGCTTAACACCGGGTCAAGAATTTATCAAAATAGTGCAGGCTGAACTCACATCGGCTATGGGTGAAGTTAATAGCACCCTCAATTTGGCAACACAGCCCCCCGCTGTTATTTTGATGGCTGGTTTGCAAGGGGCAGGTAAAACCACCAGCGTCGCTAAATTAGCTAACTTTTTAAAAGAAAAGCAAAAAAAGAAAGTGCTGGTTGTGTCTGCTGACGTCTATCGTCCGGCTGCAATTAAACAATTAGAAACGCTTGCAAAAGCCATTGATGTGGAATTTTTCCCATCGGATATTCATGAAAAACCAGTGAATATTGTTAATAAAGCCATTTCTCACGCTAAACTTCAGTTCTTCGATGTGTTAATTGTCGATACAGCGGGACGCTTACATATTGATAGCAACATGATGGATGAAATCAAAGAACTGCATCAGGCTATCAATCCAATCGAAACGTTATTTGTTGTTGATGCAATGACAGGGCAGGATGCCGCCAATACCGCAAAAGCCTTCAATGATGCCTTGCCACTTACCGGTGTGATTTTAACCAAGGTGGATGGTGATGCCCGTGGTGGTGCGGCATTATCAATTCGTCATATTACGGGTAAACCGATTAAATTCTTAGGAATGGGAGAAAAAACAGATGCTTTAGAGCCATTCTTCCCAGATCGTATTGCTTCACGAATTTTAGGTATGGGAGATGTCATCTCCTTAATCGAAGAATTGCAACAAAATGTTGATCGTGAAAAAGCAGAAAAAATTGCCAAGAAGTTAAAAAAAGGCGACAAGTTCGATTTTAACGATTTCCAAGATCAACTTAAACAGATGCGAAATATGGGTGGAATGGGAGCTATGTTGGCAAAACTTCCCGGTGCGGGGCAACTACCTGAACACATTAAAGCGCAAATGGACGATAAAATTACCATTAAAATGGAGGCGATTATTAGTTCAATGACGTTAAAAGAAAGAGCCAATCCTGAAATCATCAAAGGATCTCGAAAACGTCGAATTGCTAATGGATCTGGTACTCAAGTACAAGACGTCAACAAACTACTTAAACAGTTTGAAGATATGCAAAAAATGATGAAAAAAATGAAAGGCGGCGGCATGATGAAAATGATGCGCCAAATGAAAGGACTTATGGGTGGCGGAATGGGCTTCCCTCACCGCTAATAAGCTGATATCAACTCGCTTGTTATGCTTTAAACAAAGTATAACAAGCGATATTTACACGAGCATTGCGTATTAATCTGCGTAATGCTGGTAAAAACATTATGGATTAACCGATTTAATTTTAGTTGGTCGGCTCATTGTCAATACCGTCCCGATTGATGAAACAATAATAAATGTAATGGCTAACCATTGATAACGCGTTAATTGCTCTTGCAAAACAATGAAGCCTGACAAAGCAGCAAAAACTGGCGACAAACTCATTAATGTACTAAATGTTTGAGCGGGTAATCTTGGCAACGCTATCATATCTAATCCATAAGGAATGGCCGACGCCAATAATGAAACCACAAACACTAAAGGAAGAAGTTCCAAAGAAAACATAGCACTCCCACTATCCCACACACCAATAGGAAATACAAATAAAGACGCTATTAAAGACCCTATCGCAACACTTGATGAACCATATAATGCCCCAGCTTTACGCCCAAAGACAATATAACATGCCCAACCTGAACCGGCTAATAATGCCATTAAAATGCCAACGGGATCTAAATCACCAGAAGCTTGATGAATCGGTAAAAGTATCGCAAGCCCGATAACTGCAACGCCTAACCAAATAAAATCAACTAACCGACGCGAATAACACATTGCGACAACTATCGGCCCAGTAAGTTCTATCGCCACAGTAATACCAAGCGGGATTCTGGCGATGGCACTATAAAAAGCCAAATTCATGCAACCGGTTGCTACGCCATATAAAAACACATACTTAAAAGCTTGTTTAGTAATGGGTTTACGCCATGGTTTAAAAATAATGATAAGCATCAAGGATGAAAAAGTTAATCGCCAAGCAGTCATCCCTTCAGGACCTAATACCGGAAAAAGATATTTGGCCATAGATGCACTTGATTGTAACGAAATCATAGAAATAAAAATAATAAAGACCGGCCAAGATCGTTTAAACATGCCTAATTACCTTGTTAATATAATCAGAAAAAATTGCTCGTCATTTCACAACATACAATGAAATCTAAAGAAATCAATTTTTGATCATTGCTAATGATGATTTAATATAAAATGTCCATATAAGTACGAGTAGGAATGTTTTCAATCCATACTTCGATTTAACTCCTGTCAATTTTCTCTTTTTACTGAGAGCAATGCGAGATCTTGCAATGCTTTTTTATAGGGAGAGTCTGGCAGGATAGCAATCACATCAAAAGCCTTTTGGGCTTCTTGCTGTGCTATTTGTAAAGTATATTCAAGTGAACCACACTCATTCATGATCTGCAAAATACGATCCAACAAATGTCGCCCGTTTCCTTGCTCGATGGCTTGACGAATCAACTTGGCTTCCTCAGCATTTTGACAATGACGCATCGCATGTAACAATGGTAAAGTTGGTTTGCCTTCATTAAGATCATCACCCAAATTCTTACCTAAGGTTTGATTACTATCAGCACTATAATCTAATAAATCATCAATAATTTGGAAGGCCGTACCTAAATATTTTCCATATTCTTGTAAGGCAAATTCTTGTTCTGCATTGGCGCCAGCTAATACCGCTGCCGAATGCGAAGTTGCTTCAAACAAACGAGCGGTTTTACGATAAATGACTTCTAAATATTGTTCTTTAGTAATATCGGGATCATTACAATTGATTAATTGTTGCACTTCACCTTCAGCAATCACATTTGTTGCTGCCGACATAATAGTTAAAACTTTGAAAGATTCAGTCCGTACCATCATTTGGAAAGAACGCGTATAAATATAATCACCAACTAAAACACTGGCTGCATTACCAAATAATGCATTCGCGGTTGACTTTCCACGCCTGAGATCGGACTCATCAACGACATCGTCATGTAATAATGTAGCAGTATGAATAAATTCAATGAACGCAGCGGCAACGATGTGCTTGTCACCTTGATAATTAAGTGCTTTGGCAACTAACAACGCAATAATAGGGCGAATACGCTTACCGCCACTACTAATAATATAATTACCTAATTGATTAATAAGCACAACATCCGAACTAAGTTCCGCCTGAATTGCCTCATTAACTTTAACCAAGTCATCTTTTACAAGATCGAGTATTTGACTCATTGAAGGATTATTCATCACCCAAACCACTAAAAAAATAGATATTTAATTGCTATTATCTGATAAATATTGCCGAGCAACAAGGTGTTGGATTAGCATATTTTAAAAAAGACTACAAATGATAAGCATTTTCATTTAGAATGATTACCTTAAGTTAAACATGATAATTGTTATGAAAATCAATTTTGATATAGACATTAGCAACGAAAAAGCGCCTCAATCGCCAACACATATCAAACCCAAGAGTGTTTATTTATTCACGTCACTTTCGATTGTGTCACATCTATTTTTACTGGCGTTGCTGTTCAGCCCTATGCTTTTTGCCAAAAATATCATCGTTGATGAAGGTGACAACTCAATTAAAGCGATCATGATTGATATATCGCAAATGGCAGCGCCTGAACAATCATTAGTTGAAAATACACCTGATATCAAAGGGGTAAAAGAAAGTGACATTATCGATAATAAACCAATACCAGAACCGATAGTTGAGCCAGTTATTGAAACCCAAATGACTAATGAAGAAAAACCGGAACCTATCGTTGAAAAAAAACCGGAAGTCATGCCCGAAAATAACATTGTCATCGAGCAAAAACCGAAACCGAAGCCAAAACCCAAACCAAGAACGGAATCCAAACCGATTCAAAAAGAGTCTCGTCAGCAAGTCAGACAAGAAGTGATCACGGATAACTTTGCCAAAACAGCCGTCGCATCTTCCATTTCTGATAGCCGTCAACATTCGGGTAATCCCTCGCCAATTAGTCGTAATCAGCCAGAATATCCTCGTCGGGCACTTGATATGCGCATAGAAGGCTATGTCGTTGTACTCTTTGATATCAATAGTAATGGGCGGGTCGAAAATATTCGAATTATCGAGACAAAACCGAACAATATTTTTAATCGTTCAGTTATCACAGCGATGAAAACGTGGAAATACGAAGGTAAAATAGCAAAAGATTTAAAAATAAAAATAATTTTTAATCGGGATAAATCAATCAGATTAGATAATTAATCGTCTGAACAGTTTCTTAAAATAATAAAATACGATTTTATTATCTATAATCAAAACAAAAGCAATAATCACAGTTTGAAGATTATTGCTTTAGCGATAAGATTATTGATCCGATAACATCAATTTTTCGATTTGCTCTGGTTCTTTTGGCACATCACTGGTCAATACTTCATTACCCGATGTTGTGATTAAAATATTATCTTCTATACGAATACCAATACCTTTATAACACTCCGGCACATCTGCATCGTGATTGATGTAAAGCCCCGGCTCAACAGTCAACACCATACCCGGCTCTAAAATACGATCCCTTCCACTACCGACATCATGTACATCAATGCCGAGCCAATGCCCTAAACCATGCATATAAAATGCGGTATAAGCTTTATCAGCAATGAGCGAATCGACATCCCCTTGCATAATGCCTAATTTAACTAAGCCCGTCACCATTGTTTTAACAACATGATCATTTACTTCCATAATCGATGTTCCGGGTTTAAACAGATCAATTGCTTGATATTGAGCAGCTAAAACAATGTGATAAATATCCCGTTGCGCTTGGCTAAATTGACCATTAACAGGAAAAGTCCGTGTTATATCCCCTGCATAATATTGATATTCACAGCCGGCATCGATTAACACTAAATCACCCTCGTTTAAAAGCGCACTGTTATTTTCATAATGCAATATACAACCATTGTTTCCGGCTCCTACAATCGTATTATAGGAAGGAGAACGCGCACCATGCCAGGCAAATTCATGTAAAATTTCTGCCTCTAACTGATATTCATACATCGAAGGTTTACAGCTACGCATGGCTCGACAGTGGGCTTGGGCACTAATTTTGCACGCTTGACGTAAAAGGTCTATTTCAAAATTAGATTTAAACATCCGCATTTCATGCACAATAGGACGCCAATCAATTACGCTACTGGGTGCTGAAAGCTTAAATGTTGCACCCTGTTTTAAAATCGTAAGGGCTTTTTTGACAATCGTGTCAGCATAATCATATTGCAGATCAGCATGATAAATTGCCTGCTTACCATTCAACAACTCAGGCAAAATAGTATCAATTTTATCAAAAGGATGCGCTTCATCAACGCCAAGGGTTTCTAACGCAGCTTGCTGCCCTAAACGATAGCCTGTCCATGTTTCAGCCAGAGGGTCTTTTTTACGATTAAACAGCACATATCGAACATGATTATCTTGTTGTTTAATCATCACTAATACGGCTTCGGGTTCATCAAAACAGGTAAAATACCAAAAATCACTATTTTGCCGATAAGGATAATGCGTGTCATTGCTTCTGACGACTTCGGGTGAGGCAAAAAAAAGTGCGACGCTGTTAGGTTGCATCTGCGAAAGAAGCTTTTCTCGACGAGAAAAAAGCTCTTTTTTGGTATCGATATTTAGCATAGTGATAACCTTTTAAAAACAAGTTAATATTAATGAATGGTTGGTGCGATATCAGCCTCATTAAATTCATCAAAACAGAGAATCGAAGTCATGCGAACATACTCTTTGATTTCTTCAAATGCAAAGCCTAACTCTTGCTGATCTTCGTTTTCATCGTAACCTAGCTTCACAATTTGCCTTAAATCATAAATTGCTTCACCTACATCACCTTGAATACGATTTAATTTTGGTTGAACTAATCCAATCCCTAATAAAAAATGGTTAACCCAACCGACTAAATCATCTATTTGTGAAAAAAGATCATGTTCGTTAAGTAGCAATTGAAATTCAAAATCATCATCCAAAAATTGTTGCTTGGTAATACAATAAAGTTCCACCATTTTCTTATTTAAAGATTCTGGTATTTTTTGCCCATTATTGAGCATATCTTCAACTAAAGGGCGCCAACTTTCATCATGATTGCCTCCGGCTAAAATACCCGAAATAAAACCATGTAATTCAGCAGCAGTAATACCCATTTTATTTAAGTTTAATTCATGATTAAGTTCATCATAATTTACAGTTTTGGTCATTAATGTCACCCTGATTTTGTCATATCAATAAAAAGCACTCTGCACTTTCATTAATTATTAGTATATAATCCACAACTAGCTATAAATAATAAACAGGTTACTAAGCTTTATAAAGGAATTATTTTGAATATTGTAAGATTTGTGATGAAATTTTCCCTTCTCCTTCTGGCGTTTGCTATATCATTAACTGCTTGTAGTTCATGGTTATCTAACAAAGGCACTATCATCCTTGACGTGCAGAACAAAACCCAAACATTCATAACAAGTCACGATTTACCTCATAATTACCAATTAGGTAATGGTGAAGAAGAACTTCAACGATTTGAAACATTTTGCAGTAAAGAAATAAAAGAGTCACAACTTGATGGAAGTGAAGAAATTGTTTTTGAAAATATAAAGCGTGGTATACATGGAGAAGTAGAATTTAAAAAATGTAGTGATAGAATCACTCGAATTTACCGTTATTGAGAAATATGGATATAACAACTATATTTTGATTTGAATAAGATTAACTAAATTTCCAAAGATCGATTAAATGTTACTAGCCATTAAGGCGGTTTTTATTTATATTGGTCGCGTAAATGAAAATATTTTTAGGAGTAGAATTATTATGTATAAACAAGATGTAACCATTACCGCACCAAATGGTCTCCATACCCGCCCTGCTGCACAATTTGTAAAAGAAGCAAAAAACTTTAATGCTGAAATTATCGTCACATCAAATGGTAAAAGTGCTAGTGCTAAAAGTCTATTCAAACTACAAACACTTGGTCTAACACAAGGTACCACCATCACCATTTCAGCAGAAGGCGAAGATGAAAAAGAAGCGGTAAATCATCTAGTTAAATTAATTCCTGAATTGGAATAATTAGCTCCAAAATGCGATAAAGAACAGATTTAAAATTGAATAAGGATTAAATGTTATGGTATCAGGTATACTTGTTTCCCCCGGTATCGCTTTTGCAAAAGCGCTATTATTAAAAGAAGAACCTATTGTTGTTAATAATAGGGCAATTCCAGATAACAAAATTGATGCTGAAATTGCGCGTTTTAAAGATGCTCGTCAAAAATCCAGCGAGCAATTAAATGCGATAATGGAACGAGCAAAATCCACATTAGGCGAAGATAAAGCTGCTATCTTTGAAGGGCATATTATGCTTTTAGAAGATGAGGATTTGGAGCAAGAAGTTATTTCTCGTATACAAAGCAAGCATTCAACCGCTGATGCCGCTGTCCAATCAGTATTTGAAACTCAAGCTAAAGAGCTTGAAAACTTAGACGATGAATACTTAAAAGAGCGTGCTGCTGATATTCGTGATATTGGCAAACGTTTACTCAAAAATATTTTAGGGATTGAAATTGTCGATTTAAGTGCTATTAGCCAACCTTGTATTTTAGTTGCAACAGATCTTACTCCATCTGAAACTGCACAACTAAATCTAGATATGGTACTTGGTTTTATTACTGATGCAGGTGGACGTACATCCCATACTTCAATTATGGCTCGTTCATTAGAAATTCCGGCAATTGTTGGTACATCAAATGCAACACAAACAATTAAACAAGGTGATTTTGTTATACTTGATGCTATAAATAACGCCATTTATATCAATCCTGATCATACTACCCAAGAAAAACTCAAACAAGTTCAAGCAAAATATATTGCCGACAAAGAAGAGTTAGCAAAATTAAAAGACTTACCTGCCGTCACGCTTGATGGTCACCAAGTTGAAATTTGTGCGAATATTGGTACGGTGCGTGATATCGCTGGTGCGGATCGCAACGGTTATGAAGGTGTTGGTCTTTATCGTACTGAATTTTTATTTATGGATCGTGATGCCTATCCTAACGAAGACGAACAATTCAAAGCTTACAAAGAAGTAGCCGAATCAACGAATGGTTTATCTGTTATTGTCAGAACAATGGATATTGGTGGCGATAAAGATGTACCTTACATGCATTTACCGAAAGAAGAAAACCCATTCTTAGGTTGGCGTGCAATTCGTATCTGTTTAGATCGTAAAGAAATACTCCATGCACAGTTACGCGCAATATTACGCGCATCAGCATTTGGTAAATTACGTATCATGTTCCCGATGATCATATCGGTTGAAGAAATTCGTATCTTAAAATCTGAAATTAATATCCTCAAAGAACAACTAACTGCCGAAGGTAAAGCATTTGATAAAAATATCGAAGTTGGTGTAATGATTGAAACGCCTGCGGCTGCTGTCATTGCTCATCATTTAGCGAAAGAAGTTGATTTCTTTAGTATTGGAACCAATGATTTAACACAATACACATTAGCGGTTGATCGTGGTAACGAATTAATTTCACATCTTTATAATCCACTTTCACCATCTGTCTTAACACTGATTAAGAAAGTCATTGATGCTTCGCACAAAGAAGGTAAATGGACTGGCATGTGTGGTGAGCTTGCTGGTGATGAACGAGCAACGATTTTATTACTTGGTATGGGACTTGATGAATTTAGCATGAGTGCAGTGTCAATTCCTAAAATCAAAAAATTAATTCGTAATACACATTTTGAAGAAGCGAAAAAACTTGCAGACAATGTGCTAGAAAAAGCAACTTCTAAAGAAATTATGGATTTAATCGAAAAATATAACGCTGAAAAGCAAATTTGTTAGGAGAAAATAATGGGGTTATTCGATAAATTGAAGCAATTCATCAAATCTGATGATAGCAATGATAGCATCGAAATTATTGCACCTCTGAGTGGCGAAATCGTTAAAATCGAAGATGTACCAGATGTCGTTTTTGCAGAGAAAGTCGTTGGTGATGGTATTGCAATTAAACCTGCTGGTAATAAAATTGTTGCACCACTAAACGGTAGAATTGGCAAAATTTTTGAAACTAATCATGCGTTTGCTATTGAATCAGATGAAGGTATTGAGCTATTTGTACACTTTGGAATTGACACTGTTGAATTAAAAGGCGAAGGTTTTACCCGTATCGCTGAAGAAGGTCAACAAGTAAAAGTTGGTGACACCATTATCGAATTTGATTTACCACTACTTGAAAGTAAAGCAAAATCAGTGTTAACACCTGTTGTCATTTCTAATATGGATAGTATTGTCGAACTGACAAAACTTTCTGGTTCCGTAGAAGCTGGTAAAACACCTGTTATGCGCGTGAAAAAATAATCATAAAAAAACCTTCAGTTTTACTGAAGGTTTTTCTGCTCAATTCATTAACTGTCTAAAGTTAAATCAGTTTAACGCCACTTTTTATATTGATTAATCAAATTATTTGTTGAATCGTCATGTGAAGTTACTGGCGTATCACTTGCTAATTCGGGTAAAATTCGACCGGCTAATTGCTTACCTAACTCAACACCCCATTGGTCGAAACTAAATATATTCAGAATAATACCTTGAGTAAAGATTTTATGCTCATACATCGCAACTAATGCACCCAAGCTATACGGAGTAATTTTCTTAACTAAAATTGAATTAGTCGGTTTATTTCCTTCAAACACTTTAAACGGAACAATTGCTTTAACCTCATCAAGCGTTTTTCCAGCAGCCATAAATTCTTGTTCAACTTGTTCTTTGGTTTTACCAAATGCTAATGCCTCAGTTTGAGCAAAAAAGTTAGATAATAATTTAGGATGATGATCACCAACTGGATTATGGCTAATTGCTGGCGCAATAAAATCACACGGAATAAGTTTAGTACCTTGATGAATTAATTGATAAAATGCATGTTGACCATTGGTCCCTGGTTCACCCCAAATGATTGGGCCAGTAGTATAAGTTGTTTTATGACCATTACGATCGACACTTTTACCGTTTGATTCCATATTGCCTTGTTGAAAATAGGCAGCAAATCGATGCATATACTGGTCATAAGGTAAAATGGCTTCAGTCTCAGCACCATAAAAATTATTATACCAAATCCCAATTAAGGCTAATAATGCAGGAATATTTTTATCAATTGGTGTATTTTGGAAGTGTTTATCCATGGCATGGCCACCAGCCAAAAATTGTTTAAAATTATCAAATCCAATGGATAAAACAATCGATAAACCAATCGCAGACCAAGAAGAGTAACGACCGCCTACCCAATCCCAAAATTCAAACATATTTGCCGTATCAATACCAAATTTTTCAACTTCTTTGGCATTAGTGGATAACGCAACAAAATGCAAAGCAACAGCTTTATCATCTTTAGCTGCATCAAGTAACCAAGAACGTGCCGTTTGTGCATTAGTCATGGTTTCTTGTGTAGTAAATGTTTTTGATGCTACTAAAAACAAGGTTGTTTCAGGATTTAAGCCTTTTAATGCTTCAACAATATGAGTTCCGTCAACATTTGAAACAAAATGCATGTTTAAATGATTTTTATAAGGACGCAACGCTTCGGTAATCATGACGGGTCCAAGATCTGATCCCCCTATGCCAATATTTACCACATCAGTTATCGCTTTACCGGTATACCCTTTCCACTCACCGCTAATAACTTTATTACTGAATGATTCCATTTTTGCTAATACCGCATTGACATCATCCATCACATTTTTGCCATCAACATAAATAGGGGTATTCGATACATTACGTAAGGCAACATGTAAAACAGCACGATCTTCGGTGCGATTAATTTTTTCACCACTATACATAGCTGAAATTGCACCTTTAAGATCACATTCATCAGCAAGCTTATGAAGTATTGCTAAAGTCTCTTGCGTAATACGATTTTTAGAAAGATCAACCAAAAACTCATCCTCAAACGGAATACTGAGTTTTTCAACTCGTTTTGGCTCTTCTTTTAAAATCTGCGCAATGGTCTTATTTTGATGCTTTTGATAACTTGCTTGAAGGGATTTCCAAGATGAAGTGGTAGTTGGATCAATTGATTTTAACATAACTCATTCCTTAAATAATAAAGCACTCTATCCATAATATAACTATGCCTAAAATGATGCAAGATAAGGATCTTTTATCTTTTATTTTTGAATTAAGCACACTGACCAATTGACTAAAGCACCGATCCATAATCTTTATAAACGACTTTTTAGTCGTCTTTCAGCAAAATTATCGTCCGGTTTGCTTGTAAATATTCGGTTATTGGGTTAGCCAGTTCGGGAAATTTTTATAATAAGTTTGATGTGGTCTGTGGTAATTAAACGTTTTAAATGTTTTTGTTTATCAATGTATTGATGATCCTATTAAAGGATTCTGGCTAGAGTTAATAGCTTTTATACCAAGCGACCTGTTATCACTCCAGATTTGTATAACAAATTAATTATTAAACTTGCTATGTAGATTTAGGAACATTAAAAAGACTTCCCACGGATTAGGTGGGGTGTTTTTTAACAAGCATAAGGAACCAGATGAGAATTTGGCAATCCATTGTAGATATCGATCGCTTCTTGCCCTTCTGCAATAAACTCCACATCAATAGGATCGGGTGGGTTATTGGGATCTTTATAATCTCCTTCTAAGAAAGCTTTATATTGCTCTAACACATATAAAAGTTGTTCTTTGGTCATAATGACTTGTTGTTCTTCGACGTATTCAGTACCTATAAAACATAATTTCCAGTAATCAAAACCCAAAACGCATTACCAACACCGAACATATCATAGAGTGCTCGGCTGTGTTCTAAATCTGTCAGATTGTTAATCCAGATATTGATTGAGTTTATTGAATATCAACTCTTAGCCAATTAGCAATTTCTCTCGCATCAAAACCAAATATTCTGTGGTCGTCTGTAGATTTTACAAGCTTTCCTCCCGTAGGAATAAAACTAGAGTCATCCCACCAGAATATAATTTTATCATTGTTGATATGTTACTTCATAATCATCACCTAATTCGGCTTGCAGCTTTTCTTTTAAAGATTGCCCCATTTCATTAAAGACCATTTCTTCTTCTGGAGTCGCAAATCCAGAAGTTAAAGGATCATCTAAATTTAACGTTTCATCATATTTATCTGACCAGCTATTAAGCTCTTTTTTTAGTACATTACTTATTGGTAATGTATTAGGGTTAATATTTCCAACAGCATCATTTGAATTAAGCCATAGAGGATAACATTGATAATCAGCCATTAATTTTATTTTTTTCATTTAACACTCCCTGCGGGGTTAGTTCCTACAATAAAACCGTTATTACCTGTCGTTACAGCTATACGTTGTTTTTACCCATTAATCAGAACTTCATAGATTGGACGTCCGGTTCCTTTCCCTTGATAACCAATTATCTTTCCTTTAGAAACCGCATCCATAACAACATCTGGTATTTGTGATTCTGAAACGCCTATTTTTGCAAAATCGTCAGCATGCTCTTTAATAATATGTTGAAGACTTGCAGATAGATTTCCTTTTTCAAGAAAAACTATTTTACCATTAGGCAGTTTTTCAACCCTTAAAACATTTTCAGGTGAAAATTTAACTCCATTATTGGACATTTCAGTAAGATATTGTTGATTTACCGTCCTCTTTTCAACAAAATTATTCCAATTAATCTCATCTAATTCAATCTCTACCGCTTCAATTTTATGATGTACTTTCGCTCTGACTTCAGTGCCGGTTATTTTGATGCGGGCGTATTTTAATAAGCGGAGTGAACGGGTTAAGTATCCGGATAAAAAAACGACTAACTTTTATTTAATTTAAATTAAGTTGGAATGAGATATTTATTTAATCCTCTAATATTGATGCAAAGCCGAAATTACTGATTATTAAGGCTGGAAAGCTGTACTAGAATGTTTTAAAAAAACTTCTCACAGTATCCGAGAAGTTTTATAAATTTACGTCCAGATCTCTTGACCTTCTGGTGTAATCCAAACAATACCACAGTCCAATTTCACATAGAACCACATACCAATATCATCTAGATCATCGTCTTCATCATCTGAGGGGTAAGGCGGCCAAATATCTTTAATCGACTGGATTTGTTCTTCACTGGTACCAGTCAGAAAAACACCATGACTAGCTAATTTGATGTACCCATCATTCATTAATTTATTTAATATTTTAAAAAAGATATTCTTTCTGATTTCATAAGGTTCACCCATATCATTCATGTAATTTGCTACATGTTGCCACATTGTGCCCATTGAATAACCAAAAGAACTTTCTAATATTGAATGATAAATTTTTTCAAAATTCATTGGAATTTCATCTCCACACGATTTCCTTTGTAAATATTTGGATTTTTGATATCTATAGTCCACTTAGCATTAGTTTGCTCCACTGAATCAGAGAAATTTCTTAATGTTATATTGCTACCAGCATTGGGACCTTCAGTAACCTGTGGAGTTAGAAAATAATATCTTCACAATTTGATTAATTTAACCTTAATCATCTTCTATTTTAGGAATACATGGAGACAAAAACTGATCTTTTTCTTTTTTTATTTTCCCTCTAGCTAAGACATATACTTCAAATTCATTAAATTTATCCGAAGATTCATCGTTTTTAACATACAATAAACCATATGAGCCTTGAGAAATTTTTGCTACATATTGATATAACTCAAAAATTTCTGCTACATCCTGAGAATAATGATTAGTATTCCCACTAAACAAAAGCTGACAACAACCATTAACTTTATGAATTTTAATAAATCCTGTACTATTTTCAAATTCATGTTCTGATATGAATAAAGTAAGTTTATTTAGAATTGAATTCATCTCATTTTCATTGTTTTCGTATGTAGAATTTCTTAATGATATCCACCCATAATATTCGATCATTTTATTACCTTATTTTTTAGTTAAGAGGTTGAGTATCTATAATGACTTTCACATCATAATGATTACTATATTCATTTAATTTATTTATTACTGATTTTGCAGGTTCACCCTCAAAATGATAGTATACAGAACGGTTAGTTTCTTTAGCTGCTTCAAATGTTGCTTTCATTTGAGATCTTACACTTTGATTTAATTACTTTAGGGGCGGTTTTGTTTGAGCTATATATAAATCACTAATCACATCAAACTCTCTTGTATCATTAACAAATCTTACCCTTGACACACCATTTAATCTTATCGCTAAAGCATCAGCTGCTGCATCTGGCTTGTTTACTTTTATCATGTCGCCCAAAGTATCGGCTCACTTCTTTTAGATCTATTATTTCATTTAAAACATCATTCCAATTAACCTCATCTAATTCAACCTCTACCGCTTCAATTTTATGATGTACTTTCGTTCTGACTTCAGTGCCGGTTATTTTGATGCGGGCGTATTTTAATAAGCGTAGTGAACGGGTTAAGGATTCGGCTAAACCAACTAATAATAATGCTTCTAAATTCAACCACTAAAAAATTGGTTGAATTTAGTATGGTCAATGATCACTTTTCGACGTAGATTAATAGCAAGCATTACAACTTTTCCTTCAGATAATCACATACAATATTGTGTGGTTTTTTATATTCTGCCGATTTATAAAGCACTAGTGACATTAACATTCATGATAATTTGTAATATTAGATTTTCTAACTAGATAGATTTAATTTTGATATACAAGTTTTTGGGGGCTTCAGGAAAATACTTAAACAAAGCAGGACAAAGCCAGCCTTCCATATCAAATTCTTTCGAGTAATACCAGTTACCAGCATTATCAGATCTTCGCCATTCTAAACAAAGATCGGTATCAGGGAAATAATCTTTAGAAAAGATTAAAATAAATCCTTTTTCAGCATTTGGGATTGATTCAGTGGCTTTATCAATTAAAGTATCTGCGCCAGAAACAAAAGGCTCTTGTAACAAGCCTACCTTTTCATCATCAAAGACCCACATATCAAGATATTTATATGGTTTTATAATATTAATTGAGTTCATGTATTTTCCCTTAATGGAAACATTCGTAAAATATTCATGAGCGCGAAGAGAATTTTGGAGTTAGGAGTCCAAATTGGTAGCTTTTCGTGACCAATAAATAAAAAATTGGAGTCGTATTTCAAGTCATCATCAGAAATACCTTCTTTCCTAATATCAATTAACTTCTCTATACTATCTAATTTTAATTGATAGATACTATTATTATGATAACTAATAACTTTATCTGTTGTTATAGCTGTCCAGCGCTTCTTGTTATTTTCGAAAAATAAAAATATTATTTCATCATCCGAATTCACATATTCTTTGTGTAATTTGTCCGCAAAATTATCCCGTTCTTCACCATTGAGTCTTGTTTCCGAAAGAGACTTGAACTGATTTGCCTTCCAGAGAAGGCGATCTTTATACCATTCTTTTTTAGTCATATATTATTGTAAAGTCTGTTGTGCTTGAGTTTCCACGAACTACTTTACCTCCCATGAAAGGTTTACCATCAGCAACTCTTTTTTCTAGAAAATCCATAAGTTTTTCATTTGCAATATATCCAGTATTAACCTCGACTTTCTGTGCACCTTTAGATTTTGCATGTGCAACTAACAATTTAACATCAGAATAATTGATTTCACTTGTAATTTTAATTTCTACTTTAGCAGTCCCATTGTTAATGTTAATATTTTTTAAATCAATACCAATTTTTTCAGCTGCAGCTTGTGTTTCTTTTGATATCTGATTCTCACCCGTTTCCTTTACAACATTATTCCAATTAACCTCATCTAATTCAACCTCTACCGCTTCAATTTTATAATGTACTTTCGTTCTGACTTCAGTGCCAGTTATTTTGATGCGGGCGTATTTTAATAAGCGTAGTGAACGGGTTAAGGGTTCGGCTAAGC
>NZ_JBIDFK010000014.1:0-49903 GCF_046635725.1 Gilliamella sp. CG22
TAAGAGCGAGAGCCCAGCAGAGATGCTGGGCTTTTTTGCTATTTACAGAATAACAAATTAAAATCAATCAAACTGACAGTCAGAGAGGTATATGATTTGAGATGAGCTCATTAATCGCTTTTTAATAAACCATTTAAAGCGGTATCTCATGAATAATATCAAACAGCAGATTGGATCTACCTAATGCTTATTACAAATATTAATAAGTTTGTTTGATGTTAATAACATGTCTATTATCTAGATTAAGTCGTCGATTACAAAACTCCATTAAATATCTATTGTTATATCAGTGTAATGTCGTAGTTCAATTTTCATAGCATGAAAAATATTAATCTGTAGATTTAACCTGCCCAATGAGTGATAAACTTGTTTGATGCTAATAACATATCTGTTATTTAGACTAGATTTTTGATTATAAAATTCCATTAAAGATTAAATGGTTAACACTTAACTGGCGAATAGCCAAGCCAAGTGCTCTCAATAATAACAATGAGTCAAATTTATGCTCTTTATTGGAAAGATATTGAATCGAAGTTAATGTCTGTAGATTAAATATTTAAAAAAAGCGTTAGCTAAGGTACTTTATTATTGGTCATCCATTAATATGAAAAAGTGATCTTTGATTAACTTATGCTTTGATAACATTATGTGAGCAATTGAAAGAGCTTAAAGTTTGGAGAGTTTGATTGGACAGACAAAAAGAGAAAGCAATACTCCTATTAAGGAATATTGCTTGTTTGTAAATATTAGCCTAAAAGTAAGGCATCGTCAGTAACTTTTTCACCGCGTGTTTTTTCAAACATAGCTAATAAGTCATTTACCGTCATCTTATCACGTTGTTCACCAGAAACATCAAGTACGACTTGTCCCTGATGAAGCATTACGGTCCTGTTTCCGTATTCTAGAGCTTGTTTCATTGAATGTGTTACCATCATGGTCGTTAAGTGGTTTTTGCCCACTATTTCATTAGTCAGATCTAGAACGAATTGAGCTGTTTTTGGATCAAGTGCAGCGGTGTGTTCATCGAGTAACAAAATTTTAGATGGTTGTAAGGTCGACATCAATAAACTTATTGCTTGTCTTTGTCCTCCTGAAAGTAACCCCATCATATCGGATAAACGATTTTCGAGACCTAAATTTAAAGTCGCAAGCTTTTCCTTAAATATGGACTGAATTTTGCGATTAAGTGCAGGGCGTAATGTAAAACAACGTCCACGATTATAAGCAATAGCAAGATTTTCTTCGATGGTTAAATTTTCACAGGTTCCCACCATCGGATCTTGAAACACTCTGGCAACCATTCCTGCTCTTTTCCAGGCAGGAACTCGTGTTACATCTTTGCCATTGATGATGACATGCCCTGAGTCACAAAGTAAATCTCCGCTAATAATATTAAGTAACGAACTTTTACCCGCACCATTACTACCAATAATCGTAACAAACTCACCTTCTTTTATATTTAAATTTAAGCCACGTAATACGTGATTTTCAATAGGTGTACCTTGGTTAAAAGTTAATTGCAATTGTTCAACGTTAAGCATGTTTATTTCCTCTTTTTTTCGAGTATTTTTTTAATTGCTTAGGTAGTACAAGAGCAAGTACAACCAATATTGCGGTAATAAGATTTAAGTCTTCCGTGCCTACGCCTATTTTGTGTAAAAACTCATTACTAAGTGCAACAGCTATGAATAAACGATAAAGAATAGCACCTAGAATAACTGCCAGCATAATTGCCCATATACGTTTTGTTGGGAAGATACTTTCACCAATGATAATAGAAGCAAGACCAATAACGATTGTCCCCACACCGATGGTAATATCAGCACTGCCTTGGGTTTGCACAAATAATGAACCACCTAATGCGATTAAGCCATTGGAAATAGCCATACCTAAAATGGTGATGCTGCCCGTTGGGACACCTTGAGATCTAGCCATTCTTTGGTTTGTACCGGTAGCTCTCAATGCCAATCCCATTTGGGTGTTTAAAAATAAATGTAGCAATAACCAAACCACAACAACAAAGCCAAAAACCATAACGGATTGAACAATATATTGGTTACTGTAGTCTTCTGAAATAAAGGGTGAAAAAATAGTTTTCGCATCCAATAACGCAAGATTCGGTGATCCTGAATATTCAGTTGTTTCGTGAGTAATATAACGTCCAAGCCCTAATATCCTTAAATTGATTGAATACAAACCTATCATGACAATAATACTGGATAATAATTGCAAAATATTGAGCTTAACATAAAGCAATCCAGTCAAACTACCGGCGATACACCCCGCAAACATACCTAAAAGTGTGGCAATCCAAGGGTCAATACCAATATAAATACATAAACCACATACTGCGCCACCTAACGGGAAGCTGGCATCGGCTGTTAGATCTGGAAAATCGAGTAAACGGAAAGATATAAAAACACCTAAGCTCACAATGGCATAAATAAGTCCAATTCCCAGCGAGCCTATTAAAAATTCAAAAGACATGAAAAAAACCTATTAAAATTAACCGCTAATATTAGCGGTATCGTGATAAAATTAAAAAACTATTCAACAATCTTCGTTGCTGATTTCAATACATCTTCAGATAATACGACGCCTTGTCGCTCAGCTGCTTTTTTATTGATTGTTAACTGTGTAATGTTACCTATTTGTGGCGGAATATCGCCAGGTTTTTCACCATTAAGAATGCGGATAACGATTTTACCAGCTTGGCGTCCTAAGTCATAATAACTCATTCCCAAGGCAGCGATGGCTCCGCGTTCGGCTGAGTCAGGATCGGAGGCTAACAAAGGTATTTTACTTTCATTAGCGACTTTTGCTAAAGACTCGTAAGCCGAAACGACATTGTTATCGGTAGTGGTATAAATCAGATCAACTTTACCTTTTAAACTTCTTGCTGCTGTAGAAATATCTGAAGTACGTTGAGCAGGAGCTGCGATAATTTGCATACCACGTTTTTCTAGTGCTGATTGTAATTGTTTAAGTACAATAGTTGAATTGACTTCGCTAGGACTATAGACATAACCAATGTTTTTCGCATCTGGTTTGATTTTTAACATCATATCTATTTGCGCATCTAACGGTAGTGCATCAGAAACACCGGTTACATTGGTTTTTGACGCTTCCCAACTAGGGGTTAATCTTGCGGCAACGGGATCTGTTACAGCCGTGAAAATGATTGGAATACGTTTAGTCGTCGCTAATAAAGCTTGTGAGCTAGGTGTTGCAATTCCGACAATCACATCGGGTTTATTAGCAGCAAATTGTTTAGCGATTTGAACAGCATTAGCACTACTGCCTTGAGCGCTGGCATACTGTAATTTTAAGTTTTCACCGTTGATATAACCATTATCTTTTAATTCATCTTCCACCCCTCTTCGAACATTATCTAATGCAGGATGTTCAACAATGGCTGTAATAGCAACATACTTTTGTTCCTTTGCTGTATCAGCAAACGATGAAAAAGTAAGGGTTGATAAACAGAGTAGCATAATAAGTTTACAAATATGATTACGCATATAGGTACCTTTGTAATAATTTTTTTACAACTTAGATAAATATGTGTTTACTATAAATCATATTTAAATAATTTTCTAGGAATATCACTTTATTTAGCTGTAAATTTTTAATTACAATCTGTTATAACTAGTGATTGTAAAGCACTTTTAATCGACAAAAATTGGGTATATTTTGCTTCTTTTATAGATAAAAAAAACGAAAATAATCATTCGTTCGAGAGTAAGCGAGTTCTGTTGATAATAGGGGTATGCTCTGCTGATTGATTCAGCAAAGCATAAATGGGATTATGTTATTCACCAATGACTTTATAAGCGGACTGAATAACTTCAGGCGATAATGTTGCGCCTTGTTTTTTCGCGGCTTCAATATTGATAACCAGTCGTAATGCTTGTCCAATTTCTGGCGCAATACTGCCGGGTTTTTCTCCATTCAAAATGCGAACAACAAGTTTGCCTGATTGACGACCAACATCATAATAACTCATGCCATAAGCCGCAACGGCGCCTCTTTCAATTGCATCAGGAAAAGATGCTAATAAAGGAATTTTGTTTTCATTAGCAAATTTCACTAATGATTCATAAGCAGATACAACATTGTTATCGGTTGTCGTATAAATCAAGTCAACTTTGCCTTTTAACGAATTTGCCGCAGTGGAAATATCCGCAGTTCGTTGTGCGGGCACTGCAACCAATGAAATATTTTGTTCTGCAAGTTGTGCTTTCAAATTTTTCATTACCACAGTGGAATTGATTTCACTTGGACTGTAGATGTATCCTACCGATTTTACATTCGGGACAATTTTTTTCATAAAGTCGATTTGAGGCCCAATCTCTTGAAAATCAGATACACCCGTAATATTGGTATTGGTTGGTTCCCAATTTTTAACTAGCTTTGCGGCAATGGGATCGGTAATTCCTGCAAATACGAGTGGGATTTGTTTAGTTACTGCGGCTGTTGCTTGTGCACTTGGAGTTGCAATAGCGACGATAACATCGGGTTTATCGGCAATAAATTGTCTGGCAATTTGTGCTGCAGTCGCGCTACTGCCTTGGGCGCTTTTGTACTTAACCGTTAAATTTTCATTTAATAGATAACCACTGCTTGTTAATTCATCTTTTACACCATCTCGGATTTGATCTAGTGATGGATGTTCAACAATTGCAGTTATGGCAACACTTTTTACCGTATTGGCTATACACATAAAAGGGGTAATTAGCATCAAACAACTGAATAAAAAAAAGCGTTTCATAAAAATAAACTCGCAAACTAGTACAATAGTATTATTCTAAACTGATTCAACCAAAATGTTAAGGTGTAATTGGACTTTTTTGTCATTCTTATTTTTTAAAAGGATGAGGCATTATCTGATTAATATAAAAATACGCTAAAATTTCAAGCAAATTAAGAATATAATAATCAGATTATTGGTTTTTTATCCTGCTTTTCATGAAAAAAAGCTAAAAATAGCTGCTAATATTGTTCAGTTACCTATTCAAGGTTAATTCTAAATTTATTCGAAGCTAAATTCTTATTGTGCAAATACAAAGGGATTGATACCACTTTTTGCAAAACCTTCTTCTTCGGTTTTGATATCAAGTATTAAAGAGGCAATATCATCAGCAATAACTTCAATATGCGGATCTTTATCCTGATCAAAGATTTTTAAATAGCTGTGGCAAGCATCACAACATTCTGTTTTAGTCGCTGATAATTCACTATCTAGCGAAAAATATTCAATATTTTTCATATTATCACAGCTGGTACATTTTACTCTTGGCACATACCATTCACTCTCACATAAACTACAATGTAAATAACGCAATCCATTATGACCACCCAGTTGAATGACGCTGGCAACCGGCATGCTATTACATACGGGACATAGCCAATTTTTATCACTATTTTCGGATACTGCTTTACCTTTTATTTGGCTAGCTAGCTGGCTATAGTAAACAGAGAGTGCAGACCAAATAAATACGGCTTCATTGCCATCAACTGCGTGGAATTCGCCTTTAAGTAAATGCAAAGCTTTATTTTGTAATTGTTCAATACTGTTTTTATCCAGTTGTTCAATCACGATTGAAATTTCATCGGTTAAATTTGATGATGATTGTAATAACGCCTTTAAATAATCCTGCCAAGAGTAGGGTAATGAAAGGTTTTCTATACTCAGTGGCGGTAAATCATTATTTAATGGCTCGATAAGCTCTTTATTTAGTGGTTTTTGGCTAACTAAGTCTGCTTGCGTTTGCGCTAATTGAGCACAAAAACAGAGATAATCACTAAATGGACTATTTTTTGCTAATTCTTTTAGCCTATTAGCTCGATGCAAATAGAGCGTTGTTGGTGAAGGATAAAAAAGTAAGGGAATTTGTCTGATAACGGAATTGATATTTTGTTCTTCAAGCTGGACTTGTGGGATGATTTTTATACTCATTATTGGTTACCATTCATGATTATTTTATCCATAATCGATTTCGTGATTGAGATAATTCCGCTGAAAAGTATCAGCGGATAAGATAGATATATTTTAGAAACAACTATAAAGCTGTTTTTTGTTCGACTTTTGTTGTTTGCTTCATGTCTACAGGTTTATCTGCTTCCAGTTCCTTTTGATAGATTTTTTGCATTTCTTCTTCATACCATGAAGAGTGGTTTTTTCGAGCCCAAGCTCGAGATACATACCCTGTAATCATCCCTTTAATTGAACCTTTAACCCAGATAGCCATATAAGCATGACCAATGGCGAGTAAGATTAAGCAAATAGCTGCAAACGAGTGGAAAAAGATTGCAATACGAACAATTTCAATTGAAAAATAATCTGAAACATATCTTCGCCACATAATCATACCGGTTACGAATAACACAGTGATTAAACTCATGATACACCAAAATAAAAATTTCTGACCAACATTATATTTGCCAATAGGTATACCTTCTTCTTTGCCCATGATGACGTGTTTAAAATTCTTGATCCATAACAGATCATTTTTATTAGGGATATTATGATGAGCAAGCTTTACAAACATGAACATCAGCAGTATAAAGACGATGCATCCAATTAGGGGATGTAACGCTCTAACCAGTTGAGGGGTTCCAAGAAAAAGCCCAAATAGTTTAATGGACGGAAAAAATAACGATAAACCAGATAATGCCGTTAAGATGAAAAGACACACCATACACCAATGGCAAAAACGTACAATAAGTGGTGTTCTAAGAATCATTCCTTTTTTATTCATGATGTTCCTCCTTTTGTGGTATGTCGGCACTATTTTTACGACCAAAAATAGGTAATCCTAATCGTTTTCTTGCTTGTTTATCCGCTTGTTTTTCCTGTTCGATATCTTCTTCGTCTACTTCAATTGCACCGACGCCCATGTAATGGAAAAGTAATCCACCAAAAGTAGCAATAAAGGCGGCAGCTGAAAGTGGTTTCCAAGGGCCTTTCCAGAATCTAACCAGTTCACTGATATGGGGTTCATCTGGCAAACCGTGATACAGATCGGGTTGATCAGCGTGATGTAATACATACATAACATGTGTTCCATTGACCGCTTGAGGATTATAAAGCCCTGCATGTTCAAACCCCCGTTTTTTTAAATCGGCTATTCGGTGCTCAGCATGTCGAATCATATCTTGTTTAGTCCCGAAATGAATAGCACCAGTCGGGCAGGTTTTAACGCAAGCCGGCTCTTGTCCAACCGAAACACGATCAACACATAAGGTACATTTATAGGCTCGATTATCTTCGTTACTGATACGAGGAATGTTAAACGGACAACCTGCTACACAATAGCCACAACCAATACAATGTTCCGACTGAAAATCGACTATTCCGTTAGCATATTGAATGATAGCACCTTCAGAAGGGCAAGATTTTAAACAGCCAGGCTCAGAACAGTGCATACACCCATCTTTGCGAATTAGCCATTCAAATTTTCCGTTAATTTCAACTTCAGAATAGCGCATTACCGTCCATGCTTTAGGCTCCAAATCAGCAGGATTATCGTAAACACCGACCGTATTGCCTACTTCTGCTCGCAGGTCATTCCATTCGCTACAGGCGACTTGGCATGCTTTACAACCAATACAGGTGGTGACATCAATTAATTTGGCCACTTCCTGTTGATAATCACGTGCTCGCGGCGCAGGCGTTAAATCATTAGTTGCAGAACGACGAATAATATCTTGAGTTTGTAATGACATAATTAATCCTCCTGCCTATGCCACGGTGGTAACTTTTTCGATGTTAACTAAGAATGATTTATATTCTGGCGTTTGTGAATTTGCATCACCTAAATGAGGAGTTAATTCATTGACCAAAAATCCTTTCTTAGTTTGTCCAGTGAATCCCCAAACAATTGGGATTCCAATGGTTTCGATCTCTTTACCGTCTACCGTTAACGTAGGCAAGCGTTTAGTTACTACCGCTTTCGCTTTTATATAGCCTCGATACGAAGTCACTTTAACGGTGTCGCCTAATTTGATTCCTTTTTTATTGGCAAGATTTTCGCTTAGTTCGATAAATTGTTCTGGTTGCGTAATTGAGGCCAATCTTGCGTGTTGTGTCCAAAAGTGGAAATGCTCTGTAATACTGTATGTTGTTCCCACATAAGGAAATTCATCTGCTGAACCTAAACGCGCTAAATCTTCTTTAAATGCTCGAGCAACCGGATTATTGATTTGTTCTGGATGCAACGGATTATTGGTAATTGGCGTTTCAAATGGTTCGTAGTGCTCAGGGAAAGGCCCATCAACCAGACGATTTAAACAGAATAATCCACCTAAACCATCGTTATTCATAATAAAGGCACCAGCACCAGAACTTGGAGACAAGGTAGCGGTAAAGTCAGCAACATCATTGCCATCCCAATGAGAACCATTCCATTTTATCAATACTCGGTTTGGATCCCATGGATTGCCGTGTTCATCTGCCGATGCCCGATTATAGAGTACACGTCGATTCATTGGCCATGACCATGCCCAACCAGCATGGATACCTTTACCAGATGGATCTGTTGGATCACGTCTTGCCATTAAATTACCTTGTTCAGTCCACGAACCACAGAATATCCAGATACCTGAAGAGGTGGTACCATCATCTTTAAGCTGAGAAAAACCACTTAATAATTGACCTTTTTTCAGAATCACATTACCGTTGGTATCCGTAAGGTCAGCAAGAGCACGACCATTACACTCTTGGGCTAATTCTTCTGCTGCTGGTCCTTCTGGATCTTGGTAATCCCAAGAAAGATTATTAATTGGTTCATGATAAGCACCGCCTTCTTCAGCATAAAGTTCTTTGATTCTTAGAAAGATACGTGAAATGATTTCGGGGTCATATAGCGATTCATAAGGAGGCTTTGCTGCTGCCCAATGCCATTGTAATAAACGTGATGAATTGACAATCGTACCGTTTTCTTCAGCGAAACAGTTAGTCGGTAATCGAAAGACTTCGGTTTGAATTTTGCTTGAATCGACATCGTTTGACTCACCATGGTTTTTCCAAAATTCGGCTGTTTCAGTGGGTAATGGGTCAATGCTCACCAAGAATTTGAGTTTAGATAAACCTTCACGAATACTATTTTTATCAGGTAAGGCAGCAAGTGGGTTGAATCCTTGACAAATAAAACCATTGGCTTGACCATCACGCATCATTTTACTAAAGCGTAAGATATCGTAAGTTTTATCCCATTTAGGTAACCAATCAAATCCCCATTGATTGTCTTTAGTCGCTTTATCACCATACATCGCCTTCATAAAACTGATAAAGAATTTGGGATAGTTACCCCAGAAGTTCACCTCATTGGCGCCTAACGGTTTAGGGGTTTTTTCATCCAGATACTGTTCAAGCGAAACTTGCGAGTCTTTAGGTAAATCCAAATATGCAGGTAAACGATTGGATAAAAGTCCGACATCGGTTAAACCTTGAATATTTGAGTGTCCACGTAAGGCATTAATTCCCCCACCCATGACACCCACATTACCTAAAATAAGTTGAATCATGGCAGCAGTACGAATAATTTGGGTACCATAAGTATGTTGTGTCCAACCTAAGGCATATAAAAATGTTGCTGCTCGGTCATTGGTTTTCGTACTGGCAAGAGATCGACAAACATGTAAAAATCCGTCTATCGGGCTTCCGGTAACTTTGTTTACCATTTCTGGTGTATATCGACTTACATGTTGTTTTAACAGATTCCAAACACAGCGTGGATGCGTGAGTGTTTTATCTCGAAGCGCATAACCCTTTTCATCTTTTTGATATGTCCAACTGGCTTGATCATATTGGTGATTATCAGCATTATAGCCACTAAATAGACCACTATTTTCATCAAAATTAAAGTCATCACTCACAATTAAGCTAGCGTTACTGTGTGTGACTAAATATTCAAAATTAACCTCGTTATGGGTAATGAGATAATTAATAATACCTAGTAAGAAGGCAATATCCGAACCGGCACGAATCGGAACATATTTATCGGCAACCGAAGCCGTGCGGTGAAAACGAGGATCAATAGCGATAAGTTCAGCGCCATTTGTGATTTTAGCTTCTATCGCCCACTTAAAACCAACCGGATGAGCTTCGGCGGCATTTCCACCCATAACGATGACGACATTGGCATTTTTAATGTCATTCCAGTTATTTGTCATCGCACCACGCCCATACGTTGCTGCAAGACTTGATACCGACGGACCATGACAAACCCTTGCTTGAGTTTCAAGACTTAGCATACCTAATGAGCGAGCTATTTTGAACGCTAGCCAACCCGTTTCATTACTCGCAGCTGAAGTAACCAACCAACCGGTTGATGTCCAGCGATTCACGGTTGTACCTTGTTCATTTTTTTCGATAAAGTTTTTATCTCGGTCTTCTTTCATCAATCGAGCAATACGATCAATCGCTTCATCCCAACTGATACGTTGCCATTGATCAGAGCCAGGAGCACGATATTCGGGATATTTAACACGTTGTTCACTTTTGATATAGTCTAGCACCCCAGCACCTTTTGGGCAGAGTGAGCCACGACTAACTGGATGATCAGGATCGCCTTCTACATGAAAAATAGAAGATTCGGCATTCTTAGCTCCATCTCCTCGACTATAAAGTAACATTCCACAGCCAACCGAACAGTAGGTACAGTTATTGCGGGTTTCTTTCGATTTTAATAATTTGAATTGGCGAGTTTGTGCGAGCGCCACATTGGGAGCAAGTCCAAGCGTGGCAACTGTTGTTCCTGCCATGCCACCAGCGCAGATCTTAAAGAACTGTCTACGGTTAAATAGCATATGAACTCCTTAAAAGCTGACATTACATTTTAATTTATAATATTGGTAGGTACTAATATCCCTATTGGATAATAATTCATAATAATCGTTTATTAATTGGAAATAAAGGAAAAAACAGATATCAATGGTTAAAATTTGACTTTGATCAAAAAATCAGAAGAAAAGATCCGATAATTTTTATTAAATTTTATCTAAAATTGTTAACAGCACTTTGCAATAATTGCGTAAAGCTCATCCTAACAAAACTTAAAATTATTATCAATATATGAGCTATCAGGTGAATCGATTGGCATTGTGGATTTTGCTATATCCAACAATATTGATAGAGCTTGCCACTGATAAAAGGGCAAACTCTATCGATACCAACTCGTGATTAAGGATTAATTTCCTCAATTGTTTGCAAGACTCGATGAGTAATGAGAGGTTTTAAGATATTATTCATGTTTTCAATTTTTTGAAAACTGGCACTATCTTGATCGTCCAGATAACCTTGTTCTCGTAGTGATGCAACCAGTGTTGAAAAGACCCCTTTATCAAAAAATTCTGGCGCATTGATTCCATGTAATACCGATAATCTTTCCGCAATTAATCGACCTTCTTTTTCTAAATTAGCTCGACTAATTGAAGGGTCTTTTTGCAAAAGCGAAAAAGCAATCGCATAACGTTGTAAGGTATCTTTTGATGACGAAGCAATTAATTGTAACCCCGACATTTTTGCATAATTGAGCACTAATTTATCTGACGTACAACTAATTAAATTTAAGTCACAATAGGTGGCGATAATTTGGTTTACATATTCAACTAACTGCGCTTCATTATGATATAAAAACAGTTCAGATTTAATTAATGGGAAAAGCAATTTTACCTGTTCTAAAACCGCTTCTGAGGAGATGCGATTATTCTTCACAAGAATTCTGGCAACGATTGCAGGAATGATCAGCAAATGTTGAATATTATTACGATAATAAGTCATTAAAACCGCTTGTTCAGTGGTTAAACCGACAATTTCGCCAGCCTCATCGGTTGTGATAACAAATTTACCCATTTGTTTAGCATGTTCAAATAGTTCATCTGCGCTTTGAGCGGGAATCGTTATCAAATCAGAATAAGGAATATTTTTTAATAATGTAAGAAGATAATTAATATGTTCTATAAGTTTAACTTTAGTTAATGCCCGTTGATCCGCAGCTAATAAGATAGAGCAACATAAATTCATGGCGTTAATAGCTGCTGAGGCATTGATACGCTCCATGATCTGTTTTGCCAGCACATTGGTAGTGGGTGTCAACCAATTTGGGCGAGCGGTGCCAGTTGGTTCAATTGCATCACGCCATTCTGGTATTTGTTGATTTAAAAATTGGTTCAGTGGGATAGGTTGACCAAAATTAACATAGCCAAAACCTAATTTTTTTAATTTTAAAAAGGCTTTTAGCGTACGCCATAAACTCTCTTTTTCTTTTTTTGCTCCGCGTAATTCATTGGCATAAGTCGCCACTTCTAAAACGTGTTCATAACCAATATAAACCGGTACAACGGTGATAGGTCTTGCATCGCCACGCAATAACGTTTGGATGGTCATCATGAGCATGCCTGTTTTCGGATCGAGCAATCTACCGGTACGTGAACGCCCACCTTCGATAAAATATTCAACAGCATAGCCTCGAATAAATAACTCAGCTAAATATTCACGGAAAACAGAAGTATAGAGTTTATTTCCTCTAAACGAACGACGAATAAAGAAGGCACCTAGTCGTCTAAAAATCGGACCAGCAGGCCAGAAGTTCAAGTTGATACCAGCAGCAATATGAGGTGGTACTAATCCTTGTCGATAAAGAACATAAGATAATAAAAGATAATCCATGTGACTGCGATGACACGGTGCATAAACAATTTCATGTCCATTTTGCGCCAGTTCTCGAACTGGATCGGCATTGGTTACTTTTAAACCTTGGTAAAGTCTGTTCCATGCCCAAGTTAAAACAATATCGGTAATTCTTAGCATTCGATAAGAAAAATTAGCGGCAATTTCGTTTAACATTGCCAGTGCATTTTTTTTCGCTTTATCAAGACTAATATTTTTGCTTTTGGCTTCTTCTTGAATTGCATCAGAAAGGCTAGGATTAGTTAATAATTTATTCAGCATTTGTTGCCGAACAGGCAGTTTAGGACCCACTGAAGCCATTCTTTGTTTGGTAAAATGAATACGTGCAACACGAGCAAGCTTATGGGCTAAGACCGAAATATTTTGTTGATTATTGATTTCAATATCTTTTAATGACACGGTTCTTGAAAAACGGGTATAGCAATCTCGACCTGAAACAATGATTTTATATAATTTATAAGTTGCTCCCAGCACTTGTAGAGAAGGGCTTTTTTTGCCTTCTTTATCTGGACTGCGTCCGAACATCACCGAAACCGGTAACATTTGAATATCCAACTCGGGATTTTCTTGATGAGCAGAAATATATTCTCTTAAAATGTCAATTGCTTTTGTTTTTTGTTGATTAGAGGCAAAAATACCCGGGCCTTTATCAATAAAAATATATGAAGGAACCATATTACCATTAATATCGATGCCTTCTAGCGGATCAGGTAAGCCGAACTTGGAACATAAAGAACGAACAACCATAAGATCAATCTTAGAATTATAGGGCAAAACATATAATATGGGTTTATTAGTATCAAGACCTAATTCAGAAACCGGATCTGCTGGTATAGGTTTACTTTTAACAAATAATTTAATTGGGATTTGGATTAGTGAAAAAGAAACTTTAGTCCACCACGAAAACATAAAAATAAACCTCATCGTATTTCGCTAATTATAGGCTTAAATAATGAAATATACTTAATCAAGCTAATACAGAAATTAGTATTTAAATCATAATAGTGAATCTCTCTTATTGTTTAAATAAGAGAGAAAACACTAAGTATATACTTGTTATCATTTAAACGTTAGCTAATTTGCACAATCTTTCGTCGATATAGTTTGAGTTAAATAACTCTATTTATAACGATAGTTGAAAGCATTATAAAGGTTTATTGATATCAACTCCACGAATCTCTTTGTTTTTTATCCTCTCCAATCGTTGGATCAGGGTAATAACATCTCGTCCTTCACGCATGCCATCGATAAGTTTACGAGCTTGTTTACAATCGCCAATTTTATGATAAACATAGTTATTTTTAGTTGCATGTTCAGAAAAAGCTTGGCTAAAGGTGTTTTCACTTAGCATTCCTAAACAGACAAAACCATAATCGAATTCTAATTTAAATTGGTGACCATCTTTATCTTTAACTAAAAAGTGATTTTCAGCGACTTCCAGTAAAGTTGTAGAAAGATGAACATCAACCTGATTATGTTTGAGCATGGTCATCATAGAAATGCGACCAATATAATCCAAATCTTCAGCCATAGCAGGCTTCATTTCAACAATGGAAACCGCCTTGGCGTTGTTTTCAGAAAAATATTCAACGACATCCAGCCCGACAGCTCCCCCACCGATGACAACCACTTTTTTATTGGCAATATCGGTAAATTGATTGAAGTCTTCCATGATGTCAAAAATCGAAAATACTTGTCTGTTTGGTGCTCTAAGCTGATCGTGTAATCCTTTAATAGGGGGTAATAAAGGTTTTGAACCGGTTGCACTAATCACTAAATCGGGTTGTAATTTTTCGATTATTTCAGGCGTTGCTCGTGTATTAAGATTGATTGTGAGATTTTTTAAACTTTTGGCACGGTTGATAAGAAATTTAGGCAAATCGGCAATACGTTGTTTATATGGAAATCGAGAAATCATCATTGACAGACCACCCAAAAAAGGCTTTTCTTCATATAATGTAACATTACATCCGACTTCTGCTGCTGTGCATGCTGCTTCAAGTCCAGCCGTTCCGCCTCCCACTACAACAACATTAAGCGGGGTTGAGATCTGATAGCGTTTATAGTCTTCATAACTGATAATATCCGGATTAACTGTACAGCGAATTGGTTTAGATCTCGCAATGCGATGATCTGCACAACCAATATTACATGAAATACATTTTCTTAATGTGTCGATTTCGTTATTTTGTACTTTTTCAACCCAATAAGGTTCGGCAATTAGCCCTCGTCCTAAAACGACAAAATCAGCAATCCCTTCTTCAATTGTTTTGGCGATGATTGATGGGTCTCGAAAGTTACCAGACGCAATGGTCGGTTTATTAAATTTATCTCGCACAGCTTTTGCCATGTAAGAACGCCAACCGTCTGGGAGATTCATCTGATCAATCTGAAATTGGATAGTATCATTTTGTGCGGCAGATACATCAAAAACATCCACACCCTCACTCAGGTGTTCTAAAATAGCTAAGGTATCATCTAAAGTATTTCCTCCATCTACAAAATCGACCGCACTAATCCGTAAAAGGATTGGAAAGAAAGGGCCGACTTTGCTACGCATTTCATCAATAACCAGACGAATTAATCGTGCTCGGTTTTCGATACTGCCTCCAAATTCATCTGTACGGTTGTTATACAGCGGTGATAAAAATTGACTCAGCAAATACGAGTGTCCGGCATGAATTTCAACAGCATCAAAACCGGCTCTTTGGGCTCTGTGAGCTGCTAGTCCATATTGTTTAACAATATCATGAAGCTCTTCAATCGTTGCTGGTCTGGGAATATTGCCACCTGTTTTAGACGGTATATTGGATGAAGAAATAGGTTGCAAGCCATTTAAGCGACCGGGGTAAGCGGATGCGCCTGCATGATTAATTTGTACTGCGACCGATGCCCCATGTTTGTGCATACGTTCAGTAAATTTATACAATCCGGGAATGTATTGATCGTTGTCGATTCTCAGTTGTGTGGTACCGTTAGTACCATAAGGAAAATCAACACATACGTTTTCAAGGATAATAAGCCCAGTTCCGCCTTTTGCTCGTTGTTCATAGTATTGAATATGGTCATCCACCATTTCGCCATGTAATGTGGCAAAGTTAGTCCCTATCGGTGGCATGACAATTCTGTTGCGTATAGTTGTTTTATTAATTACAAACGGTTCAAATATAGCTGAAAAATTGGGCATATTTGTCTCCTTTTTATTTAAATAATTTCTCTATCAAACATTGCAAAATAGTCTTCTAAACGTGTTAAAGTTAATAATAAATCCATTGCTAACTTATGCTTATATTTTATAGATCAAGTTTAATTTATTCATTTTATCTATAAATAGATGAAAACTAGAATGGCTCGCGTTATGCTAAGCGCGAGCCATTATGAGAAATCGTTATCTATTTAATTAGAATTTTTTCGTTTTATACCATTTTCTATCGACTAATTTATTCTCTAAGAATTGTTTAAATTCCATAAAATGAGCAGTCGTATTATGAAACTCAATGGCAGCTTGGTTTGCCCATATTTCTGAGAAAATAAAAATATGTTGGTTATTGGTATCCAGACTGAGTTCATAACGAATGCAACCAGCTTCTTTTCTGCTTTCATTCCGCACTTTTAGGGCAGCTTGTTGATATTCCTTTACCCACTCTGGTTTTACCTCATGTATTGCAATAATATTTAGCTCACACATCGATATTCCTTATGGTTATTCTCTATTTTGATTATGGTTTTCAAATCCTAAAAAGCCAATTAACCACCATGATCACGGTCGTGAGCTATAAGCCTAATTGACTGATATTTTTTATTTGTTCGATGCTTTCGAAGCCGCATGTTGTTGTTCTGCAAATTGGCGACGACCACCTGGACGTGGGACTAAATCTCCAAGCATCACTTCGTAACCACCATCAACCACAAGCTCAGTACCATTTGAATAATCAGAACGTTTACTTGCCAAATATAAAACAGCATTAGCAATATCGATGGTTTCACCAATACGACGGCTGGCAATCATACGGGTACGACCTTGTTCAACTTCTTTATCTTCATAGAATTTTTTTGATAAAGGTGTTTTGACAAAACATGGACAGACTGCATTACTGCGAATACCAAATTGTCCCCATTCAGCAGCAAATTGTTTAGACATCATCGAAACACCAGCTTTGGTTGAACTGTAAGCACCACTGTAAGTTTCAGGCGTGTGCGACGCCACCGTTGAGATATGCACCATACGACCTGATTTTTGCTCAATCATTAAACGCCCAAAACGTTGAGACATAAGGAAATATCCTGTTAGGTTAATATTAACGGTAGTATTCCATTCATCAAGAGGAAGGTCTTCAATCGGACAAAAACGTAAAATCGCTGCGGTATTAACCAGTACATCACAACGTCCAAATTCTTGTTTTACTTTTGCGACCGCTGCATCTACTTGTGCTTCGTTAGTGGTATTACAGGCAAGACCAATTGCTTTTATACCGTATTCATTACTTAACGATTTAGCGAGTAGTTGACATTTTGTTTCATCTAAATCGATAAGTACAAGATTCGCTTTTTGTTTAGCAAATTCACGGCAAATTTCGGAGCCCATGCCACCAATTGCACCTGTGATGACACAAACATCATTTTCTAATCCTAACCAACTTTGGCTCATAAAAACTCCTATTGTTCAAATTGATAACTTTTATTTGTACTTTCTTCGCATATCTTTCTGTTTGATTAAATCTTAATGTCAAAGTAAGTACCAAATTATTTAACCTACTGTTTACTTTGATACAACACATCTAAAATATAACGTAACTGTTTGACATCTAATTGCCCCGGTGCTGAGGCATTTTTAGCTGCTCCAAATGTCATTGCTGAACCAAATGTTGTTCCTGCCACTCGGCTAATTGCCCCCAGCCCTGCCATTGACATGGTAATGATGGGTCTGGTTGCATATTTTTCATTCATTTCTGTGGTTGCCGCTAATAAGGTAAGGACGTCATCTGTGGTCTGTGGCATAACCGCAATTTTGGGAATATCAGCACCCAAATCTTGCATTTTACGTAATCGAGAAATGATATCGTTTTTCGCAGGTGTTTTTTCAAAGTCATGGTTGGATGTGACAACCAATACATTATGTTGATGCGCTACATTAATAATTTCTTTTACGTATTGATCGCCGATAAAGACTTCAACATCGATCAGATCGACCAGTCCACTCTTAGCTATTTCTTTATTTAATTCGAGATAATCGGTTAGTGGCCACGGTTTTACTCCACCTTCATTAGCGGTACGAAAGGTAAATAAAATAGGTTTGCTCGGTAATAAGGTTGCAATTTTTTTAGCAACAGTTTTCACAGCATCAATATTATCAACTTGGGTGAAGTGATCCACTCGCCACTCCAAAACGTCAAAATCTATCGATTGTAAAAATGTCACTTCATCAAGCAGTTCGGTTTCAGTTTTCCCCACAATTGGGACAATAATTTTCGGCGCACCCGATCCTATAACTAGATTTTTGGTTGTAACTGTTTTCATTTTATATCCTGTTGGTAAAAGATTATATTGATAATGATTAATCTTATATTGTGTGATTCAAATCAGACAATAACACAAAATAATCTGCTAACTTATTTTTAATTGAATTATTAGGTAAAAAGATTACTTATCGACTAATCATTAAATCCCATTTTTTCTTTTACATACTCAATAGGTGCATCTTCACCCGTCCAAATTTTGATTTGCGCTGCACCTTGCCAAAGCATCATGCCAATCCCATTTAAGGTTTTACAACCTTGCTGTTCTGCGATTTCAAGCAATTTGGTCTTACGTGGGCTATAAATACAGTCTGTTACGACAAGATCCGGTCTTAACATCGTTGGATCGGTAATTAAACTTTGCCCTTCTAATGGTTTCATTCCAACACCTGTAGCGTTACAAAGTACTTCACTGGTGGCAATGGCTTGACGGAGTTGCTCTTTATCAGCAAGGTCGGTCACACTGACTTTACATGGTGTGTTTTCATTTAATTTTTTTGCAATTGCTTCAATTTTTGCATAGCAGTCATCTTTCTGATTAAAGATGGCGATCTCTTTCACACCATCAAGCGCAGCTTGTACTACAATGGCTGTTGCTGCACCGCCTGCACCAAGAATCGTCATTTTTTTACCTATGACATCAATGCCTGCTTCTTTCAACATGCGCATATAGCCAATGCCGTCGGTGTTATAACCGGTTAATATGCCGTTATCATTCGAAATTGTATTGCAAGCCCCACTCATTTCAACCGCAGGTGTTAACTTATCAAGATATTGGCAAACCAATTGTTTATTGGGCATCGATACCGCACTACCTCGCAAACCTAAGGCACGAAGACCTTTTATTGCATCGGGTAATTTTTCTTGATCAACTTCAAAAGCCAAATAAACATAAGGGATATTTAGTTTTGAATAAATAGTGTTTTGCATTTGCGGTGATAAGCTGTGACGTATTGGATAAGCCATTAAACCAATCAATAAATAATGGCCGTCAATATTATTTCTCATTAAAAAGTCTCCACTACACGCTTTTTTTCAATAAAGCGTTAACAATTAAGATTGTTCAGCAACACGTTTTAATAATGCACGTGTATCTTCAATATACATTTTAGCGCGTTCAATTGGGGATTTAGATAAAGCTAATTCGTCATTACAACATTCAATTGAAATCGGCATTTCAGGTAAAGCTTTCAACAAAGATACAAGGTCAATACCACCACGCCCCGGGGATAAACGATAGTTACGGGCTTGATAAAGTAGTCCTTCTGTGTCTTGAGGTTTTTCTTTAGTACCATCACACAGTTGCATATAACGCCAACAATCTTTAGGTACTTTTTTCAAATCGTCAAGGGTATTTGGACCTCGATCAAAATGCAGGGGATCAATTATCATACCTTGATTGTTTTGATTCGCTTTTTTTAGCAGTTCAACACCGGCATTGACGCCAGGGATGTTTGTCCATGGCATCGGTTCGATATTGATGGCAATGCCAAGGGGAGCGGCAATGTCACAAAGCTGGGCAAAATTATCGGCTAGTCGATTTTGATCGGGATCGTTACCCGCCAAAAGTACCTGACTGGCACCTAATCTTGCGCCCGTTTCCAGTACGGGTAAAAAGTTAATGACACGGGTATCGGGTTTTAAACGAAAGATTTCTATATCTAATACCTTAATTCCTGTCTCTTTTAAACGGTGTTCAATTTCTCGAACCAATGGCGTATCGCCGACGGTCGCATATACCGGCTCAGTTGGCGTAGCCGGTATAAGCCTCAAACCGACATGAGTATAACCCGCTTCTGCTGCAACGAGGACTTGGTTAGCAGGTGAAACATCTAAGACAGTTAACGCTGCCAATCCAATTGGACGGTTAGACATATCTTTCTCCTTAATTAAAAATTTAATTCATCTAAAGCATAAAATTAGTGTAATTTTTAAATAAGCCACATTATGATTCATTATTATATTTCTATAAATATAATGATTTCTATTAAAAATATCTATTATTTAAAATAGCCATTTATTCTGTAATTAGCAAGGATAAAAAAAGGATTTTTATCAAAATGAGATCTTTATCAATAAAAAATTAATCAGACAGTTATAAAAAATATGGGGAGTTTATTGAGCAATGTGTTGATTTTGCTTTTTATTTTAATGTGTCACTTAAAATCCATTTAGACGTCAACTATTTTTAGAATAATCATGGTTACAAGCCAGCATTTACTATCAATTGCACTTTCTATAGTCATCCACTAAAATAATTAACTTTGTTTATTTAAGAGAATATATCTATGAATACAGTTTTTGAGCTTTTATCGTCAATAAACGCTGTGGTTATTGCGGTAATTTGTATGTTAATTTTATCTCTTTGCCGTGTTCATGTGGTAATTAGCTTAATTATTGGTGCCTTTGTTGGTGGTTTATTTAGCCATTTAACGTTAAAACAAACCATTGATGCATTCAATACAGGTATTAGCAATGGTGCAAATATCGCTCTTTCTTATGCTATGCTTGGTGCTTTTGCGGTTGCAATTTCAAAATCGGGATTGCCTGAATTATTAGCTGATAAAGCGGTTAAACAGCTGACAACGAGCAGTGCTAAAAAACGCATAAAATGGTTATTAATTATTATTATTGCGTTGGTCAGTATTTCTTCACAAAATATCATACCTATCCATATTGCTTTTATTCCACTGTTAATCCCACCACTATTATATGTGATGTCTCGATTACAGTTAGATCGACGAATGATTGCCTGTATAATGACATTTGGACTCATTACACCTTATATGTTCTTACCGGTTGGTTTTGGTAATATCTTTTTAAATCAAATTTTATTAAAAAATATCACTGCATCTGGCATGGATGTTAGTCATGTGAATGTAATGCATGCTATGGCGATACCAGCGCTAGGGATGTTTGTTGGGCTACTTTGGGCAATTTTTGTCAGTTACCGTAAACCAAGAGAATATAAAATTATTCGTGAAGAGACGAATTTAGAAACGGTAAATAGTGTAAATAAGCGTTCACTTATTGTGTCTTTATTGGCGATTGTTCTCTCTTTTGCTATCCAACTTTATACAGGTTCAATGATTTTAGGGGCGCTAATTGGTTTTATTTGCTTTATTGTTTCGGGAACCATTAAATGGGGTGAAGCAGACGGCGTTTTTACTGATGGTATTAAAATGATGGCCATGATTGGTTTTGTTATGATTTCTGCCCAAGGCTTTGCTGAAGTGCTAAAACAAACAAATGATATTGAACCGTTAGTGATTAACAGTGCTGCTTTATTCGCGGGTAATAAAGTTATTGCTTCATTTATGATGATGTTAGTCGGATTGGTGATTACGTTAGGTATCGGTTCGTCATTCTCGACGGTGCCTATTATTGCGGCAATCTATGTCCCACTTTGTATTCAGCTTGGCTTTTCACCTATTGCAACAGTCTGTTTAATTGGTGCTTCTGGAGCGATTGGTGATGCTGGTTCTCCGCCTTCTGATACTATTTTAGCAACGTCGGCTGGGCTTAATAGTGATGGTCAGCATGATCATATTCGTGATAGTGTTATTCCAACATTCACCCATTTTAATATCCCTTTATTTATTGCGGGTTGGGTTGGATCGTTAATTCTGTAATAACATCAATAAAGGCTGTCATTGCTTATGAATAACAAGTTATATCAAAATATCCGTGCGGTTTGTGCTCAGGCTATTTTTAATGTGTTGGAAGAAGGGCAATCGCTCAGCTCTGCATTGATGACTTTAAATCCTAAAATTGCCGATAAAGATAAAGCGTTAGTTCAAGAAATCTGTTTCGGGGTAATGCGGGTATTACCTGAACTGAATTTCTATATTCATAGCTTGATGAACAAAGTGCTTACTGGTAAAAATAGAATTTTACACTATTTATTGTTAGTGGGTGTTTACCAAGTTCTCTATACCCGTATTCCGGAGCATGCAGCAGTAGGAGAAACAGTTAACGCGGTTAAGGAATTAAAAAAAATCGCTCTCAAAGGATTAATTAATGGTGTGTTGCGGGAATTTTTACGTCAACAAGCTGTTTTAACAAACCAATTCACGCAAGACAGTAAACAAGATACAGCCCGAACTCTCCATCCGACGTGGTTACTAACGCGTCTTAAGCAAGCCTATCCACAGCAGTGGCAAGCAATTGTAGCGGCTAATAATCAAAAACCTCCGATGTGGTTGCGAGTGAATCTTAATCACTATTCAGTGAGTGAGTACCAACAACTGCTTACCGAAGCAGGCATTGAATCGCAAGTTTTTACCGATATACCTTCTGCCATTAGGTTATTACAGCCCGTTAATGTGACCAAATTACCTTATTTTTCTGAAGGTGCGGTGACCGTACAAGACTTGTCTGCACAATATGCGGCTTATCTACTTGCCCCGCAAAATGGCGAGCAAATTTTAGATATGTGTGCCGCACCTGGTGGTAAAACTACACATATTTTAGAAGTCGCCCCAAATGCTCAAGTATTAGCGGTTGATGTTGATGCGAGTCGTGCTAAACGGATTAATGATAATTTAACGCGTTTAAAACAATGTGCTGAAGTGAAAGTTGGTGATGGATTAACGCCAGAAAAATGGTGCGCAGGGCGTCAATTTGACCGGATTTTACTTGATGCCCCATGTTCAGCTACGGGCGTTATTCGGCGTCATCCAGATATAAAATGGTTACGTCGTGATAGTGATATAGCCCAACTCACTGAGTTACAACATGCGATCTTAACGAATATTTGGCCTTATTTAAAAACAGGTGGTACTTTAGTCTATGCGACTTGTTCAATTCTTCCAGAAGAGAATAGATTGCAAATTGAGCGTTTTTTACATGAAAATAGTGATGCAAAATTGCAAGGCGAGGTTAAACAGTTTTTACCTACCGACAACGGCGGTGATGGGTTTTTTTATGCGGTTTTAACCAAACATAGCTAACAGAACGTTTAATGTGATGATGTCTGCCTCACGCTATATCATCACATTTTGTCATTAGCAGTAACTTTTTATCAATTCAGCTAATTCCTGTCCATGTTTTAAGGCTTTGGTTTTTATTTCTGTTTTATCATCAAATGGTGATACACCATATAATAAAGCCGGTGGAAGATATTCCATTTGTATATACAGAGACGAAAATTTTACTGATTCAAGAAAGTGGTCAATTAAATTTTCACCGTATTCTTGGTAACTTTTTTGCCCTATTGTTAAACTCTGCAATAACTTTTTACCTTTTAATTTATCACCTTGTGAGCCATAAGCAAATTGGTAAGTCAACACTTCATCAAACCATAACTTTAATATAGCTGGCATATTAAACCAATACATAGGATATTGAAGAATAATAAGATCATGTCTCAATAATGCGGCTTGTTCTTGTTCTACATCGATTTGATAATTAGGGTAAAGTTGATGTATATTTCGGATTTCAAGATCGGTAACAGTTTGCTGTAATGTCTCAATAATTGTTTTGTTAGCAATGGATTGCGCCATATTGGGATGGCCTAAAATCATTAATGTCATAGTAATTTCCTTTCCTTTTATGTAAAAAATGCACGTTACTCAATTGTATAAACTATATACTAGTATAAAAATAATACTAGTATAAACTAAATTATAGGTTAATTATTGGTCGCTTGGACAATTTTTAGTAGATGTGGTAAATTCTCGGTTTATTTTGTGTTATAAAGATATTTGTAATGGCTTATACTCTCACCTATAGTGATCTCCCCGAAAATATTCAAAACTGGCAAGGTTTACCATTATCTTTGAATGGTTGTGAAGTGGTTCCGCTTGACTATAATGCAGGTAAAACAGGTTGGATCATCTATGGTAAAAAATTAAATAAAACGATACTGTCAAAATTCCAAAATCAGTTGGCGATGCCAATGGTGATAGTTTCTTCTTGGAAAATTAAAACTTACCAAATTGTCCGGATTGCTGGCGTTATGCCTAAAAAGGCAAAATCTATTTCCCTAGCATTAGGCATTGATGTATCACCTATTGATAATTTACCCACCTTACACTCACCGGGTTTGCTTGTTATGGATATGGATTCCACGGCGATTAAAATTGAATGCATCGATGAACTTGCCAAATTATATGGTGTTGGACATCAAGTAGCGGCTGTTACCGAGCAAGCTATGCGGGGCGAGTTAGACTTTGCGACCAGCTTACGTAAGCGAGTTGCAACCTTGAAAGGAGCTCCTCAAGAACTCTTACAGCAAGTAAAAAATGGATTACCATTGACATCGGGACTGACTTATCTAGTTAAAGAATTACAAAAAAGAAATTGGTATGTCGCTATCGCATCAGGGGGATTTACCTATTTTGCCGACCATTTAAAACAAAAATTAAAATTGGTCGATGCTTATGCAAATGAGTTAGAAATCAAAAATGATAAATTAACCGGTAAAGTAACGGGTCAAATAGTCGATGCCAAATTTAAAGCTCGAACATTACAGAATTTAGCTGCATCGTTAGATATACCTATTGAACAAACGGTTGCTATTGGCGATGGTGCGAATGATTTAATGATGATTCGAATTGCAGGTCTTGGTGTGGCTTATCATGGTAAACCTAAAGTGGTTGAAAAGGCACGAATTAGCATTAATTATGCAGATTTAACTGGATTATGGTGTATCTTATCGACCAGTTTATTAAGTGAAGGTTAGGAGATTAAGTTGGCAAAAACCGTTAAACGTGCTTTTGTTTGTAATGATTGTGGTGCAGATTATCCTCGTTGGCAAGGTCAATGTAGTGCATGTCATGCTTGGAATACCATTACCGAAGTTAGGCTGGCAAGTGCATCATCACGCAATGATCGGTTAACCGGTTATGCAGGTAGTGGCGTTGGACAGGCAAAAATTCAAAAACTGTCTGAAATCAGTTTAGAAGCGTTGCCTAGATTCTCTACCGGCTTTTCCGAATTTGACCGAGTGTTAGGGGGCGGTGTTGTCCCTGGTAGTGCAATTCTCATTGGGGGTAATCCAGGTGCCGGTAAAAGTACCCTGTTATTACAAACCATGAGTAAGCTTTCAACGCAAATGAACACCCTTTATGTGACGGGCGAAGAGTCCTTACAGCAAGTGGCTATGCGTGCTCATCGCTTAGGACTACCAACCGATAATATTAATATGCTGTCAGAAACCAGTATTGAGCAGATCTGTTTGCTGGCTGAACAATCACAACCTAAACTCATGGTTATTGATTCCATTCAAGTTATGCATCTTGCCGACATTCAATCATCGCCGGGGAGTGTTGCACAAGTGCGGGAAACCGCTGCTTATTTAACTCGTTTTGCTAAAACCAAAGGCATAGCCATTATTATGGTTGGACATGTTACTAAAGATGGGTCACTTGCCGGTCCTAAAGTCCTTGAACACTGCATCGATTGTTCAATTTTATTAGATGGTGATGCGGATTCCAGATTTAGGACGTTGCGTAGCCATAAAAACCGGTTTGGTGCAGTAAATGAATTAGGCGTTTTTGCCATGACCGAGCAAGGATTGAAAGAAGTCAGTAATCCATCAGCGATTTTTTTAAGTCGTGGGGATGAAATGCTACCCGGTAGCTCGGTGATGGTGTTATGGGAAGGGACACGTCCATTATTGGTTGAGATTCAAGCGCTGGTAGACCATTCAATGTATGGGAATCCAAGACGCGTAACAGTTGGACTTGATCAGAATCGATTAGCCCTTTTACTGGCTGTCTTGCATCGGCATGGTGGATTACAAATGGCTGACCAAGACATTTTCGTTAATGTCGTCGGTGGTGTAAAAGTTACTGAAACCAGTGCCGATTTAGCATTGATTGCCGCCTTAGTATCAAGTTTTCGAAATCGTCCACTACCACAAGATGTGGTTATTTTTGGCGAGATTGGCTTAGGTGGCGAGATTCGCCCTGTGCCAAGTGGTCAAGAGCGGATTTCTGAAGCGGCAAAACATGGCTTTAAAAAAGCGATAGTACCGATTGCCAATATGCCGAAAAAGAGACCTGAAAATATGCAAGTTTTTGGTGTCAAAAAAGTTTCTGAAGCTTTAGATATTTTGAATGATTTATAGCTAATTGGTTGATGCGTCTGTTATTTTGCCGATAAAAAATACCGGCAAAATAACAGTTGAATAAGCTATTTTAGATGATGTGTTAATAACAGATCTCATAACAAGGTTGATAAGCCGTTCCACCCGGTAATTTCATCCGATCTTGTTTAACAAAGCTACGTAATAAATCATCCAACTGTTTCATTATTTCCTTATCGCCTTGTAACTTATAAGGGCCTCGTTCAGCAATTTGTTTCATACCAAACTCCTTCACATTACCGGCAACAATTCCCGAAAATGCACGACGTAAATCAGCGGCTAATAATTCCACAGGCTGATCTTTGTGTAAATTCAATGAAGCCATATTCTCATGAATGGGTTCAAAAGGTTGTTGTAACGAACCATCAATTTTAAGGAGCCAGTTAAAACCGTAAGCATCACCTGTTTTTAAGCGTGAGGATTTTACATGTTTAACCCCTTTTTTCATAATACGTGCAACTTGTTCTGGAGAATCAATAATAATTTGATAAAGCTTGGTGGCTTCTTCGCCTAAGGTTTGGCGAATAAAGTCATCAATGGCAGCAAAATAGCCTTCGCATTCTTTAGGGCCAGTTAAGATAAGTGGCAATGTCTGATCTTTATTTGCTGGGTTTAACATAATGCCTAAAATATAGAGCAGTTCCTCAGCAGTACCCGGACCACCAGGGAAGATAATAATACCGTGTGCCATACGGACAAAAGCTTCAAGCCGTTTTTCAATATCTGGCATGATGATAAGCTCATTGACCAAAGCATTAGGTGGTTCAGCGGCAATAATTGATGGTTCAGTCATCCCAATAAAACGGCTATCTTTATAGCGTTGCTGAGCGTGACCAACAGCGGCGCCTTTCATAGGAGCTTCCATAATACCGGGGCCACAGCCAGTGCAGATATTAAGCTCACGTAGCCCTAACTGCATGCCGACTTGACGGGCATAATAATATTCGTTTTCATTAATTGAGTGACCACCCCAGCAAACCACAAGATTAGGCTCTTCGCCGACATGTAGCGCATTAGCATTACGTAAAATCGAAAAAACCAGATTAGTAATATAATAGGAATGATCCTTATCAAGGTTGACATTCGACACTAATTGCTTAACAGCACTGATTTGACTATTTAAAAAAAGAATATCGCGCAACACCGCAAAAAGGTTAGCTTGAATTGAACGGATGATGCGTTTATCTACAAAAGCACTTTCCGGTGCATCGATGAGCTCTAGCTTAACGCCTCGTTCTTTACTAATCACATTAATTTCGAACGATTGAAACCTATCTAATAGCTCTTTCGTATTATCGGTTTTACTACCCGCATTCAGTGTTGCCAATGAGCAATTTCGAAATAATTGATATAATTCACTATTTGCTGATCTCTTTAGAATATCCACTTCAGCTTGAGCGAGTAAATCCATAGATCCTAATGGACTTATATGGGTGGTAATCATCACAACCTCCATTTGACGGTTTTATCGACAAAGGAGTTATTATATACTCAAACAGATTGAATAAGTAAAGTTTATAAAATGAACTTTTTTCAATTTTATCGTAATTATCCCATTGAATAATTGAAATACAGCAAAAGGATTGATTTATCATAATTAAATTTATTTGATATTAATATACCTCTGACTTTATTTGGATGTAAATAAATCAATTAATATTGTTGTGCTAAATGATTAATTTAAAGCGAATAATCGTTGAGAAAGCAGTAATTGTTATTCTAAATAGTTGAGAATGGTGAAAACAGTGATGAATCAACTTAACCTTAGAATTTTATTCAGAATGTTCGAATTGATTAATTGATTATAGTCAAAAAATATTGTCTATGTTAGACTAAACCAAACTCTGAAGCTTTTTCACCTAAGTGTTGCCTTGGCCTGTTTCATATGGTGAATTAGCCGCGGTATAGCGCAGAAATGGCTATGCTTCCCGATTTGGATAAGGTGTTTTTTTTATATGCAATTAGTGGATAATTATCAGCGTCGATTTCAATATCTGCGCTTGTCGATTACCGAACTATGTAATTTTAAATGTCAGTATTGTTTACCCAATGGTTATCATCCGAATAAGCTTCACCATTTTTTATCGCTTAATGAAATTGATAATATTGTGTCAACATTTGCTGAGCTTGGTGTTCATAAAATTCGACTTACAGGTGGTGAACCGACATTGCGTCGAGATTTTACCGAAATTTTGTCGGTTATTTCGGCTTATCCCAGTATTCGTGAGCTTGCTATCACGACCAATGGCACACGGTTATTAAAAAATATCAACCATTGGCATCAAGCCGGTCTAAATTCAATCAACATTAGTATAGATAGTTTTTCCCCCCATATATTCAAACTAATCACAGGTCAAGATAAGCTGAAAGAGCTGATTGCTGGCATTGAAAAAACGTTAGAAATTGGCATACCGAAAGTGAAGATTAATACTGTTTTAATGAAAGATCTCAATAGCCATTTATCAGACTATTTATCTTGGATTAAATACAGACCAGTTGAGTTGCGTTTTATCGAGCTTATGGAAACCAATGAAAGCCGTAATCTATTTCATCGTTATCACTTAGCTGGTCAATCAATTGAACGTCAATTAATTGAGCAAGGTTGGCAGTTACAACCGAAGCAAGCTCTATCAGGGCCGGCAAAAGTTTATGCGCATGATGATTATCAAGGCAAAATTGGTCTTATCATGCCATATTCAAAAGATTTTTGTAAAAGTTGCAATCGATTGCGAGTGTCATCAATTGGGCAGTTACACTATTGTCTGTTTGGAGATTCGGCGATTGATTTACGTGATTTACTGGTCAGTGCAGACCAAAAAGCACAACTTAAATCACGCATTCTTGCCTCATTGGTAGTCAAACCAGAAAAACATCGATTACACGATAATCAAGTGGGTATGATGCCTAACTTATCTTACATTGGTGGTTAATACTGCATTTTGTTTCGGAATAGTTGAAAGCTGCCAATGTGCTATTGCCCAATCTAACAATTGTTGTTGGGTTGCATCTTGCCAATCTTGTGGTATCTGTTGCCCTAAAAATTGCAGTGCTTGGATGGTTAATGAGGTTGGATTATCCAATTCGATTGGTTTAGCATGATTTTGTTTCGACAGCTTATTACCATTATGATCTAAGACGAGTGGTAAATGGCAATAGGTTGGAACGGTAAAGCCTAACTGTTGATAAAGTGATATCTGTTTTGCGGTAACCGGTAGCAAATCAGCACCACGAACTATTTCGGTAATGCCTTGCTGATGATCATCCAGAACGACCACCAAATTATAAGCAAATAGTCCATCTTTTCGATGAATAATAAAATCTTCTTGCGCACTTGCTGGTTCAACTGTTTGTAATCCAAGAATGTTATCTTCAAATTCAAAGATGGGATGGGTTTGCTTTAACCGAATGGCTAAATGCTGCTGGTGGTTCGGGGTTAAATTTCGCTGACGGCAAAAGCCATCATAAATATGATTGGTAAGATGATGGATTCGTTGTCTCGAACAGTCGCAATAGTAGGCTTGCTGTTTGGAAAGTAATGATTGCAATACCGATTGATAACGTTCACTACATGTTGATTGGTATAGAACATCATCATCCCAAAACAGATTGAATATTTCTAATGTTTTTAAAATGAGTGAGGAAGCGCCTTTGACTTCGCGTGGTGGATCGATATCTTCAATACGGACTAACCATTTACCTTGATAAGCTTTAGCTTGTAAATAGCTACCGAGAGCCGTCACCAACGAACCAAAATGTAATGGTCCGGATGGTGAGGGAGCAAAACGACCAATATAGCACATGGGCTTATCTGGTAGTGTAATGTTTGAGGAAAGTAATTAAAATTACATTCCCATTTGTTTTTCGCGAAGTTCCGCTAACGTTTTACAATCGATACATAGATCCGCCGTAGGTCTAGCTTCAAGGCGACGAATACCAATCTCAACGCCACAAGATTCACAAAAACCAAAATCATCAGTTTCAATTTTCTTTAATGTCTTTTCAATTTTTTTGATCAGTTTACGTTCTCTATCGCGTGCTCTTAACTCTAGACTGAACTCCTCTTCTTGAGTTGCTCGGTCAGCTGGATCTGGAAAATTTGCAGCCTCATCTTGCATGTGCGAGACTGTTTTGCCCATTTCGCCTTGTAATTGCGCAAGCCATGCTTCTAAGATAAGTTTGAAATGTTTCAATTGCTTAGGGTTCATATACTCCTCGCCTTTCGCCTCTTTATAAGGCTCAAGCCCAGCAATTGAAAGCAGGCTAAGAGAAGATGTATTAACTTTTTGTTCCTTTTTCACAGCAATCCCCTTAAGTACAGATTATTTGCAAGCGCTAAACTATAGCAATAAATTAGCCATTGGCAAAATTTTTTTATGATTTTTTTTACATAATTAGAGCAAATTAACATAACTATATGTATTAATGTATATAATTATGCTACCCACTGTTTCATGTCATTTTTAGGACACTTAGCAACAAGATCTGACAATTTGTCATTATTGGGAAAGACGAGTTCTGGCTCAATATCAAAGAGTGGATAAAGGACAAACTCTCGGTTTTTCATGTGGTAATGCGGTATGGTTAATCGTTCACTATTGATAATCAAATCATCATATAAAAGAATATCCAAATCTAAAGTTCTTGCCCCCCAACGATTATCTTTGCGAACTCGCCCTTGTGATTTTTCAATCGATTGTAAGGCATCTAATAATTCAATTGGTGAAAGGCTGGTTATTAACTTAATCACTGCATTGAGATAATCATTTTGATCTTGTGGCCCTAAAGGTTTACTGCGGTAAAAAGGCGAGACTTTAATCAGCTGAGTATGAGGCAATTGAGTTAAAGCGGCTATTGCTCGATTTGCTTGAGCAAAAGGATCGTCAAGGTTACTTCCTAACGCGATATAACAAGTTGACATAATTAGATAAGTGAAATTTTAGGTTAATCATTTGTCATCTATATTAGCATACTAATGATGAGTCAAAAATAGTTATATGAAGGGAAAAAGACGACTGCTTGATGCAATAGTATTAAGTTTAGTTATTAAAATATAACTAGATAATCTTTAACTTAACGCTGATTTTACGCTATTTTGGTCAAGTCTATTTATGATAGTTTGATGAGTGAATATATGATGAACTTAAACCAACAATTATGCTTGTTAATTAAAAATACCCCTGTTCTTAATGATTCCTGCGTTATTAATAATGCGATGAATGGCATCGTCGATTATTTTGCATGTTGTTTACAAGCTCGTCAGGATATGAATGTTCAAAGATTACTCGCTTGGATAAAAGAAGAAGGCGGGCATGAGCGGTCTTGGCTTATTGGTCAAAAAAAGTTAGCCACACCACGTCAAACTGCATTATTCAATGGTTTTCAAGCTCACTGTTTAGATTATGATGATGTTCATTCAGATATACGAGGCCATCCTTCAGCGGTGATTTTATCGGCACTGTTTGCCAGTATTCGATTAGATCATTCACCATTCAAGATAAATGGACGGCGGTTTTTAACGGCTTATGTTATTGGTATAGAAGTCATGGCGTTGCTGGGTAAAAGCGTCAATCCACAACATTATGAAAAAGGATGGCATGCCACTATTACGCTTGGTGGTATAGCAGCCACAGCTGCAATTTGTTATTTGTATAATGAACCTTTTTTATCGCAAGCATTAGCACTTGCAGCAACCCAAGCTTCGGGTATGCGCTTGTTAATGGGCACACCCATAAAATTTTTACATGCAGGACTGGCTGCGCAACATGCCATCCAAACTGTTGATTGGTTAAGAGCAGGACTACAAGCAGATCAAAATTTTTTAGATGAAAATTTAGGATTTCTCGCCATGTATGGACAAGGGAATACGGCGTTGAATTTAACCAGTTGGGCAAAGCCTTGGAAGATAATTGACCCTGGATTGTGGTTTAAAACTTATAGTTTTTGTTCCGCTGGAGCCTATATTGCGGATGCCGGACAATTACTTTCTCAACATCCGCAATTTCGTGTTGAGAATGTGGCTAACATTACCCTTTACTTTGCGCCACCTAAGAGTGATGCTGCATTAATTTATCAACAGCCAACCCTTGCTGAGCAAGGGCGCTTTTCAGCTGAATATATTTTGGCCTTAATTTTATTAGGTTTACCCACTGATTTTAAAGCATTTTCGGCAACGCCAATCGCTGACAACATTCAACAACTGATGCAAAAAATGCAACGCAGTTATCACATCACCCTTGCACCACATCCTCAAGCTTATAACGGTCGTTATGTGGTGGTTGAGATATTACTTAATAACGGTCAAAAAATCAGCCAACGCATCGACCTTCCCAAAGGATCACCAAAGAATCCATACAGCCAAAATGAAATGACAGCAAAACTCGTAAACGCTATTGATGATCAACCAACTGCAATAGCGCTAAGCCAAGATATCCAAGCATTTGCAAAAGGGTTAGATGTCAGCGATTTTATAAAGCGTTATATAGTTAAGTTATAGTTGAAAAATCTTGATTCACTTAAAAGAATAAAAATTAAAGTTTGTTAATAAGATGATATTTACTATTACGTGAATTCTAAATAGGGGGGCGATGTAAAATCCCCCTAATTTCTTGTCTCGATATAAGCGCTCAGTGATCGAACGATTTTTTTCTTTATTAAATTTCGAAATTAATATCATCAGTTAGCTGACGCAAAAAACGTTGAGTTAACTCGTTTTGTGGATGATCGATAAGAGTTTTAGCATAGCCTTCTTCTACAATGACGCCATTTGCCATAAAGATAATTCGGTCAGCGACATATTTAGCAAATTCCATTTCGTGAGTAACAATGATCATCGTGATATTTTCTTTAGCAAGCTGTAACATGACTTGCAGCACCTCGTGTACACGCTCTGGATCGAGTGCCGATGTCGGTTCATCAAATAATAGAACTTTAGGTCTAACCGCTAATGCTCTGGCAATAGCCACCCGTTGTTGTTGCCCGCCGGATAATGTTATTGGATATTGGTCTGCATAAGGTAACATGCCCACCCGCTTTAATAGCATCAATCCTTGTTGTTTGGCTTCGCTTTTATTGATTTTTTTACCCAGAATCAAAGGATAAGTAATGTTCTCTAACGCCGTTTTGTTTTTAAATAAATTATAGTGTTGAAATACCATCGCTGATTGTTTGCGTAATTGGACTTCTTCTTTATGACGATAATGTTCACTATCCAGAATGACATCACCTATTCGAATTGTACCCGTATTGAGTTTTTCTAATAAATTCAGACAACGTAATAACGTGGATTTACCTGAGCCTGAAGGCCCAATAATGGCGACAACTTCACCTTGTTTTACATGAAGGTTTATCTCTTTTAATACTTGATGATGACCAAACCGTTTAGACAGATGTGATACAGAAATCATGAGCTTGCTCCTTAACGGTAATACGGTTTGCTTAATTTACGTTCTAACTGTTTTTGTAGCCATGAATAAGCAACAACCGTTAGCCAATAAACAATGCCGACCGCTAAATAGGTTTCAAAATAGAGAAAGGAGCTCGCCGTTAGCATTTTGCCTGCTGCTAGCAGTTCTTGTACGCCAACAAAAAAAGCGACAGACGAGTCTTTGAGTAATGAAATAAACATGTTACCGGTATTAGGCAAAGCATTGACCAATGCTTGTGGCAAAATAATGTTTCGGTAAACCTGAATCGTGCTTAGTCCCGAGGTTAGTCCTGCCTCTTTTTGTCCTGGGTCGACTGACGCCAGACCGGCACGGAAAATTTCGGCTAGATAAGCCGAATATTTTAAGCTAAAGCAGACAATAGCGGCGGTTGTTGCTCCCATGTGCTTTAATACAGGAAAGATCTGCGGTAAACCGTAATAAATAATAAAGAGCAATACGACCGAGGGAATCCCACGAAATAGCGAAATAAACAGCGAAAAAATTGCGTCAACAATGATGATTTTATTGTTACGTAACAATGCAATAGTCAGACCTAACACCATAGCAAATAAAATTGACACCACCGCAATAAAAAGTGTGACCGGTAGATACGGTAATATCTGAGGAAACACACTTAAAAAATAGTTTACATTAAAGTTCATGAGGTAATATCTTCACCAAAATATTTAATCGAAAGATTTTTTAACGTGCCGTTGTTGCGTAACTTGTCCAAAGCTTGATTAAACTTTTCACGTAATGCTTGACCTTTTTCATCTTTACTAAATGGAAAAGCAACTTGCTCAATCGTTATTGGCTCGCCTACTAATTTAAATGGAAGATTTTTACGTTTGATTTCAGCCAGTAAGATGGGTTTTGAATTAACATAACCTTCAACCCGTTGATATTCGGTATCATACATGGCTCCGTCACGGGTTTCGTAAGTTTTGATCGTCACTTCATTATTTGGAAAGGCTTTTTTCAAATTATTGATATGATTTGAACCTAACACGCCAGCAATGGTTTTACCTTTAAAATCAGATAACGTATTTATATCGTTATTTTCTTGATGGGTAACAATCTGACTACCGTAAAAACTATAAGGCTGAGAAAAATCATACTTAGCTTGGCGAGCAGGTGTGATTGCAACGGCATTGGCAATGGTATCTAAACGTCCAGAATCAAACTGTCCCATTAAGCCGCCAAATTCAGCAACTACCCATTCGACTTGATAACCCAGTTCATTGGCAATGGCTTCTGTCAGTTCAACATCAAATCCGATTAATCTATCTTGTTGTTTATAACCATTTGGATAACTTTGACCGGTTGAACCGACTCTTATGATCGGCTGCTTTGTGGTCGAATCTTGGCTATTTGTATCGCATCCGCATAATAATGTTAAACTGGCGAGTAGTATCGCAGAGAAAATAGTTTTGATTGTTTTCATTGTTTGTGATTCCTTTTTTTCCATTCAGTGTAGTTTTTATAATTAAAAATTTTTTCAAAATAGAGTGTGGTGTGATCAGAGGTTAAATCGGCTTGCCCAATAGGTTTATAACCTTTGTTGATGTAAAGTGTGGCTAACCATGGATGATTTGCGGCTGTTCCTAATGTCGCCGCAGGAAGTCTTAATTGTTTAATTAAGATTTGTTGTTCAACAAAATCCCATAACGCATGACCATAGCCTTGACCTTTATATTGTGGGTCAGTGGCAAACCAACCTAAATGCGGTAATCCATAAGGTCCGGGATTATTGCCCCATGGAAAACGAATCGTTAATGTTGAAATTAATTTACCCTGTTTTTCATAGAGATAAACAGCATTTGATTCAATATGATCGGCAATTTGTTTTTGATTAACTGTCGCAGCAGCAAAATGAATACCAAGTTGTAGGGTTGCTTGATAAGCATTATGCAATAGCGTTTGATAAGCTGGGATATCATTTTGCGTCATTAGGCGGAACGTCATACTAAGACTCCACTTTGATCAGCATACCGGATTACTTGTTCCACTTTTTCAGGTGCTAAACCAACATAATTAACGGGTTCTAACCAACTATCGAGTTCATCTTCGGTAAAGTCTTTATTCAAGATAGGATCAGCTAATAACACTGCTTTAAAGGTTTTATTTTGCTCAAAAGCTTGCATGGCGCTTTGATAAACCAAACGATGAGCGGTCTGTTTGCCTAATCGCTTGCCTATTTCAAACATCACTTTTTCAGACAGTAGTAAACCATTTTGTAAGGTTAAGTTAGTTAACATGCGTTCAGCATTGACTTTTAACCCTTGTAGTACAGCTAATGCCGTTTGTAGTTGTGAAGAAAGGTAGAGATTAATTTCAGGAAGAGCTATCCACTCGGCTCGCCAACTCATGGCGTCTCGCTCATGTTCAACTTTCATGGATTCATGAATTAAAGCGACACTTTTTAATAATGGTGCGGTTAAGCTAGCTAAGCCTTCTAATGCGGCGGGATTTCGTTTATGAGGCATAGTGGTTGAACCGATTTTTCCGTCAGAAAAGGGCTCTTCAACTTCGTTAATTTCAGTGCGCATTAAGTTATAAAACTCATTACCCATTTTACCCAGCGTCCCACTGATTAATCCAATGACGGATGCATATTCGGAAAACCGATCACGTGCAGCTTGCCAACCAATGTTGGGTGTATTGAGGTCTAATAAAGTTAATGTTCTGGCTTCAACTTGTACCCCTAATTCGCCCATGGCGGCATAAGTACAAATTGCACCACTGATATTACCCACTAAAACCCGCTGTTTAATTTCACTTAACCGCTGTAAATGGCGAACAAACTCATCCAACCAAACGGCAAGTTTAAACCCAAAAGTAGTAGGAAGTGCCTGCATACCATGAGTGCGTCCAACCGTAGGTAAATATTGATACTGCTTGGCTAACTTTTTTAATTCACATGCCACCAGTTTGGTATCACGTTCAATAATGGCAAATGATTGCTTAAGTTGTAAAACGGTTGCCGTATCGACAATATCTTGCGTGGTTGCACCATAATGAATAAATTGACCGGCATCGCCAACTTGATCTTGTAGCGCATTGATCGTTGACATTAAAGAGTGCTTGGCTTTCGCAGCTTGTTTGGCAATTTGTTCAATGGACAGTTTCGAAGCATCGGCTTTAGTAACGATTGCATCAGCGGCATCGCAAGGAATGACACCTAGTTCACCTTGTGCTTTTGCTAGTGCGACTTCTACAGCAACTTGCTTTTCTAAGCGATTTTGTTCTGACCAAATCGCTCGCATTTCACTGGTACTAAAATTATTACCTAAAATCAAATAATCAATAACATGTGACGCCACCGAAATATCCTCAAAGATTAATTAATGTTTTATTATTCAATTATTAAAGATTATTCAAACAGCGTCTAATATCCTCTTGGACTATGGATATAACTAAAAAGAATTAAGGTTGTTGGGTTTTGATCACGGGTGATTGAGGAAGTTAATTGTTGAATGTTTATTTCGTTTTGATGAATAGACTTAAATAGGGGAATTTTTTCAAAATTTCTTATTTTTTATTCGTATTATGCACGATACTTGATCTCTTTAATGTTATCATCGTGGGGACAACGTGAGCCTGCTTAATAAAAAGGAATAAATAGTGATGAATAACCAATTATTTAAATTAGTCTGCTTAGGCTCTTTTTTGACCTCTTTTGCCTATGGCGTGATGTTAACGCTGCCGTTATTTTTAACCGACACTTTAAAGCTTTCGTTGGTGATGTCGAGTGAAATTATTTCAATGGGGATCATTGGGGTGGTGGCGTCGATTTTGTCGATTCCTTATGTGTTGAAATCTGTTTCTACTAATGTTATTGCTGCAATGGGGGCGTTAATTTATGCCTTTGCTATCGCATTGATTTTGTATACAGGTGGTGTTTTTCTTTATATTGCAGGTTTGTTGCTTGGTGCAGGGTGGGGGATTATTTATACGTTGGGGCCGATTATGGTGTCGTCAACCAGTAATACTGCCGAATTAAGTCGTCATTTTATGTTTATTTCGGCATTTAATATGTTAGGTGCCGGATTATCGCCAGTGATAGTCAAAACACTGCTCGATTATAATATTGCTATTGAATATATGTTTATGTTTGCTGTGTTGTTGAGTTTGTTAGCCGGTGGGATATTTTTTAATGTAACCTTATCCAATAAGCAAAATAGCAGTAAATTATCGATTTTGCCAGTAATGAAAACCATTGTTACTTCAAATGCGGTCATTCCGTTGATAATGGTTTTTTTAGGCGCCTGTATTTACATTTCAATGATGAACTTTCAATTTGTGTTTGCGAAAGAGAAGAATTTAAACTTTTCGATATTTTATATTTCTTATACTTTTTCATTATTATTTGCCCGATTCTATCTGGCTAAATTTATTTTAAAACTGTCACAGCAGTTAGCCATGATCGGCTTGTTATTCATTATGTTGATCGCTTTGTGTCTGTTTTTGGTTACGACAAATAATATTTTTTATATTGTACCGTCATCATTATTAGGCATAAGTTATGGTTTGGTTTATCCGTTAATTCAAACTCAAATGGTTAAAGATATCGATGCTGAAAAGCGAAGTATTTATTTAACTATTTTTAGTTTAAGCTACTTTATTGGCGTGTTTGGCTATCCGTATCTGTTTAGTTTAGGATTAGATTCAAGCGGTGTTTTAGGCTCGTTTTTAGTGCTGATTTCACTGTGTGTGTTAGATATTGTATTTGCCTGTTTATTATTTAAAAAATTTACCAGATAAGTCGTGATATCCTTAATATGCAGAGGGATTGATTATCAATCCCTCATGCTGTCTTTATCAAACTAACACAACAGTTAATCAACAATAATGCCTAAAAATTGACATCACAAAATAGGTTTATAACACTTCAACTATCGATTCACACAGGCGTGACATATTATCAAGGGTCATGCCAGCGACATTGATCCTTCCCGAGTTCACAATGTAAATACCGTAGTCGTTACGCAGTTTCAGTACTTGTTGTTCTGTTAATCCACTGAAAGAAAACATGCCGTTTTGTTTAGCGATGAAGCTAAAATCTTGATTTGCACCTTTATCTTGTAATGTTTTGACAAATAATTGGCGCATACGATGAATACGTTGACGCATACTTGTCAATTCATCGATCCACTCTTCTTTTAATTCCTTGTTATTTAAAATATAAGATACAATTTTGGCGCCGTGAGCGGGTGGATTAGAATAATTGGCACGAATAATGGTTTTAACTTGGCTAAAAGCCCGATCCGCAATCTCCGTATCAGCAGCGATTAAGGTAAAAGCACCAACTCGTTCATTATATAGCCCAAAGTTTTTAGAGTATGAGCTAGCAATTAATAATTCTGGGTGATGATCGGTGAATAGTCGTAATCCATACACATCTTCTTCTATACCTTGTCCAAATCCTTGATAAGCTAAGTCAAACAACGGTAACCAACCATTTTTTAAGGCTAAATCTGAAATGGCTTGCCATTGTTCAGGAGTTGGATCGATACCGGTTGGATTGTGACAGCAACCGTGAAAAAGTACCGCCTCACCTGCTGCAATTTTACTTAAATCTTGCATCAATCCATCAAAGTCTAAGCTATGGGTTTGTGCATCATAATAACGGTATTCTCGCACTTCAAGACCAGCAGTTTGGAAGACACTTCGATGATTTGGCCATGAAGGATTACTGACCCAAATACGTTTTACTTTGGTTCGGCGAGCTAAAAAATCGGCCATGATTCGTAAAGCGCCTGTGCCTCCAGGTGCTTGTGCCGTTCTGGCTCGTTCATTTTCGTTACCAAATAATAAGATTTGTGTAGCGATATTAAATTCTTTGATTCCGTCAATGGATAAGTAACTTTTTGTGGTTTCGTTATTTAATAAAAATTGTTCGGCTTTTTTGACGCTTTCTAAAATAGGTGTTTGGGTGGTTTCATCTTTATAGACACCGACACTTAAATTAATCTTACTGGTGCGTTCATCTTTATTATAAAGATCGGCTAATCCAAGTATCGGGTCGGCCGGTGCTGCTGTTAAACTTTCAAACATAATTCACCTATTTCGTCTAATCACTTTCATCGCATTATATACATAATATTTTATAATACACAATTTCGATACATACAATTTGTGAATAAATGTTTAGACGATAATCTTGTTAATTTTTATGAATTATTTTTTTACATTAAATTGAAAGATTATTAAAAAATGATGTTAAATTTTCAGCTAATATCGTCAGTTCTCCACTAATGAGATCTTCTTTAACCACTTCGCCAGTTAAATTATTTATGGCGATAATTTCGGTACTTTCATCGGTAGAGGCAATAAAAATAGTTGGTATTCGTTTTAATCTTTTTTGTTGCGACAAATGGGCAATTAAGTTCTGCTCTAAATTTGAGAAATCGTCATCATTCCATGCTTGTAGTAATACTAAATGAGTATCAGCAAAGTTTGCGTTTATATTTCCGGCATATTGTGTGCCATAAAAAACATGAGCACTTTGACACAGATTGATGTTAACGACTTGTTCTACAATAGTTAGATCTCTTGCCGGCTCTAATAAAAAAGGTTGCCAATATACTGCAAGTTGCGCTGTTTTTAGTATACAAGGTGAAGGAATGGCATGTAATTCTTCACTTTTAGGGGCATAATCAAATTGAGTCATCCAACGAGAAGTAAAATCAAGTAAGGCTGTTTTTTCGGGTGATTTCATAAATAAGTTAAGTCTCTTTTTTGAATTTGTTTTATATTTTTCTTCTATTATACAAATTAAGTCTCTTTATGTTCTACTGAGTAAGTTCCAAATTTTTATTTTTCAAATAATGCGTAAAAAAATGTAAAGCAATTTTGGCTTTTTAGTGTGGTTAATATAAATTTTTAATATATCTAATATGATTTTATTGAAATGATAAATATTATTTGTAAATAACTCAAAATATTAATCTAACTATCGATGAAATATGAAGTTTAATTTTCTTGCTATCCTTTGCCGAAACGTGAATAATAAGGGGGGATATTTTTATCCTTGTAATGCAGCAATGGCGTTAGACATTACAGTTTGTCAAAACAAAATAGCGTAAGTAGAATCAAGATAATTAGATAATATGTTTATTTTAAACAATCATATAAAGATTTAGTTTATTTGCTAGAACCAATAAAATGAAGGTTTGCAAATTAACCATTGAAATAATATCAATAAATTATATATTTAGGAATAATTCGGCGTGTCATTTGTACTTTTGAATTTAGCGGTTATCCCCCTAAAATATTATTTTAATGTAGTCAATGTGAAATCGGTGTCACATAAAATAATAACAAAAATAACACAAATAAAATAATGAACACTGTATAGAAATATCGAATTAAGTACTTTTTTTATCATTGTTAAAATAAGCATTTATCAATAATACGATTCTACCTACAATTAATTAAGATTAATGAAGAGTGTAGAATAATGAAAAGAATGCTAATCAATGCAACCCAGCAAGAAGAGCTGCGAGTTGCGCTTGTTGATGGCCAACGCTTATATGATTTAGATATCGAAAGTCTTGGGCATGAGCAGAAAAAGGCCAATATCTATAAAGGTAAAATTACTAAAATCAATCCAAGTTTAGAGGCGGCTTTTGTTTCATATGGTGGAGAGCGAGATGGTTTTTTACCATTAAAAGAGATTGCCGATAGTTATTTTCCATCCAATATGACCGGTCGTCGCACCATTAAACATCTTGAAGAAGGTCAAGAAGTTCTCATTCAAATTGAAAAAGAGATTCGAGGCAAAAAAGGTGCTGCGTTAACGACTTATATTAGTCTTGCCGGTAGTTATTTAGTTTTAATGCCCAATGATCCACGTGCTGGTGGTGTGTCTCGCCGAATTGAAGGTGAAGATCGTGCAGATTTAAAACGTATTATTGACGCTATTGAAAAGCCTAAAGGCATGGGCGTAATTGCCAGAACGGCGGGTGTTGGTAAAAGCCAAGAAGAGTTACAACAAGATTTAGATGCGTTAGTCAATTATTGGGCAGCGATTCAAAATGAAGCTAAGAATCATCCAGCACCAAGTTTAATCCACAAGGAAAGTGATATTATTACCCGAGCATTTCGTGATTATTTACGTGATGATGTGGGTGATATATTAATCGATAATCCGAAAGTCCTTGAGATCGCTAAAAAACGATTAGTTGATTTGGGGCGTGTTGAATACGTTAATCGACTAAAACTTTATGAGGGGGATGTACCTCTATTCAACCATTTTCAAATTGAAGGTCAAATTGAATCTGCGTTTCAACGTGAAGTGCGTTTACCTTCTGGCGGTTCTATTGTAATTGATGCGACCGAAGCATTAACAGCAATCGATATTAACTCCGCTAAATCGATACGGGGCAGTGACATTGAAGAAACGGCCTTTAACACTAATCTTGAGGCAGCTGAAGAAATTGCTCGTCAACTACGTTTACGTGACTTAGGTGGTCTGATTGTTATCGATTTTATCGATATGACACCAATTCGTAACCAACGTGAAGTTGAAAATCGCTTAAAAGAGGCGATGAAAACAGACAGAGCACGTATTCAAACAACACGAATTTCTCGATTTGGTCTGCTTGAAATGTCACGCCAACGATTAAGTCCGTCTTTGCGTGAAGCGACTCATCACATTTGTCCACGTTGTCAAGGAACGGGAACGATTCGTGATAATAATTCATTATCGCTTTCTATTCTTCGATTAATTCAAGAAGAAGCGATGAAAGATAACACTGTCCAAATTGATGTTATCGTGCCAGTGCCAATTGCCAGCTATTTATTAAATGAAAAACGTCGTGCGATTAATAATATCGAAAGAATGCACCCTGATGTAAAAATTGTCATTGTGGGTGATGAAGAGATGGAAACGCCACTTTATAAAGTGATTCGTAAACGTGTTGGCGAAGAGACTGATGTACTGAGTTATAACTTACCGAAATTAATCCGAGAATTGGAAGAAGAGGAAGAAGACGCAGCGGCTGAAATCATCGTCGAACAAGCGGTATTATCGGGACCAAAAGTCGAAGCGAACACGACATCGAAAGAAAAGAGCGAGCCTAAAGTTGAAAAATCTGGGGGCTTGTTCAGTGGATTATTTAGTAAGTTACGCAAATTATTTGTTGCTGAAAAAAGTGAACCTGAACCAGAAGTTAAACCAAAACCGACTAAAAGACGTGAAAATAATCGTTCGAATAGTCGCCGTCAGCGTAATAGTCGTAATAGCAATGGTGCAAATGCTAATAACAGCGCAGCAACAGAAGACGTGAAAGAGACTACTCGTAGTAACAGTCGTCGTACTAAGCAAAATAATAGTCATTCGGCGAATGCGGTAAATGCGACTAAAGCTGAAAAAACAGCGAATAGTAATGAAGTGGTCACACCGAAACAAAAAGAAGTGAAACCAAGACGTCAACAACGTTCATTGACAAAAAGCGTACGTGTGAAAAATAGTGAAGCACCGATTCAAGTCAATGAAGAGCGTGTTGTTATTCCATCGTTATTATTACCGGTGATAGTGCCTGAACAGGCTGAGACAACACCTGTTTTAGAGTCACAACCAAAACGTCAACGACGCACTTCCAGACATCTACGTATGAATGGACAACGTAATAAACGACGGGTACGAAGTGGCGATCTTAAAAAATCACCTATGCCGTTACAATTTGCTGCTGCATCTCTTGAATTGGCATTAGGTCGGGTTGCGATTGATTATAGTCAAATCACACAAGATGAACCAAGTAATGTGGTTCCTGTTATTCCTTCACTTTTATTACCTGTTATCGTTAAAAATGAAGTGACAGAAGCCCGTTCTGAACCGACAATTGACACAGCTGATTTGAATGATGTATCTATCAATTCTGAATCAACTCAAGTTCATGATGCTGCAAAAGACAGTGAACAAGAAAGTCATGATAGCGATGTGAATACTGATGTGTCTCAAGCTACGGGTCACGCTTCGTCAGTGATGACTAAAGCCCCTGCACCAGAGTATGTGGATTCTGAAATTGGTTTCAAACTACGGGAAGAATCAGACTATCACTTTGAAGGGAAAGGAGAAGCGGGCGGTTTAAGCTCTCAAAACCATGCCTTTGCTAAAGCAAGTAAACCTTCCTATCCTTCAGAATAATAGTTTCAAAACTGATATTTATAAACAGAGTGGTCATCAGACCACTTCTGTTCCTACTTAGACAAATAAAAGCGATAAGATAAACATGATTATTTATATTTTGAAAAAAATAGTCACTTTTGTATTAATTATCTGCATTTTGGCTCAGATCAGCTTTTGCCTTGTCTATTTTTCGCCCCATTCTATGTTTAATCATCTTCATATTGTTGATGCTTACAGTTCTTTCTTTAGGCAATTATTGCAAGGACAATTCACATTAACTTCAGGGGAAAAGGTCTCGTTTCTTTATACTTTATCCGCGACGATTGAACTGTGTATTCTAGCCTTAGCGGTAGCACTAATTGTTGGTTTACCGTTGGGTATCTTTTTAGGACTAAGTAATATTAATTGGTTAAATAGCACAATTCGGTTAGGGTGCTTATTACTATATTCATGTCCTATTGTGATGCTAATTGTGATTGTTATGTTTTGGGTCTCTCCAAATTGGTCTGTATCAATACATTTTGATACCTCTTCCTCCGCTATTGGTACATCGTTATTGGAAATTTTACTGTCTGATAAACAGAATAAAATAGATTTATTGATTGAGCAGTTTCAATATTTGAAACTTCCGATAATCATTCTTGCGATACAGCCTAGCATTATGACTATTCAGCTTATTAGCCAAAATGTCAAAAATACCTCACGCCAGAACTACATAAAAATGGCTGCAATTCGAGAAAGGTCACCTTTAAAAATTTTACGACGACATTTATTGCCCAATACCATTCCAGCAACTATTCCTCAATTGACTTATAATACGACTACATTGTTGTTTTCAACAATGATTGTCGGAATATTATTTAACCGTGTTGGCTTAGGACAATGGGTCATGGGTGCTTATCATCATCATAGTTATTTTATTATCTCAATTGCTATTTTTGCTTGTGGAACGGTGATAAGCTTTTTAACACTATTGGGCGAAATTACCGCTGTGGCTATTTATCCATTACGTCATAAGGAACATCATGTCTAAGGTAACAAGGTTATTAAATAGCGTGGCATTGTGTTTTAATAAGCTACATAGTAATCTTTATTCAATTGTTGGCTTTTATGGCATTATGGCAATTGTCTTTGTTGCTGTTTCAACAAAGTGGTTTTTTCATGCTCATTTAGATCCTATTTATGCAAGTTCCTTACCGCCAGCATGGTTTATGAATGGCGATATTAATCACATTTTAGGCACCAATGCTAAAGGACAAGATATCTTTGATTACTTATTAATTGGTTATCGCTCAACCTTATCGATGACACTAAAAGCGGTATTTTATGTTGTTGTGATTGCAGGATTAATTAATTATTTAATGTTCTTTATTCCATTTCTACGATCTTTTATTTTATTGATTTTCCGATTTTTTATGGTCGTACCGCCTTTATTGGGGGTTATCGTTGTCAGTATGTTATTTGAAGATGACATAACCAATATGTTGTTAATCATTGGGTTATCTTATTCACCACGATTTATATACAATATCCATCAACGAGTGATTAAGGAGTGGAATAAAACTTATATCACGGCTTATCGGCTTGATGGTTTATCCAAAATAACGATTTTAAATCACTATATTTTGCCTAATATTCTGCCGGTCTATTTAACTGAAATTGTATCGTTATTTAGCTCAATTATCTTAGCCATTACCAGCATCACCTTTTTAGGTTTTGCTAACGATACCTCCAGACCCGATTTAGGGATGATGATGTTTAAAATGAAAGACATTATTGGTACCAATTACTTGGCCTTTTTATCCCCCGGAATTGCGGTTTCAGCTACCATTATCTTTGTTTATTTATTAAACTTTGGATTAAATGGTCGACGAGCAGGGCATTAATCATGGCATTGTTAGATATTCGTAATTTAACGATTGAGTTTATTACTCCTGACGGTCTGTTACGTGCTATCGACCGGGTTAACCTTAGATTATCAGAAGGTGAAATTCGAGGATTAGTAGGCGAATCCGGTTCTGGTAAAAGCTTAATTGCGAAAGCGATTTTAGGGATCACCAATCACAATTGGAAAATTTCGGCAGATCGCTTTCATTTTAATAATATTGATTTATTAAAACTTACGCCTAAACAACGCCGTAAAGTTATTAGTGCGAATATTTCCATGATATTCCAAGAACCACAATCATGTTTAGATCCATCAATGAAAATTGGGCAACAACTGATCGAGGCGATACCTAGACGCACCTTTAAAGGTCATTGGTGGCAACGGCTATTTTGGCGTAAAAATCGTGCGATTGAACTATTGCATCGGGTTGGAATCAAAGAGCATAAAGAAATATTAAAGTCTTATCCGTTTGAACTGACAGAAGGTGAATGTCAAAAAGTCATGATAGCCATTGCATTGGCCAATCAACCTAAATTACTCATTGCCGATGAGCCGACTAATGCCATGGAAGCCACGACAGAAGCCCAAATTTTTAGGCTACTGGCTAGCATGAATCAAAATATGGGCACCACGATTTTACTTATTAGCCATGATTTGCAAATGATTACAAGGTGGACAGATCGAATTAATGTATTGTATTGTGGACAGACGGTTGAAGTGGCGGATAGCGAAGATTTAATAAAATCGCCTTATCACCCTTATACACAGGCACTCATTTACGCCATTCCAGATTTTGGTAAGGCAATGCCACATAAAAGCCCGTTAAATACTTTACCGGGTGTTATTCCGTCACTTGAGCATTTACCTATTGGCTGTCGATTGGGCCCACGTTGTCCTTATGCACAAAAAAAATGTATTCAAGCACCCGAATTAATCCAAATTAAAGATCACTTTGTTGCTTGTCATTTTCCTTTAAATACTGATGAGTAAAATTATCAATACCAGGACTAAACCATGAACCCAATTTTAAAAGTGCGTAATTTGTCAAAGCAATTTAAAATTCCTAAAGGATTTTTGGGGCATCTATACATTGATGCTGTTAAACCAATATCTTTTTCGATCAATGAAGGAAAAACCTTGGCAATTATTGGTCAGAATGGATCGGGCAAATCAACATTAGCTAAAATGTTAGTTGGAATGGTCAAACCGGATAGTGGTGATATTTGGATTGATGGCACAAAAGTCGAATACGGCGATTATAGTTACCGTTGTCAACTTATTCGCATGATTTTTCAACATGTTGAAAGCTCTTTTGATCCAAGACTTCGCATTGGTCAATTGCTTGAAATTCCACTCAAACACAATACACATTACGATGCGTTTGAACGTGAAAAAATGATAAGCGACGTATTAAAGCAAGTTGGGTTACTGCCTGAACATGCTTCTTATTATCCAGCGGTGATGGCATCGGGGCAAAAACAACGGGTCGCCCTAGCGAGAGCATTAATTCTAAAACCTAAAGTTATTATTTTAGACGAAGCGTTAGCCGCATTAGATATCTCGATGCGTTCACAGATTGTTAATTTGATGTTGTCATTACAAGCCGAGCATAACATCTCTTATATTTATGTGACTCAAGATATAGGTATGATGAAGCATATCAGTGATCAAATCTTAGTGATGCACAAAGGCGAACTTGTTGAATACGGGAATACCGCCGAAGTGTTAGCCTCGCCACTTAGTGATATCACGCAAAAACTCGTTAATAGCTATTTTGGCGAAGCGTTAACCGCTGACTCATGGCGCACCGATACACGGGCTTTTTAACTCTTCCCTTACTGTTGTCAATTATCCAATCTAAAAAAGACCAATGCGAATTTAACGTTATTCGTATATAGTAGTATCATGATTTTCTTTGAGATATTGGATTTAGCTAATCAAAATAAAAACCTCGACAAATAATCTAAAACATCTTATATTTAGCTATACAGATTTCTAGACGTCTATTTTAGGTTTTAAAAGATTGTTGATTATTAGGAGTTTTTGCTATGCCTATTTGTATTCCTGATTCATTACCAGCCGTTGATGTACTTCGTAAAGAAAATATTTTTATCATGACATCTTCTCGTGCAAATACACAAGAAATTCGTCCGCTAAAACTGCTCTTTCTTAATCTTATGCCTAAAAAAATAGAGACAGAAAACCAATTTTTACGACTACTTTCTAACTCCTCATTACAAGTCGATATTCAACTATTACGTATTGATCAGCGTGAATCGAAAAATACACCAGTCGAGCATTTAAATAGTTTCTATTGTGATTTTGACGATATACGTGAACAAAATTTTGATGGGCTTATTATCACTGGCGCACCGTTAGGAAAAGTGGCCTTTACGGATGTAGTCTATTGGTCAAAATTAGTTGAAATTATCACATGGGCAAAAGAACATGTCACCTCAACCATGTTTGTGTGTTGGGCAGTACAAGCCGCATTGAATGTACTTTATGATTTACCAAAATTTACACGATCACATAAATTATCTGGGGTTTATCAGCATCAGATTTTACAACCTAATGCCATTTTAACCCGAGGATTCGATGACTCTTTTTTAGCACCGCATTCACGGTATGCAGATTTTCCGATTGAAAAAATAAAAAATTATACCGATCTTTCAATACTGGCAGATTCAGATATCACTGGGCCTTATTTAATGGCAACAGCAGATAAACGGATGGCATTTGTTACCGGGCATCCTGAATATGACTCTTTTACTTTAGCCAATGAATATTTCCGTGATCTTAAAGCTGGCATTCAGCCAACTATCCCAGAAAATTATTTTCCTCATAATAATCCAGACTTAACCCCTAAAGCTACATGGCGTAGTCACGCTTATTTATTGTTCAGCAATTGGCTTAACTATTATGTCTATCAATTAACACCATTTGATTTAACGACACGCAATTTAACAATTGATGATTAAACCAAACATAAAGAAATTATACCTAGATTAAAAGAGCCAAAAATAAATTAATTATTCTAACTTTGATCGGCTATTGCTTGTGCAATACCATTTGATTAATGATTTATAATTAGAATTTGTTTGTTGAGATTAAAAAAATAACGGGTAATCATTTCCAATAAATTGCGTATTTATTTCTAAAAAAGAAAAAAAAGCTTGTCGCCTGTCAAAAAATAATCTATCCTAAAAAAATGGTTTTATATAAAAATGCAAAATAAAACCATAAAATGCAAAATGTTAGCTTTAAATCGTCAGTTTAAGCTTATGCATTACGGATTTGGTATATAAGGGATAGAGAACAACAAGCTGTATGAAATGTTATAAATTGATTACTCAAAAAGAGTGGCTGGCACTACAAAAGAAAGCCCCCGAAAGTCTGTTAGCCCAGTATGGGTTTTATGAGTTTCCCAAAACACAGTTACAAGCATCCGGTTATAACACCGTTCGTTACGATTACAGCGCAGCACAAGAAGAAGCTATTGCTCATTGCGTTCAACATCCTGAACAATGTCAACAGCTTTACCCGACACTGGAAAACTTGGGGTTATATTATGGCAACAATCACTATGGTCATGATAACGCCAAAGTTACGCAAGCCTTAACAGAAGCACTGACAACCGGTCGGGCGTTGTTAATTGAAAAACCACTCACATTTGATTGTGGATTATTACCGCCTCAAACCAATTTTTTAAGACTACCGAGTAACAAAGAGCCACGTAGATTAACCCCGGCAGAAATACGGGAACGGGAGTTGTCTTTCTTTGATGATAATAACTGGATAGAATTCAGTGTCGAAAACTTACCGAATCACTCTTTTACGTTATTTAATAACAGTAATCAACGAATGATTTATCAGGGTCAACTTGATAGTCGAGGACACGCTTACGTCAATCTTGAGCCGGATATAAAATTAGTGGATGTCGTCTTTGACCGCCAAGCACAACACCGAGCCTGGTATCAAGATGTCCCCTTACAGATATTGGGTGGTTTACGAGATGCAGGGCAAAGTACACTCGATTTATTATGGGATAGCAACTTAATTAATCCGATATTGCCACTATTTTTTGCTCGAGTGCATGCAGAAATTATCAGTGATAAACCGATTGGTCAGGCACCCAATCCTATACAAATGCC
>NZ_JBIDFK010000015.1:0-38744 GCF_046635725.1 Gilliamella sp. CG22
ATTGATGAGATATTTTATAATAGACTATTTAAATTATTCCATGACGACTTTTACTTAAGTCAAGCAATAAAAACCCCAGTTAGATCGACAACTGGGGGGTGAATTAAATTAAAATTTAATTTTTAAACATAATATAACTTTTTAAGAAAGACTATTAAGCATGTAAAGACATTACACAACTTCACTGTTTCATCAAACAATTCAAGACCTGAAATACCAGATAAATGGTCATTAAAGACTTGTTGACTTATTATCGTTACTGTTGCTTTAATGGGATTTCCATTAATACGAAGTACCAATAAGTACATCTCAGTTTCTTCGATTTCATAAATGAAGATGTCAATTCTTTCTGGCAAATTTAGACAAGGAATATATCCGAATTCGATTAATTTCTTGTCGTTGTTTGTTTTTTGATTCATAAATTTGTAATTAAAATTAATTATTAATTTAAATTCATTAAGGTATAGGTAAATTATACTTTTGTAGTAAATTAATTTTTTTAAAATTAATTCTATTTAATATTATATAGATAATCGACTTAAATCAATAAAAAGATTAAAAATTATGAATTGAATAAGTCTATAATATTGTTAGTCCAATTCATAATATTATTACTTTCTATAAATATAGATATATCTTTATTAAATATCATTTTATTTGTTTATATCATTATTTACTTTTTTGAAAGGTATTTTTAGGGATCGTTACTAACTACTTTCGATGGGTATATGGAATATTTTGTTTAATGTTCCTTTCTCAAACTCACCATGCTTTATATAATAAAAACCCCAGTTAGATAACTGGGGTTCTTTTGGATCAATAAAAAGTATTAAAAATAAATTAACACGATTTAGAAGCCAAATAAACTAAGGTAGCCATCATGATAATCAGAATCATCACTAGTAATAACGTAAAAGTGATTGCTCTGAAGCCATTTTTTGTTCGCAACATTGTTCAAATTCGTGTTTGAAATTTAAATCTCTTTTTGTAGATTCTTTTATAAATTCTTATTTTTTCTTTTAAAAGTATCTATAATTAATAACATACCTCTTTTCAATCCATTAAGTAAAGACGATAAAAACGGCTTTATCCCCTTTTTTTCTGAATTTGAAGAATTGACATGTACCACAAATCTACAAAAATAGAACTGATGAAAAATATTACATGCAATATTAAGATCCTTACAAAAAATCTCTTCATAAAGCTTTTTAGGCATTTCTAAAATAAGTGAATCTTCAACAATTTCATTTCCACGCATTAAAACTATGCGATAAATAGTAAGATCTGCATTTGCAAAAATTCCTAATGACATTTCACTTTGACTATCTAGGAGCAAATAGCCTTTAAAATCATAATGTTTCATTTTTTAATTTTTTAATTGATTTAAAATGTGTGTACCACACCTGGGAGTTAAAAGAAACTCAATAGTTATATTATACCGATAACAAAAATATTTCAATTTTTCTTAACTTATAATAAGATTTTTTGATAATAACACACAAATTCTAAATACATTTTCATTTGCAAATAATAACAATTAATCATAACCTTTAATTAACATCTATTAGCATTAAAACAAACTAGATTTGAAATATTCTTAAGTTACCTTAATATTGCTTTAGATCACATATTTACTCTTTAATTTATTCTAAGTATGACCTCAACAAGACTTTTGTTTTAATAATGTAATAAAAAAACCCCAGTTAAATAACTGAGGTTTATTTAGATCAATTAATTAAATTCAAGATGATCTTAAAAAACTTTTGACAGATAAAGGAAATTCTATCTAAAAAATATGAAGCCATTTACCTAACAAATAAAACAAAGCCATAACTAAAGCAATTATCAGCATAAATTCGAAATGTAAACGATCTCCCTTACTTAGTAAATATTTCTTAGATTTTGAATCAGTCCTAGCTATTGTTCGAACAATTACACTTGGTGATAATAAATCCTTGTCCACTTTACACATGTCAAAGACATGATACAAACGTTTTGATATGTCAGGATAATCAGCTATCAGTTCATCAAAACGCGCTGAAGTTAATTCAACTTCAGTTGTACCTTCAATTTTTTCGTCATTTCGCATTGCCACTAATTTGACCATCGAACGATCTGGATTCATCAATATTGCTATCGATATTCCATTTTCACTGTTTTCGGATAGAAATCCGTTAATTTTAAACATCATAATAAGATTTTAATTAATTAAATTTTGTGAATTACCTCACCAGTAGGTAGTATTTAATTCAATACTGTGAATTAAAGCAACCTGTTTTTATACTATACCGATAATCATAAATTTCAATATTTTTTTATCCCTAATGTATTTTAATCAATTCTACTATCATCATTATTTGTTCATCGAATAGTTTATTCAATACTTAATCACATTTTAACTTGATTAATTTATCTTTCAGCCAAAACGTCATCAATGTTATTACGTTTGATGTTAGCGGGTTATCACCTCGATTTGATATTAAGTTATCAGAGGTTTTCAGTAATTAAATAGCTTTTTTATTGAAAGAGCAATGGTGTGAATTGCGTAAAATTTGTATATAAAATTCTGTTTTAAATCAAGTTTGTTTTAGATTAATTAGATACAATATGATTGGCAATTTTGATAATTTGATGTCAATGTCTACTTACATCAAACAATAAAACCCCAATCTAAATTAATAAATTGGGGTTAGATAAAATTAAACTAATTTAATTTTTTGAGTCTAGAAGATATTTCTGTATAGATGGCAATCTTAACAGAATTAGAAGGAAACAACTTAAATGTTTTAACAACCCTTGTATATCGATCATCATAATTATCGAAATTTTCTTTAAAAACTTGTTCACTTATAATAACCTTCGTTCTTTCAATGGGCTGTCTATCCTTACAAAGGATCAACGAGTATTGATTGTCTTCTTCAATTCGATTAACTGAGATTGTCACCGCTTGGAACATTGAACACGAAAGCATTCCGATTTCGCGAACTGTTCTTTTTGTACTTCTTCTTTTTCTTTTTTGCATGATTTAATTTTTTTTATTATTTAAAAATTTTAAAATCATTAAGGCATAGTTAAATTATACTTTTGTAGTCAGTTAATTTTAATAATTAACTTTTTTATATTATATTGATAATCTACTTAAGTCAATAACATCCTTAAAAATTATCAATTAAGAAAGCTCATAAAGTTGATAACGAAAATCACAATATTCCTGCTTTCTACTAAATAAATATGTCTTGATTGAACATTATTTTCAATCGGTCGAATAATCATTCACTTTTTTTGAAAAGTATTTTTTTCGATTACGCTTAACTAGTTTGGATTGATATAAGTGACATTTTGTTAAATGTTTCTCACTTGAAATCATTCATGCTTACTATAATAAAAAACCCCAGTTGAATTACCGGGGTCTGTTTAGAACAATTAAAAGATATAAGAAAAAAATAGTCCCAATAACAAAATTATCAATAAAATCCAAATAACATTAAAAGCAATAATCGAGAACCTCACTATCAATCTTTTTAATTCAGCCCTTTTTTCCATTTTTCGGATAAGCTTATTAATTTCATCGATTTCTAATGTACAACCATAAGCTTTATAAGCTTTTAATAATCGTTTGTTTTTCCGACATACAGATAAAATAAATTTCTCATACTCTTCTTTAGTATAGTCGGCAAAAATGCTTTCACCTCTTTGTTCTGATTTCGAGCCTATTATGGCTATACGATAACAAGTAGAATTTATATCTGTATAAACTGCTACTGAGATTTCACCTGTACGACTTTCATATAAGAAGCCTTTAAATAGTAAATCATTCATTTCTTAAATTTTTATTTTTGTTTAATATGTGCACCTCACATGGGAGTTAACAAAACTCAGAATTTATATTATACCGATAATTCATATAATTCAAATTATTTATTTCTCAAAAACTGTTTTATGTAGACAGTAGGCAACGCTAACGCCACTGTCAGTTATAAAAATTATGGGAATGCTAATTTTGTTTAATAAATTAAAATAGAAGATTTGATAGAATTTGCCATTTTTTGTTTTGTTTATCTTGTAATGACTATTTATATAACTTCCATAGTTTATTGATCGATACTTAATCATACCTTTATTTGGTTAATTTATCTTTCTGCCAAAACGTCATTAACATTAGTGCTGGTTTTGTTAGCTAGTTTATTAGCCCGATTTGATACTAAGTTATCAGAGGTTTTCAGTAAAAAAATAACTTTTTATTGAAAAGAGCAATGGTGTGAATTGCGTAAAACTTGTAGATAATTTTTAAGTTAAGTTAGTATTGGATTAAATAATAAAATATAATTGACAATTTAAATAATTTTTGATGATATCAAGCAACAAAACCCCAGTTACATAAATAACTGGGGGGTTGAATTAAATTAAAATTTAATTCGTTGTTAAACTTCCAAACACTAATTTGTCGAATCCAACCAACTTCATCGCATTATAAAACAGGATAGAAGAATCAAAATGACTTTGAAAATTCTGCCGATAAACTTGTTCAGTTATAATCGTTTCTGTTTGTTTAATGCGCATTCCATCGACATAAACACACAATTTGAAGTACACTCCTTTTTCGGAAGTTTTACCTCGAAAAACTAGAATTTGTAAGTTTTTAAAAATTGAACCAGGAATATACCCGATTCTGAATTCATGAACATTGGTTTTGAACTTTTTTGCCATCGTTAAAAGTTTTTGAATTAAACTATGTTTTAAATTCATTAAGGCATAGGTAAATTATACTTTTGTAGTTAGTTAATTTTAAAAATTAACTGCTGATTATATTATATAGATAATCGAATTAAGTCAATATCATTTATAAAAATAACTAATTTAAGAAAGCCTGTAATATTTAAGCATAATCTTATTTGAACTATCATTCTGATTATACAATAAAAAACCCCAGTTATTAATAACTGGGGTTCATTGGATGAAATCATGAATTATAAGGACGAATATCAAATTTTGCGTGCTTATTCAATCTACAAATTTGGGCAGTTTTAGTAAAAACATATCCAGATTCGTCGTCGTCACAATTACTGGTAATTTCATTATAAGTCTCTTCGCTAATTGAGACTTGCGTTCCAGGAATTGGTAAACCATAATACTCAGCTAATAATCCATAACACTCACAATTAGTCTCAGGATCTCGATAGCCTAGTACTTTGATTTCGAGACCTGACAGACATGATCCTGCGACACATCCTAGGTCTTTTAACTTAAAATTTTTAAGTTCGTTTTTCATAATAAAAATTTTTTTTAATTGCATAGTAACGCTATGTTCGTATCATTTCAAAACTAAAGAAATGACGATTTATATTATAACGATAACCTACAAAAGGTCAATACTAATCACTCACTTTAACGCATAAATTTTTTATAGTAACTTTAAACACTATTTATTGTGATTATTTAAATACTCTTTATATATAAAAGTATTTTCCCTAATTTTGCCTCTCAAAACATAAAGATTAAAATGTAAAAATCTTAAATATTATCGCAATTATGAATAGTAATTAAACCTTGTAATTTATGATGAAAAACGCCTAGACATCTATGATAAAACTGATATTCTATGCTCCTTTTTAAATACAAACTATAAATGAAGAAAGTAGAAAGAAATGAATACAACTGAAAATAAGATAATATCATTTAGTATGAACCAATTGTTATTTAAACAATTAAGATTTGTGGGAACGATGCAGCAAATTTTTGGGGTTTTAGGAATCATTAGTGGCTCTTTAACTTGTTTAGGTATTATTACAGCAATAGTAGGTGTTCCGTTAATTATAGCTGGGGTCAAACTGTTTCAATCGGGAAAAGGATTTAATCAAACAGCGACTCTTGGACGAGAAGAAGATATTATTTATGCTATTCAAAATTTACATGGTTATTGGAAATTCAATCTTATTGTTTTTATCTGTTCTATTGTAATGATGGTTATTTACTTTATATTTATCTTTTTATACATTTTTAGTGTAATGAATAATCAATATCATTAACAATGAGTTATCGTTCCTAAATTTAGGCTTTAAATATAAAAGATAACAATAAAAACCTCGTTAATTAATGAGGTTTTTATTTTTTGGGAAAAACAACTTTGGAATGAGTTTTATTCTATATCTTCGTTGTTGTCAGAAATTACATCGATAGGATCAGAAATGATTTGTTTATTCATTTCTTGTAGTGTTTTGGAACCATCAAGCGTTGAGTTTTTAATGTCAGTCACTATGCCCATTTCGTTAAAATAAATAGAATAAGTAATTTGGCTTATACCATTATGTTGTGGTTGTTGACGAAAAACATAATACCAAACGTTATCACCAAATACCGACGTTAACATAGGTGAACCCATTATAAAAATAACCTGATCTTTTGTTTGACCAACTTTCAATAAATCAATTGCATCTTGTGTTACATAATTACCTTGATTGATATCAGGTCTATATACCCAACGGTCTACCACTGAACAACCAGTTAATAATATACTAGCCACAATTGCAAGCGAGGTAAATTTACGAAACTGCATTTAACTTAATCCATATTGAAATTATAATAAAGTGTATTATCGCTGATATTTGCACTAAGTGCTAGCCAAATTAATAAATTCTTTATGCATTTTATAAAAAAAGCGTTATTCTATTTTATTAATTAATATTTATTCTGTTGATCACAAACTTAATGGGTCTCGAATACTGTTTATAAACGACAAACAAAAGGTAAAAAATGAAATTAGAAACCATAGATCAAAAAGCGAGTTATGCTATTGGATTACAAATTGGACAACAATTAAAGGAGTCAGGTTTGAATGGTCTAGATCTTGATGCATTAAAATTAGCTATGCAAGACGTTCTAGCAAATAATCAACCTGTTCTACCATTACAAGAACTGCATGATGCGCTTCGTCATATGCATGAAAAAGCCACTCAAGAGAAAGCAAAACAAGCTGAAAAAATTGCTCAAGCAGGTAAAGATTTTTTAGCAGAAAATATTAAAAAAGATGGGATTAAATCAACTGAATCCGGCTTGCAATATGAAGTCATTACCGAAGGTACAGGTTCCTTACCTAAATCAACAGACCGTGTTCAAGTTCATTATACGGGACAATTAATTGATGGTACGATTTTTGACAGTTCTGTACAACGTGGACAACCAGCTGAGTTTCCTGTTAATGGCGTTATTCAAGGTTGGGTTGAAGCTTTACAGCTAATGCCTGAAGGTTCAAAATGGAGATTGTATATTCCTCAAGAACTTGCTTATGGAGCACAAGGTGCAGGAGGCTCAATTCCACCCTACAGTACATTAATTTTTGATGTCGAATTATTGAAAGTTTTATAAATCTAATGGACGCATTTAAGCGTCCTTTTTTTATAATCTAACTATAAGCTCTAAATAACCTGCCAATAACAATAATGTTTAAAAGTTAACGACGATTAAAATAGAAATCAGCACCAATAATACCATCCTTTCCGATGTACCAAGAACAACAGATAAAATTGTTCATTTAAAGAATTACGATACCTCACTTATATTACAGCATTTTAATTTTACACGGTGTATAAGTCTTTTGTTTTCCGATATAATATTCGATAATATTTTGAAAATAGGTAAGGAAAATTTTATGTCAACTAACCTCATCCGTATCGCTATTGCTGGCGCAGGTGGAAAAATGGGACGTCAATTAATTCAATCTGTTGCACAAATCGAAGGAGTAACTTTAGGTGCGGCATTTGAAAGACAAGGTTCTTCCCTCATTGGAAGCGATGCAGGTGAACTTGCTGGAATAGGCATTTGTGGTGTCACTATTACGGATAATTTAGAACTCGCCAAAGATCAATTTGATTTGTTAATTGATTTTACCCGACCTGAAGGTACGCTTGCCCATTTGAATTTTTGTGTTGAACATAAAAAAATGATGATTATAGGAACCACTGGTTTTGATTCTACAGGCAAGCAAGCCATTACGGATGCGGCAAAAAATATCGCTATTGTTTTTGCTGCCAATTTTAGTGTAGGTGTAAATTTGGTACTTAAATTACTTGAAAAAGCGGCAAAAATCATGGGAGATTATACAGATATTGAAATTATTGAGGCTCATCATCGTTATAAAGTCGATGCCCCATCGGGTACTGCACTTGCGATGGGTGAATCCATAGCTGAAGCTTTAAAATTCAATTTGAACGATCGTGCGATTTATTGTCGTGAAGGTCATACCGGTGAAAGACCAAAAGGAGCAATTGGTTTTTCAACTATCCGAGCGGGTGATATTGTTGGCGAACATACGGCAATTTTTGCCGATATTGGCGAACGTGTGGAAATTAGTCATAAGGCGTCTAGTCGGATGACATTTGCAAATGGCGCCGTCCGTGCTGCATTATGGCTTGCAAAACAGCCTGTCGGACTTTATGACATGCGAGACGTATTAAATTTGAATAATCTATAAATAATTGCAATGTCAGATAAATATTGGATGCAATATGCATTAACGCTTGCCAAACGTGCTGAATCCTTAGGTGAAATTCCGGTAGGAGCGGTAATTATCGATGAAAACAGTCAAGTCATTGGCGAAGGTTTTAACCAATCAATACTTACCCATAATCCAACTGCTCACGCTGAAATGCTTGCTATCGAGCAAGCGGGTAAGTGTATCAATAATTACCGTTTAATTAATACGACCCTTTTTGTCACACTTGAACCGTGTACGATGTGTGCTGGTGCCATTATACATAGTCGAATAAAACGAGTAGTATTTGGAGCAAGCGATTATAAAACAGGGGCTGCTGGCTCGTTTATTAATATTCTAGCTTATCAAGGCATTAATCACATTGCACAAGTGCAAGGTGGCGTATTAGCTGATGAGTGCAGCTTGCTACTCAGTCAATTTTTCAAAAAACGTCGCTTAGAAAAAAGAGCAGCCAAGATCGATGCTAACAAGATGATAGATAAGAACATACTATGAATAGTATAGGGTTATCAAATGTTATGCTAAGCAGATTAAAATAAGCTTTGTTATTCTTTTTATCTACGAAAATTGTTAGAATCTAATTTAAATTTTATTTTTTGAGTATTAGTAATGAAGAAACACACTTTAGAAATGATGATATCAACGGATGATATTCAAAAACGTATCAAAGAACTAGGGCAGCAAATTAGTCAAGATTATAAACACAGCCAAAATGAACTTATTTTAGTCGGTCTGCTACGTGGTTCATTTATTTTTATGGCGGATTTAAGCCGTGCTATTACTGTCGGGCATGAAGTTGATTTTATGACCGCATCAAGTTATGGTAATGCCGTTGTCAGTAATCGAGATGTCAAAATATTGAAAGATTTGGATGAAGATATTCGTGATAAAGATGTGCTAATTGTTGAAGATATTATTGATACCGGTAATACGTTAAGTAAAGTGATGGCAATTTTAAAATTACGTCATCCTCGTAGTATCGAAATTTGTACGCTTTTAGATAAGCCATCACGTCGGGAAGTGGCTGTCCCAGTAAAATACATTGGTTTTTCAATTCCTGATGAATTTGTCGTTGGTTATGGAATTGATTATGCTCAACATTATCGCCATTTACCTTATATCGGTCAGGTTACACTACTAGAAGCTTAAATAAATGTTGGTCGAAAATTTAGTCATTAATAGAATAAATCTTTGATACGACTTAATTAAAAGCCCTTAGTATTAAACTGAACAGATGTTAACAATCTGTGGTTTGCATAATCATTTAAAGTTATAGTACTGCGTTATAGCGCAATCAATAACCTTTTTAAAATTTCTGAAACAAAAAAGGATCGATGTCTATCAATCGATCCTGTATCAAAACAGCTAAGTATATTTTTTACATTTTAATAATGTTAACTTAAGGTATCTGTATAAATTAAGTAAATATACCATTAATTAGTCCCTACTTTGCTTCATTGATATTATACATTAATGAAATAGTAGAAATCTTAGTCCCACTTCAGAATAAACTAAATGCTTATAGTAATTTATAATATTTTATTTGCTTATAAAAGGTTTTTCCAAAAGATCAAGGGGTTACCTTTACAATCTTAAACTTAAAATGTTAAAACTCAATATTAATAAATTAGACATTGATCCTTACAAAAGATGATATCAAAACTGATTTAGTTAGCTTATCATAGACGATGAAATATTAAATATGTTAAATTTACGTTCATGATTAGCCCAGAAATTAACAATTGATCGTTTTTTAACTTAAACTTCTTCGAGGTCTTTGTGTCACAATTTTCCTATAGGTTTTGTTTACTTTTAATGTTTACAATCATATCAACATCAAGCTATGCTGATATGAAGTTATCGATTAAAGGTTTATCGGGTGAACTTGCTGACAATGTCGATGCTCGTGTTTCATTAATTACCCCAGATAAAGTCGATAATACGCCTAATTTTAAACGGTATTTTGAAAGCGAGGTTAAAAAAGCGCTCCGAGCTTTGGGTTATTACGCTCCGGTGTTTCAATATAACACTCAAAATCCAAGAGTATTAGCGGTAACGATTTCAGCTGGTGAACCGATTAAAATTGAACAATTAAATGTGATTATTGAAGGTGAAGGCCAGCATGATAATGATTACCAACATTTACTCGAAAAAAACCTACCTAAAACGGGTGATATTTTAAATCATGGCATTTATGAGTCTTTCAAGAAAAGTTTGAAAAATCTCGCGTTAGAAAAAGGCTATTTTGATGCCAATATGACGCAACACCAATTAGCGGTATCCATGGATCATCATCAAGCTTTTTGGAATATCGATTTTAATACTGGGCAGCGCTATAAATTCAGTCAAGTTAAATTTTCTAATACCAAAATTAGAGATGATTATCTTAAAAATATTATACCGTTTAAAGAAGGTGAACCTTATAGTGCCGAAAAACTTTCCATTCTTAATCGTCGATTAACTTCTACAAATTGGTTTAGTTCAATTGTTGTTGTTCCTGATTTTCCAAATGTTACAGCAGACAAATCACTACCAATCAATGTTGTCACCTCTCCCCGAAAAAAAAATAGCATGGATTTAGGGCTTGGATACTCAACCGACAATGGCGTATATGGCAAAATAACTTGGAATAAACCGTGGATTAACAGTCGTGGACAAAGTTTACAAAGTAATTTATCACTTTCTTCACCCGAACAATCCATTACAATGAGCTATAAAATACCATTAAAAAAATCTCCCCTTGAACAATACTACACTGTTCAAGGTGGTTATAAAAAAATTGACAATAATGATACTAAATCACGTTCCTATACCTTTGGTGTGGTTCGATATTGGGACAATTTTGAAGGATGGCAAAGCGCGCTAGGTTTAAATCTTTTACATGATGACTTTACGCAAGGTGACTCAAGTTTTAATACCCTTTTATATTACCCTTCTATTAGTCTTTCAAGAATTCGTAGTGATGGCAATCTTATGCCAATGTGGGGAGATTCACAACGCTATTCTGTTGAGGCAGCTACAAATTCTTTAGGATCCGATCTCAATCTTATTCGCTTTCAAACGCAACAAACTTGGATTCGATCCTTGTTTGATAGTCATCGATTTATTTTTCGGGGTAATTTCGGCATAATTCAGGCAAATAATTTTGATCGTGTTCCGCCTTCATTTCGATTCTTTGCAGGGGGTGACCGTAGTATACGAGGTTATAGTTACCAATCTATTTCGCCTAAAGATAAAAATGGTAAATTAAAAGGTGCGTCAAAGCTCATCACTGGTTCAGTTGAATACCAATTTAATTTAACCGGTGCTTGGTGGGGTGCTGTTTTTATTGATTCAGGTGAAGCAATTGATAAAGTCGATAAAACTAAATTTTATACAGGAAGTGGTATTGGTGTGCGTTGGGCTTCTCCGGTTGGACCAATAAAATTCGATTTAGCAACTCCGTTAACGCGAAGAGACTCTGGTTCAGTTCACCTATATATTGGTTTAGGATCCGAATTATAATATGGCTAAAAATCCCATTAGAGAAAAAAAATTAAAAAAAATTAAAAGAATACGAAAATGGAAAAAGCGTAGTATTGTAGTATTATCTATTTTCGTGTTTTTGGTCGCGTTTATTATCTTACTGCTTTATACCAGTTTAGGCGTTAAGTTGACCACTTATGTCTTAGGTAAAGCCCTACCCGAATTGAAAATTGAACAAGTGGAAGGGACATTAAGCGATTTACAGGTGAATGGTCTTTCATTGCAACTACCGGGTATTGATGTTCAGGTTGATAATGCATCGTTAAAATTATCTGGGTTATGTTTGCTTGAAACTAAAATCTGTATCGAACAGTTTGAATCAAAGGGTATTAAAGTAAAACTGAACACCGATCAGATTATTACCGCCCCCAATAAGCCAATACCAGACAAACGGGTTGTTTTGAAAACCCCATTACCAATCGAACTGAAAACGGCACATGTATCAGATGTGAAAGTTGATATTGATGATATGCAATTTGGTCTGTCTGATTTTACGGGTAAGGCGACTTGGGTAAACGAAAAAATTTATGTATTTCCTGCTGAGGCTCAGGATTTAAGTGCTATTTTTGCTGATCACCCACAAGTAAAATCAACAACAGATTCAGTTCAGAATGATTTGCCTCTTAATGAAAAGATAAATCAATTATTCAATCAGCCGTTAATCGAATCATTACCCCAAGTTACTATTCCTCTCGATATCAATGTCGGACGCTTAACGGGTAACAATTGGCTTTTACATATTGGCGGTGAAGATTATCGATTTAACAATGTGACTATTCAAACTAATATCATCGATAATCATATTATCGTTCAACAGGTGAATACAGATGCGACAACTCCTTATGCTAATGGACATGCTTTTGTTTCAGGAGATATTACATTAGGCAATGATTGGCCTATTTTGGCATTTATTCAATTAAAAACAGCCAGTAATCAATTACATAGCCAATTTTCAGGTAAATTGTTAGGTGAATTGACGACAAATACGGTACTTGAAGGACTTAATTCAGCAAAAATTAATGCAAAAATCAATTTTATCGAAAAATATTTACCGGTGATGACCGACTTAAAGGGTAAACACATTCAATGGCCAATTGAAGGACAAGCGCAATATCAAGTTAATAATTTTAATCTTTCAATAGGGGGTAACGTCCAACAGTATGACTTATCAGCTAAAGGTAAATTTAAAGGTGACGATCTGCCCGATACGTCGTTTGATGTTATAGGCAAGGGAACGAATCAATCAGCCATATTCGATCATGGAATAGTGAAACTACCACAAGGGGAAATCAATGTTTCAGGTAATCTTGACTGGCAAAAAGCCTTACACTGGGATGCAAAAGTTAAATTAACTGATGTTGATACCAGCAAAGATTTACCAAACTATCCTATACGATTAAATGGTCAACTTAAAACCAATGGTCAGTTAGAAGGTGATAAATGGCAATTGAATCTTCCCGAAATCCAATTAAAAGGTAATATTAATCACGCTGATTTTTCAACTAATGGCAGTATTCAAATTAACTCTCATCAATCAATCAGTGCGAATAATTTTGTTATGGATTGGGGAAAAAATCATATCAATATCAATGGCGCTTCAGATAAAGAAAATTTGAGTGCTAAGTTAGAGTTATCCTCTTTATCATTATTGGCTGATGACTTAAAGGGTTCAATTGTCGGCACGTTGAAAATGAATGGTAGCTTTAATGAACCAAACGTGGATACCGATATCAATATTCACCAATTAAGTTTGATGAGTATGTCAATATCATCAGCCCAACTTTCCGGAAAAATAGAATATAAAAAACAAATTAGTGGACATTTAAAACTCATAGGACACGATATAGAACTTCCTAATCAAAGCATAAAAAATGCCAATATTGAGCTTAAAGGTAATGAAAGTCATCATGTTTTAGATATCAATCTTACAGGAACACCAGCCTCATTTACAACATCACTCAATGGAAAATTAGATCCTGATCGAACAAAATGGACGGGAAATTTATCCCACGCTTTATTAAATTTAGGTGATAAAAATCATTGGCAATTGGTTAAAACATTACCTTTATCTTATGATGTTACTCATCAAGTGCCCACTATAGGCTCGCATTGTTGGTCAAACCAAGGGTCAAGTATTTGTTTAGATCAAGCACTATCTCCAACAGCTAACAGTAATACAAGTATCACGTTGAAAGATATTGAGCTGGCAAAACTCCCTATTCCAAACGACGGTGAAACAAAACTAGCTGGCTTGATTAATGGTAAAGCTTATATAAAATTCAATGCAAATAGTGAAATGCCGAATATCAAGGCCAATATCAAAGGGAATGAAGTTTATATTCAACAAATGATCACATCCCAATCATTATCTATTCCATTTGAAATATTTACTATTAATGCTGAATTTAATCAACAACAAGCAAAGTTTGATTGGTTATTTAGCTTAAAACAATTAGGTAAAATGAGCGGTGATTTAACTATTATCGATCCCACTCAACAAAAGAAATTAAATGGAAAATTAAACATTGATCATCTTGCCTTAGCAATAATCAATCCCTTATTAGATAAAGATGATTTTGCTAAAGGCTCGATAAATGGCAACGTTAATTTTTCCGGGTCTTTAATGGATCCTTATTTAACAGGTAATATTGATTTAAAACACAGTGAAATAAAATCCAGTCAATTACCAATTGATTTGAAATCAGCAAAGGTAGATCTTAATTTCAATGGTAAATCCTCCAACTTAAAAGGAGTTTTAACCACCAAGTCTGGTAATATTGATATTAACGGTCACGCCAATTGGGATACATTTGATAAATGGCAAGCGGATCTTTCTGTCACGGGTGCAGCAATGGAAGTTACCGTACCTCCAATGGTTGTGTTAAGTATTATCCCCAATATTAGAATTGATGCGACCCAAGATGAGATAATTCTTTCCGGAAAAGTCAGTATCCCTAAAGGTAAGATTACCGTCGAATCGTTACCGGCATCCAGTGTTGATGTATCGCCTGACGAAGTTATGTTAGATAAAAATTATCAAGTAATCGAAAAACAAAAACTTGGCATAAAAATCAGTAGCCATATTGAAATTGATATTGGTGAACATGTGACTGTCGATGCTTTTGGGTTAAACGCATCACTGAAAGGCAATCTCCTTGCGGCACAAACCAACAAAGGCTTAGATCTGCATGGGCAAGTTTTGATTCCAACAGGAAGATTTCACGCTTATGGTCAAGATTTAGTTATCCGTAAAGGTATTATCACTTTTTCGGGCCCTACTGACCAAGCTAAGTTAGATATTGAAGCTATTCGTAATCCAGACTCAATTGATAACAGTAGTATTACAGCGGGTATTCGTGTAACAGGATCTTCGGAAGAGCCCAAAATTGAAATATTTTCAGATCCAGCCATGTCCCAGCAAGAAGCATTATCTTATCTAATACGAGGTCAAGGACTTGAAAGCACCGATCAAAGCGATAATGATATGATGACCGCCTTACTCGTTGGTATCGGTACGGCAAAAACAGGTAAATATATTGGTGATATTGGTAATGTCTTTGGAATAAAAAATCTTTCTTTAGACACGCAAGGAGCCGGTAATAATTCTAAAGTGGTTGTTAGTGGGTATATTTTGCCTAACCTACAACTGAAATATGGTGTAGGTATTTTTGATTCACTGGCGACATTTACTTTACGATACCGATTGATGCCAAGACTCTATTTAGAAGCAACATCTGGACTTGCACAAACGTTAGATTTTATCTACCAATTTGAATTTTAATCACTTATTAGGATAATTGAGTTAGCCTTATCAATTATTTGGTTAAGGCTAGCTATTTTTTACTGCCGATTAACATTTCTCTTTTCAAACCAAAACCTTTTTGTTTTATCACATTGAATCCAGCATTGATTAAGTTTCGCCGAACAAATCCAGCCGCACTAAAAGTTGCAAACGTTCCCTTTTGTGACGTATATTGAAAACAGCTTTTAAACAAGGATTCTGACCACATGTCAGGATTTTTAGCGGGTGAAAATCCATCAAAGAACCAAGCATCAATCAACCCATTTTGTTTAGCCAAAAATTCCGGAAAATATTGAATGTCATCATAAAGTACATCCAAACTGACCTTGTCTAAATGACAGGTGTTATCCGTTAGATAGGTATATAACTGCTTGGCTAATAGTTGAAGTTGGCATTCATCTTCTATGGCGGTTTGATGCATCATCATCATTTCTGTCACTGATAACGGATATTTTTCAATACTGATAAATTTAAGTTGCTGGAGTTGATGATTGGGATATTCTTTTTTAAAAGCTAAAAACGTTTGCCAGGCTATGAGAAAGCTTAGCCCCGAACCAAAACCCGTTTCACCAATAATAAAAGTATCTTTATCATGTTGGATAAAACGTTGGTGTAGATGATTGCCTTCAATAAAAACATATTTTGTTTCAGCAACTGCACCTTGTGTGTTGAAATAGATATCATCAAAATAGACAGAAACTGGGGCTTGATTTTCGTTCCAAATAATTGTTGATTTTTGCATGACGCCTCTTTACTCAGTTATCGTTGATCAAACTGTATATTGACACAGTTTATGTATATAATACGCTAAATCAATTTATGAGGTAAATTATGGTTTTTCTTTTCCGCTTAATTACAGTTGTGTTGATAGGTATTGTAGTTTGTGTACTGGGCGTTATATTTTGCCTATTCAATCCTCGGAATCCCAAAAACGTAGCCAGATTTGCACATTTATTTAGTTTTTTCTTTAAACCTATTTTGGGCGTTAAAGTTGATACTCGTCTCTATCCTGAGATTAGTAAAATAGGCAGTTGTGTTTATATCGCTAATCATCAAAACAACTTTGATATGGTTGTTGCCGCAGACGTTGTCCAACCGAAAACCGTGACTGTCGGAAAAAAAAGTTTAGCGTGGATTCCTTTTTTTGGGCAATTATACTATCTGACCGGTAATATTTTAATTGATCGTAATAATAAATCAAAAGCCCACGATACCATTGGACAAGTTGTTAAAGAAATTAAAACACGTGGCATATCGATTTGGATGTTTCCTGAAGGAACACGAAGTCGAGGACGTGGATTATTACCGTTTAAAACAGGCGCATTTAAAGCAGCAATTGCGGCAGGTGTTCCTATTGTGCCTATTTGCGTCTCTGATACCAATAACATTCAATTAAATCGTTTAAATAACGGTCATATGATTGTTGAAATGTTGGATCCTATTGACACCAAATCGTTACGTAAAGAAGACGCCAGAACATTAATGGAACAATGTTATCAACAAATGACTGAAAAATTAATTGAAATCAACAATGAAGTTAAGCAACTAAACAGTAAAAAATAATTAATGAATATGCAAGACCGTAATTTTGATGATATCAGTCATAAGTTTGCACAAAATATTTATGGCACAAGTAAAGGAAAAATTCGTGAAGCCATTGTCTGGCAGGAATTAGAAAATATATTAGCCACATTTCCAACAACCAAACCGTTGAAAATTCTTGATGCAGGTGGTGGACAAGGACAAATGGCTTGTCGATTGGCAAAATTAGGACATCATGTCACATTATGTGATATTTCTATGCAAATGCTAGAACTGGCACAAAAAAATGCCCAAGCAGAAAAGTTAAATATTAATTGTCATTGTTGTGCTATTCAAGATATTGATCATATCATTAATGAACAATATGATATGGTGATTTGTCATGCAGTATTAGAGTGGGTTGCCGATCCGATCAGTGTTCTTGAATCATTAAAAAAACACCTCAAACCCGAAGGTTATTTATCCTTGATGTTCTATAATTATCATGCACTTCTTTTTAAAACGGTGACACTTGGTAATTTTGGTTATACCCAATCAGGGCTTGCAAAACGTAAGAAAAAAACATTATCACCCGATTTCCCTCGAATACCAGATGATGTCTATCAATGGTTAACCACGCTAGATTTTCATATTATTAAAAAAACGGGAATTCGTCTATTTCATGATTATATGAATAATAAAGAAAAAATAAATAGTCATTTTGATCAGTTATTGGCACTTGAAAAGCAGTACTGCCAAGCAGAACCGTATCTAAGTCTTGCTCGATACATTTTAGTTACTGCAAAAAATGGTTAACACTTTTCATCATACTGATACTAAGCTTGAAATAGTTAAACTTCACTCGAAAATATTGGCTTAACTCGGTATGATAAACAGCGTAATTCAATTAATTAAGGAAAATAATGATAATCATCATAACTGATGGTATTGTCTCTATTGAAAGTAATATTGTTAATAGTCTGAATAATCAAAAAATTAAAGATGTTTTAGACGTTGATAATTTAACTGATGAGACAAAATTTGCCAATTTACTTGATTTAAATATGGCTGATTTTATTGATAAAGATGACTTTACTACGGCTATCGTTGCCGATCAGCAATTAGACATTAAAGCAATATTTCATCACAATGTTTGTTCATCAACGATTATAAAAGGACATTAAATGAGAACACTAATTATTGGTCCTTCATGGGTTGGCGATATGATGATGTCGCAAAGTTTATATCGAACGTTAAAACAACTTCATCCTAATATTGAAATTGATGTTATGGCACCAGCATGGTGCCAAGCACTATTGAATAAAATGCCAGAAGTGAATCAAGCTATTGAGATGCCAATTGGTCATGGTAAATTCGGTTTAACCCAACGCTATCGACTCGGCAAATCACTCCGTAATAATCATTACGACCAAGCGATAATTTTACCTAATTCGTTTAAATCAGCTTTAATCCCTTTTTTTGCTAGGATTCATCAGCGAACAGGTTGGAAAGGTGAAATGCGTTATGGACTGATTAACGATCTTCGTAAACTTAATAAACAAGCCTTTCCATTAATGGTTCAACGTTATGTTGCCCTTGCCTACCCTAAGGATCAGATCCACACAGCAGAGCAAATACCACAACCCATACTTTGGCCTAAACTTGAAGTTTGTCAAACAGACATCAATGGCACGCTTAACACGTTTAAAATCAATGATAATTTGCCGTTAATTGGTTTTTGTCCTGGTGCTGAATTTGGTCCAGCAAAACGTTGGCCGGATTATCATTATGCTGCTCTTGGTGATATGCTTGTAAAGCAACATGCCAAAATTGTTATTTTTGGTTCTGATAATGATCGCCAAGTTGGCGAAAAAATTATTAAACAAATGACACAAGGCGACCAGTGTATTAATCTTGCCGGTAAAACAAAATTGGAACAAGCGGTTAATTTAATTGCGGCTTGTAAAGCAATTGTGACTAATGATTCAGGATTGATGCATGTCGCCGCAGCTTTGGATCGCCCTTTGGTTGCGCTTTATGGCCCAAGTAGTCCAGACTTTACCCCACCCCTTTCTGATAAAGCTGAAGTTATTCGCTTAATAACAGGGTATCATAAAGTCCGTAAGGGCGATGCAGAACAAGGCTATCATCAAAGTTTGATTGATATAAAACCTGAAACTGTGTTTGAAACTTTAATGAAGCTTATTGCTCGTTGTGAAAAGAGTCATTAATTATGCGTGTACTTATTGTTAAAACATCTTCAATGGGTGATGTACTTCATACTTTACCCGCATTAACTGATGCTGCCCGTCATTTACCTAATATGACTTTTGATTGGGTGGTTGAAGAAAATTTTGCGCAAATACCAACATGGCATTTTGCGGTAGATAAAGTGATCCCTGTGGCCATTCGGCGCTGGCGTAAAAACTGGTTCGGTAAATCTATTCGTCAAGAGCGTCACCAATTTATTCAATCACTACTTGAACGGGAATATGACTGTATTATTGATGCGCAAGGATTAATAAAAAGTGCTTTTTTTATCACACGTAAAGCAAAAGGCATTAAGCACGGTTTAGATCGTCATAGCATAAGAGAACCGATTGCCAGTTGGTTTTATGATGTTAAACATTCTGTTCCAAAATCAATGCATGCCGTTGAACGAGTACGACAACTCTTTGCAAAAAGTCTTGGGTACGACCTATCTGGTGACATGGGTGACTATGCAATTGCAAGTCATTTTTTATCAGAATTACCGTCTGACCATGGACAATATTTGATATTTTTACATGCCACTACCAGATATGAAAAACATTGGACAGAAGACGCTTGGCGTCAATTAATACAATTGATAGCGCCAACCGATTTAAAAATTAAATTACCTTGGGGAACGGCGAATGAAATGCAAAGCGCTCAACGCTTAGCACAAGGATTTAATCATGTCGAAGTGCTACCAAAATTGTCTCTTTCTCAAGTGGCGACTGAACTTGCTGGGGCTAAAGCTGTAGTTTCAGTCGATACAGGATTAAGTCATTTAACTGCGGCACTCGATCGCCCAAACATAACTTTATTTGGTCAAACCGATCCGAAATTAATAGGCGGTTATGGTAAAAATCAATTTAGTCTTGTCTCTCCAGATCAAAAAATGCAAACTATCTCAGCAACGAAGGTATATGAGCAATTAGCCCGTTTTTTGTAAAACAGGATAGAATTGAAATAACGTTATTGAAAAAGATTAAAGGAATCGAACTAATGAATAAATATTGTGAGCTCATTCGGGAAAAATATGCTCAAATCGGCAGTAATGAATTAGGCTATGTTGAAGATGCTTTAGGAGCCGTTATGTTGGTTTTAAATGAAGTTACAGCTGATAAACAAGTACCTACTGAACTTAGAGAGAAAGCTGCTTATGCAGCAGCTAACTTATTAATGAGTGACTATGACATTAAATAGCCGTTGGTAAATTGATAATAAAACGTGTCGATTTATCATCTGATTCTACATAAATTGATCCCTTATGGGTTTCAATAATGGATTTAACAATGGCTAGCCCAATACCTGCGCCGGAACTGTCATTACGATGACGTGATTCATCGACACGATAGAATCGGTCAAAAAGATGTGGTAAATGTTTTTTATCAATTTTTTTGCCCGGATTAGAGATAATAATCTTAACCCGTTTTTCACTCATTTGACTTAACGTGATAGTTATGACCTCGTTATTCGGTGTATAACGAATCGCATTAGACAAAATATTACCAATTGCACGCCCTAACATCATTTTATCACCTTGTATGTGAGAACAGTGACCGTCGAGTTGAAAAGTAATATTTTTTTCATCGGTGAGAGGCTCAAAATAATCACACATCATCATAATCATGTTAGTTAGATCAATGTCAATCAAATTAGGCACAAGCTGGCGATTGTCTGCCTGCGCCAAAAATAACATATCCGAAATCATTTGTGACATTTTTTCATATTCTTCTAAATTAGAATATAAAATTTCACGGTACTCATTTGTCGTACGAGCGTTATTGAGTACAATTTGCGTTTGCGTGGTAAGATTAGTAATTGGTGTACGCATCTCATGTGCAATATCGGCAGTAAAATTATGCTGACGAGTAAAAACATCTTCCATACGATTAAGCATGTTATTAAATGCTCTGACCAAGCTTACATATTTAACCGGTACTGACGAGGTTGGAATACGATAATTTAAATTATTTAAACTAATTCTTTCAATCTTCTTGATTAAGCGATTGATTGGTTTTTGAGTATAGTAAATACTGATGAATGAACCGATTAATGCTAACACACAAGAAATAATAATTAGCAGACCTAATCCGTTTCTTAATCGATTAATAAATTCAAGTTGCACATCACGACGAACGGCAACAATCGTAGTGAAGCGTTTACCGTCTTCCCCAATCACCCTTGATGCCGCAATCCGATAAGATGATTTATCTATCGTCTCAATAGAAGTACTGTCATTTTCAATAATCCGTTCTAACTCTTGTGATTTTAGTGCTATCGCTAAGTTGGGGCCTCGAGTGCGATAGACTATTTTCCCCATATCATCAATGATATAAACAAATAAGTGATGATGCCCGGTGAGAATTAGCAATAAATTTTGGATAAATTCATCACGATTATCATTCGGAGAATAATAAGTTAGTTCTCTTTCTATAGAGGTAATAACCGAATTTAATTCGGTCACATTTTGTCTGATTGAAAATTTTTCAAAAGACCGCTCGATCAAATAACTGAAACAATAAAGTAGTCCACATGTTATCAGACAAACAATAATGGGTAACCGAACGGAAATTAATTTACTCTGTTTCATCTAATACATCTATTTTATAACCCATTCCACGCACAGTATGAATAAGTTTAGGTTCGAATCCTGCATCTATTTTGTTACGTAACCGTCTTATGGCTACATCAATCACATTAGTATCGCTATCAAAATTCATATCCCAAACTTGTGAAGCAATTAACGATCGCGGTAACACTTCACCCGGATAACGTAAGAAGTATTCAAGTAATAAAAACTCTTTATTGGTGAGATCGATACGTTTATCTGAACGCGTCACTGTTCGCTTTGGCAAATCCATGACTAAATCAGCAATACTTAATTGATAATTGTTTACTTGCGGCACATTTCGTCTTAATAACGATTTAACTCTCGCTAATAATTCAGCAAATGAAAAAGGCTTCACTAAATAATCGTCGGCACCTAAATTTAATCCTTTAACTTTATCTTCAACACTTCCCATTGCTGTCAGCAATATAATTTGGGTGTCTTTACCCGCTTCACGCAATGACTGAACAATTTTCCAACCAACAATATCCGGTAACATTACATCCAGGATAATTAAATCATAATCTTCTGTCATTGCCCGATGATAGCCATCTAAACCATTTTTGGTTAGGTCAACAATAAAGCCTGATTCAATTAATCCTTGACGAAGGTATTCACCTGTTTTCTGTTCATCTTCAACAACTAACAATTTCATTTTAAATATTTCCTTTGCCAAAGTATCAGGTTATCTAACTTACATAATACTGTTCCTATGATATATGAAAAGTTCAAAAACATTCATGATATTTCCATGACTATTTTGTAATCTACTTGTCATTAATCCGTTTGAATGTGTTTGTTATAGTATCCACACAATGATTCATGAGGCTAGACATTATTGTTTCATTGTTTTATTTCCTTTCATCCATTCCTTGCAATTTAATGCAGCCCTAGTTTATCTAGGGTTTTTTTTTGCTTATAAATCACGATAAGCTCGAATTAATCTCTGAAACAATAAATGATTGACTTTAAAATCTCGGCATTCTAACAAAAATAACTGAATCTGAATATCAAATTCAGTTATTTTTATGCAAAACTACGCCTGTTTCGATGTGTTCTGTATAAGGAAACTGATCAAACAAAGCAAAATGTTTAATCGAGTGCGTTTCTGTCAGTTGCTGTAAATTTTCACACAATGTATGAGGGTTGCAAGAAATATAAATAATGGTTTTATAACTTTTTAAATTATTTAATGTTTCTATGTCTAATCCTGCACGAGGAGGATCAACAAGTACCGTATCACACTGATAGTCATCTAAATTAATTCCTTTCAATCGATTAAATTCTCGTTCTTTTCTTATAGCTGACGTAAACTCTTCAGCCGATAATCGAGCAATAATCAGATTATTAATATGATTGACCGCAATATTATGTTGTGCCGAATAGACCGAAGCTTTGGCAATTTCAGTGGCTAATACCTTTCGGAAATTTCGAGCCAACGCAATTGAAAAATTACCATTTCCACAATAAAACTCTAGCAGGTCACCGGATAAACCTTGGGTGACCGAAGTAGCCCACTCAAGCATTTTAATATTGACGGCTGCATTAGGCTGCGTAAAACTATTTTCAACTTGGCGATAAATCAAATTGTTACCCATAACTGGTAAAACTTCATCAACATAATCAACATCAATAACAATTTTTTGATTACTTGCTCGACCGATAATATGGCAGTTAACACCTTGTTCGGCTAACTGTTGCTTTAATTTTTCAGCTTCTACCCGCCATTCATCGGATAATTTTTTATGATATAAAAGTGTAATAAGCAGTTCACCACTTAATGTCGAAAAATAATCGATTTGAAAAAGCATATGGCGAAGCAAATAATTAGGTTTTAAAAGTGGAATAATTTTTTGCATAGCATCATTAACAAGTGCTGTTGCAATCGGGAAAGTTTCTACTTTTATTCGCTTTTTTGTATTTTTATCGTACATGATATGATAAAGGTCATCTTTATCATGCCATATTCTAAATTCTGCACGCATACGATAATGACTGATTGGAGACGAATAAACGGTTAAATCAGGTAGTGAAAAATGTGATAAAAGCGCTTTTAAATTCGTGACTTTATTTTCAAGCTGTTGTTGATATTTTTCGTTAGAGAAACATTCTGCCATTTTAATTATCAGATTATTAAAAAGTGGTTATAAAAAATTAGTCAATTTGATTTAATGCTATAGACTAAACAGAGATATAAAAATTGATTTTTGCTTAGTATATCACAAAGATTTTAGCCCCATTATTTTATCTATGTTATCATAAACCACTATCAATGGTAAGCCTGATACCACCCAACGTTAACTTTAAGTCACTTGTCATCAAATTTGCATCATGAAATTCAATTTATGCAGTTGGTCAGAATTGACGTTTTTTCTTAATGAATATTACATTCACTTAAATAAGTTATTTTCATTCATTGACATTAATTATCTGGGGATTTACTAAAATTAGCGCATTAAGCTTTCATTTGGTTGAAATGTTGGTATCACCATAGACAATCATTGGTGTGATAATATTGTAGTTATATTGATTGCCGTTATAATGTGTTTTAAATTTCTCGTTATAAAGGTCATTATGACAACGCAAACTTTTTCCGATTTACAAATAGATGATGTATTAATTAACAATCTTAAAGCCCAAAATATTATTACCCCTACCGTAATTCAAGCACAAACGATCCCTGTAGCTTTAGATGGCAAAGATATCTTAGGATCGGCACCAACTGGTACCGGTAAAACACTTGCTTTTTTAATCCCAGCGGTACAACATCTTTTAGACTTTCCGCGTCGAAAACCGGGGCCACCAAGAATTTTAATTTTAACGCCAACGCGTGAGCTTGCAATGCAAATTGCAGAACAGGCAAAAAACTTAACGCAATCAACGCATCTGAGTATTGCGACAATTACTGGTGGTGTCGCTTATATGAATCATGCAGAAGTATTTAGTAAAAACCAAGACATTGTCATTGCCACGACCGGACGACTATTGCAGTATATTAAAGAAGAAAACTTCGACTGCCGAGCGGTGGAAATGTTGATATTAGATGAAGCCGATCGCATGTTAGACATGGGCTTTTCACAAGATGTGGAAACAATTTCTGCCGAAACCCGTTGGCGCAAACAAACCTTACTTTTTTCAGCGACACTGGAAGGTGAAGGTTTATTCAATTTTGCCAGTCGAATTCTCGATCAGCCTGTTGAAATTAATGCGACTCCGTCCCGTAAAGAGCGTAAAAAAATCATCCAATTTTATTATCGTGCTGATGATCTCAATCATAAAGTTGCTTTATTAACCCATCTTCTCAAGCAAGATGAATTTCAAAAAACAATTGTATTTGTTCGAAAACGTGAACGGGTACACGAACTGGTAACTTGGTTACATCAAGCAGGTATAAAAAGTTGTTATTTAGAAGGCGAAATGGTACAAGCAAAACGCAATGAAGCAATAAAAAGAATCAGTAACAACACCGTAAACGTCTTAGTGGCTACTGATGTGGCTGCTCGGGGAATCGATATTGATGATGTTACGCACGTGATCAATTTTGATGCGCCAAAAACAGCAGATGTTTATCTACACCGTATTGGTCGTACAGCAAGAGCAGGTAAAAAAGGTACGGCTATCATGTTAGTTGAAGCGCATGACAATGATCTATTACTGAAAATTGAACGCTATATTCAAGAACCCATAAAATTGAGAACGATTGAAGGATTACGTCCTAAAACTAAAGCACCAAAACCGACTAGCAAGAAAAAACCGTCAAATAAATCAAAATTGAAGCGTGGTGCAAAAAAACAGGATGACACAGCAAAGAAAAAAGTTAAAGTCCGTTTACGTGACACCAAAAATAAAGGTAAACCCAAACACAAATTGAGCGAATCGACTAATTCAAAAGTTTGACATAGTCAGAGCTTATGAAAGCGATTGTTAATAACAACTTGGACAATTTTTATCAGTTGCTATAATACATTCCATCAAGGTTTACAATATTTTTGGTTTTATACAAGGAGAAACACATGACATTAGTCACGCGAAAAGCACCTGATTTTACTTCATCAGCAGTTTTAGGTTCTGGTGAAATTGTAAATAACTTTAATTTAGCTCAGCATATTCAAGGTAAATATGCCGTAGTATTCTTTTGGCCAATGGATTTTACTTTTGTTTGTCCATCAGAAATTATTGCTTTCGATCATCGTCTTGAAGAATTCAAAAAACGTGGTGTTGAAGTTATTGGTGTTTCAATGGACTCAGAATATGTTCATAACGCATGGCGAAACACTCCGCAAGATAAAGGTGGAATTGGCGAAGTTAAATTCCCAATTGTTGCCGATATCAAGCACACTATTATGCAAGCTTATGGTGTTGAACATCCTGAAGCAGGTGTAGCGCTTCGTGCATCATTCTTTATTGATAAAAATGGAATTGTTCGTCACGAGACTATCAATGATTTACCTATAGGGCGTAATATTGATGAAATGATCCGTATTGTTGATGCTTTCCAATTCCATGAAGAACACGGTGAAGTTTGCCCTGCACAATGGACTAAAGGTAAACAAGGTATGCAAGGCAATCCTAATGGTGTTGCAAGCTACTTAAAACAACACGCTAACGAACTTTAATATTCTACTCTATACTGAATAACTTATTGAAAAGATTAACTTTCAATTCAAGTTACTTTGTTAAACCGGAGATGTTCTCCGGTTTTTTTTATTCTTAATTGTTTTCTTAATTCCCTTTTTACTTTGAATAAATTCATTCAATAGTTTTGTGTACATTAACTAGAAGATGAAAAGATTGAAATGAATGTCTATTTAGATAAATTCTGTGACTTGAAACGGATCTTTTATCAATAAAAATACTTTATCAAATTGAGTTATCCAGTTGAAAATAGTTTGCGAACGATTAAAAACAATAATGGAAAATAATTTAACACTTCGTTTTACATTGTCATATGCAGTCCAACCACGCCAACAATAATAATGACCAATCCCAATAAACGCGGTAAATTTTTAGGCTCATTGAATAAAAACATATTGGCAAATACTGCTCCGGATGTGCCAAGTCCAACCCATACAGGGTAAACAATACTCAGTTCAAGATAATGAAGGGAGAAATAAAAAAGAACAAAAGAAACAGAAAATCCGCCCCAATATAAAACTAATCTTATTATTTTTTTTTGTTCAGCATAGAGCTTCAATCCTATTGCCCCTATCACTTCAAAAAATGATGCTGTTAATATTAAAAGCCATCCCATAATAAAATCCTCAATCTGATCTTTGTCGATTAACTATCTGTACGTTTAAGTTGCACAACGCCAATTATGATTAATGCTACAAAAAAGAGTTGCATCATTTTGATTTCTTTACCAAAAAGCACCATATCAATAATCGTTGCCCCAACGGCACCAACGCCGGAAAATATGGCATAAACAGTGCCTGTTGGAATGGTCTTACAGGCATTAGTTAAAAATGTAAAATCGACAATAATTAATGTGATAATAATCATCCAATGCCAATACTCCGTTGCAACACTAAATCCTAAAATCCAACATAATTCAAAAAAGCAGGTCAATATAACAAATCCCCACTCTTTATTAATGCTAAACATAGCTACCTCACTGCTATCATTTTACTTATTGCTTGATTTTGCTTTTTCTACCGATGTTTATATCGTTGAAAAATAAGATGGTTCGCAAACATGAAGGTTTGCCACCGAAAGATCAACATGTTAATGCAGAAAAACTACGTGGTTTAAGATTAAACTAACTTAAGTCGCACTAAAACATTTTGATATATCATTACTAGTTTACTTAGCTTATTCTTATTCAATTCTATAATGAAGATACAAAATTGGCAAGGCTAACCCTGATTATTCGCTATATTTCAGTGTTTCATTAAAAAATTGAAGATAAGTTGATTGAAACGGTTTAAACAGATATGAATAAATGTTTAAGTACACAATTACACGTAAATTTACTTCCCTATATAAAAGGAAGTAAACTTCTAACGTAATGATTATAAAGACTGTAAATAGTTTGCTATATCTTCTATTGTCACGACAGGCAATTGATGCTTTTTAGCGAACTCAACCACTTGGGGCGCTCTTGCCATTGAACCATCATCATTCGTTAATTCGCAAATCACAGCGGCAGGTTTCAATCCAGCTAGCTTGACCAAATCAACCGATGCTTCAGTGTGTCCTCGACGAGCAAGTACTCCGCCTTCTTTTGCTACCAGTGGAAAAACATGACCAGGATGATTTAAGTCACTGGGTTTAGCTTCATCGGCTACGGCAGCTTTAATCGTGGTAACGCGATCTGCCGCTGATACGCCAGTTGACACACCCTTTGCCGCTTCAATTGAAATAGTAAAGGCAGTATGATTTTTACTGGTATTGTTTGCCACCATCATGGGAAGATTCAATTTTTCACATTGTTCTTTTGGCATACATAAGCAAACGATTCCACTTCCATAACGAATTGTCAGTGCCATTTGTTCTGTCGTTATGGTTTGCGCTGCCCAAATAATATCACCTTCATTTTCCCGATCTTCATCATCTAAAACTAACACGCCTTGCCCTGCTTGAATCGATGCAATCGCTTTTTTGACACGTTCTGATGGGGTTCCAAATTCATTTAAATTAAACTGATTCATGGTAAATACCTAGGTCCTTTTTTAATATATTTATTATTTTTCTAAATTATCTTGGTATTCCAAATTAATACTCATCAATCGTATTTTATGCATTGCCAAGCTAATTTAATTAAAAATAAACTTAATACCAGAATCAGGGCTGTGCTTGACCATAGTGATATTGCTAAAAAGTAAACTATGCAACTAATAGCAAATTAAGAAAAGATAAGCAACTCTCTTTTATCCAGACTTTCACTGTCGGCTTTGGAATTTCACCAAATCTGCTAGACCTTAATACCTATTAATCATCTTCAAATTCACTTCAAATCATTTCGCACAACAATGAAATTAATTTTAGCTATTTGAAATATTGACTGACTAAAATATTAAGCGCTCGTGGGCTATACCACCGGTGGGGACTTGCACCCCGCCCTGAGAATTTTGTTAGTAAACTAACTCTCAACACTATAATACAAATCTAGTAAAAAGACACGGATATTTTGAAAGGAAAATATTGCCGCATTGTGCGGCAATATTAAGTTTTAAAAAGATTTAATGCATGCGAGTTTCACGCAATCGACGACGTTCAGATTTACGCATCCATAACCACGAAATAAATCCAATAATGCCAACAATTAACAAAATAATTGTGGCAAGTGCATTAACTTGAGGATCCACACCTAAGCGAACTTTGGAGAAGATCAGTTTAGGTAATGTCATCGCACCTGGCCCGGTCACAAAATTAGCAATAACCACATCGTCAAGTGATAATGTGAATGCAAGCAACCACCCTGACACTAATGCCGGCGCAATCATTGGTAAAGTAATCACGAAAAAGACTTTTAATGGATTTGCGCCTAAATCTAATGCAGCTTCTTCAATGGATTTATCCAACTCTCGTAACCGTGCGCTAATAACGACGGTGACATAAGCTGTACAAAATGTAGTATGAGCCATCCAAATCGTGATCGCCCCCCGATCTTTTGGCCAACCCAGTACCTGCCCCATTCCTACAAAGAGCAATAGCAAAGCTAAACCCGTTATTACATCAGGCATAACCAAAGGTGCTGTTGTCATAAAAGAAAACAGATTTGACCCACGAAAACGCCTAAAACGGATAATGGCAAAAGCAGCTAAAGTACCAAGTACAATCGCAAATGTTGCTGCACAAGCTGCGATAGTTAAACTTAAACCAACCGCCTTGAGTAAAGTTTGATTATGAATCAATTCAACGTACCATTTGGTTGAAAATTCTGCCCAAACAGTCACCAAACGTGAACTATTAAATGAATAAACAATCAAAATAATCATTGGGATATATAAAAAAGAGAATACCGCCAATAATATAAGCCCTTTTAAACATCGGCAAGCTAACGCTAATGTAATAATTAGCGTGGCAATCAGGCTAAAAACAAAACAGCCCACGTAAACACTGCCATTTGTAATAAGTTCAAATCCCGATGATGAAATTAAAAGCGTTAATATAATTGAACCGATCAACAATGACACAAAGACAATCAAAGCTGAACGTAGGATAATTGGTAAATTGTTCATCTATTTACCTCCCATTTGTCGATTTTGGAATTTGTTGAAATAATAAATCGGCACAATCAATATTAACAACATCACCGATGCAACCGCTGAAGCGGCAGGCCAATCATGATTATTAAAGAATTCTGTCCATAACTGAGTACCTATCATGATTCCTTCTGACGGCCCCAATAATTCAGGAATAACATATTCACCAACGGCAGGAATAAACACTAACATTCCCCCTGCAATTACTCCATTTTTTGTCAATGGTACAATGATTTGAAAGAATGTTTTAATCGGTTTACAGCCTAAATCTAACGACGCTTCAATTAGCGTTGAATCAACTTTGATTAACGATGTATAAATCGGTAAAACGACAAAAGGCAAATAAGAATACACAATTCCTATATACACAGCGGAATAGGTTTTCATAATGATTAACGGCTGATCGATAACGCCTAACCACATTAAAAAATGATTTAAAAGCCCATTAGGATTTAAAATACCTATCCACGCATAAACACGAATCAAAAAGGATGTCCATGACGGTAAAATAATCAGTAAAAGCAAAATATTTCGCGTTGACGGTTTACATTGCGAAATAGCCCAAGCTAGTGGGTAACCAATTAAAATACATAATAAAGTTGATATAGCCGCAATTTTTAATGATTGCAAATAAGAATCAAAATAGATGGTATCACTCAATAAATTGAGATAATTACCAAAATTTAAGGTTATATTGAGCAATCCATCGTCAAAGCTAAATAAATCCGTATACGGCGGAACAGCGGATGCTATTTCGGAAAAACTGATTCTAAAAACAATTAAAAATGGTAATAAAAACAGTAGCAGCATCCATAAATATGGAATAGCAATGACTGTTAAACGACCATAAAGCGTCATCAAATCTGTATCATCAGGCTGTTTTTTAATTTTCTTAATTGCAAAATAAATAGCAACTAAACCAGCAGGTATAAATAGAATACTGCCAGCAATAATCATTCGATAAGCAAGTCTAGAAGGCTTGTAATTTGCTAAAAACAAACCAAAACATGACATTAAAAAACTTAATACTAATGCAGTAAATAGCGCATCTAAAAATAAGTTATCAAATGCATCTGTGGTGACAAAACGCCAATAAACACAGAGCAAGACAAATGCATTTAATACTACACTCCAAAAAATGGAACGCATCGTTATATCCTCTTTTGTTTATTCGGTAAGTACCACACAGCTATCAACTTCCCAACTTAGGTTAACTATATCTCCCCAAGTAGGCATTCCTTTTCGATAACGGTGCTCATTTTGTAGTTGTGCAATGATAATTTGCCCACTTGATAACTTAACATGATATATTGATAAATCACCTAAATAGGCAATTTCAACTACTTCACCTGTTGCAACGTTATAACCGTCTTCTGGAATGTCGTCACATAATTTGATTTTTTCCGGTCGAAGCGCAACTTGAATTGGCACACCTTCAACCGCTGGTGAATCGTAATCAACTTTTATTGGATGTTTTATCATTGGACAGCTAATAATCAATCCGTCTTCAAGTGTTTCTTGTAAAATGCCATCAAACACATTTACCGATCCAATAAACTCAGCACTATAACGACTGTTTGGATGTTCATAAATTTCTTCAGGCTCACCAATTTGAACAAATTGACCTTTATTCATAATGGCAATACGACCAGCCATGGTCATGGCTTCTTCTTGATCATGGGTAACCATAACACAAGTTGCCCCTACTTGTTCTAAAATACTGACAACTTCAAGTTGCATACGATCACGCAGTTGCTTATCTAACGCTCCCATCGGTTCGTCAAGAAGCAATAATTTTGGACGTTTTGCTAAACTACGTGCTAACGCTACGCGTTGTCTTTGACCACCAGATAATTGATGTGGCTTACGTTTTCCAAATTGTTCCATATGCACAAGCGCAAGCATTTCTTCAACACGGTGTTTGATCTCTTTATTGTCTAATCTATCTTGCTTTAAACCAAAAGCAATATTTTGCTCAACCGTCATGTGAGGAAAGAGAGCATACGATTGAAACATCATATTGATTGGACGATTATAAGGCGGAACTTGCGACAAATCTTTACCATCTAAAATAATTTGCCCAGATGTTGGTTGTTCAAATCCTGCTAACATTCGTAATAGGGTCGATTTACCACTACCTGAAGCACCAAGCAAAGCGAAAATTTCACCGGTGTAGATAGTGAGATTAATATCATCAACAGCATAATAATCATCATTAAACACTTTGGTTAAATTTTTGATCTCCAATAATGGCGTAACCATCTTTTTTTTAGGCTGAACCTGAATTGTTGTTTTATTATTCACTCTTTTTTCCTCATAACAACAAGCCATAAAAAACGAAACGGAAAGATTAAATCAATCTCTCCGTCTATAATAAATAACACTTAATAATCAATTATTTGTTAAAACTTTATCGACCAGTTTTAAGTTTTGTCCACGTACGAGTAATCACGCGTTCAAGTTTAGGTTCTTTAACTTTTAATGTAAACAATTTTTCCATGACTTCAGGTGATGGATAAACCGCAGGATCGTTTTTAATTTCCGGTTTAACAAAATTGTCATTTGCGACTTTATTGGCACTCGCAAAATTAACATCATTCGTCACTTGTGCAGCGATTTCTGGCTTCATGATAAAGTTTAAAAATTCATGGGCTTCATCAACATTAGCCGCATCTTTTGGAATCGCAAAAGTATCAAAAAAGACTAACGCCCCTTCTTTAGGTATTTGATAACCAATATGGACACCATTTTTAGCCTCATTTGCGCGATCTCGTGCTTGCAAAATATCGCCAGACCAACCTAAAATGACACAAATGTCACCATTAGCAAGGTCGGTTATATATTGAGATGAATGAAAATAACGAATATTCGGTCTTACTTTTGCTAAAAGATCATAAGCCGCACCAGTATAATCTTTGGCATCAGTGCTATTAGGATCTTTACCTAAATATTGTAACGCACTGGCAAAAATTTCAGTAGGCGCATCTAAAAATGCAACACCACAATCTTTAAGTTTTTCCATGTTTTCAGGTTTAAAGACTAAATCCCAACTATTAACTGGGGCATCTTCACCTAAACGCTCTTTGACTTTATCGATATTATAACCGATACCCGTTGTCATCCAGACATAAGGAATAGCATAAGTATTATCTGGGTCATGGGTCGCCATTAGTTTCATTAAGTTAGGATCAAGATTTTTCCAATTCGGTAATTTACTTTTATCTAATGGAAGATAAATACCTGACTTAATCTGTCTTGCTAAAAAGCTATCAGAAGGTGAAACAACATCAAAGCCGGAATGCCCCGCCATGAGTTTTCCTTCAAGTGCTTCATTAGAGTCATAAACATCATAAACAAGTTTAATACCTGTTGATTTTTCAAAATCATTAATGGTTTCATGACCAATTTGACCTGCCCAATTATAAAAATGTACGACACGCTCTTTAGCAATAGCAGATTGAGATAACGCTAGTGTGACACCAGCAAGAATTGAAAGAATTGTTTTACGTTGAGTAAACATGCTCACCACTTCTCCTCTAGTAATAGGGATATTACATGTTAAACACAAGCCCACTGAATCAAAACAATGGACCCCCAAATTTTACCAAAAACCTGTTAAAAAACATAGCCTGGCGAAACCGAGGTAAGCAAGCAAATTATTTATTATTATATTGATAAAAATAAATGGTTAGCTTAGCATTACGTGGCATAAAATACCTTTTTTTTCAAAGAAGTCTACATAAAATGTAAAATAACTTAAGATTTGAGATTGAGTGACGATATTTTGTTCACTCAACCCTTTTTAACGATACTAAAAATAGATAACGCCAATAGCGTCCTTTCCAATTTTATTCAGCTTTGGCTGGTAGAATTTTGGCATCAGGTTGCCAAACACGATACTTAATTTGGAAATCATTTGGTGCATAAATGACAATTGGTAAGCGACTATTATAGTCTAACCAACCCAAATTATGATGAAGAGTAACAAACTGATTTTTATTAGAACCTGCCGGGCAAGCCATCATGGTTGATAGAACACCGTTACCGGCTTCTACAACATAATAAGAATAACCCCAACCTTTTAATTCTTCCTCTTTAACTGTCCCTGCCAAACGTTGAGAATTACAATCAACATTCATTTCTTTGCCAATTAGTAATTCAATACGAGCATTATTCTCATCAGGCAATGCAGGTAGATTTATTGCAAAACGGGTGTAACCAGCTTTCGCTTCAGGATAAGGTGCAATGTCATTCACATTTTGCACTGTTTCTGGCAATTTAGTTTTTTCAGCACAAGCAAATAAAGATACGCCCATTAAGGCTACCAATATTATTTTTTTCATTTTTTTGTCTCCTGTAAAAATAGGTTCATTAATATTGCATGATATGCTTTTTAAATGATAATGCGTATAATAGCATTATATTTACTATTTACTATGGTTATAAAATGCCTAAAGAAAAAAATACTAATGATTTATTAAAATTAATTCTTAATCTGCTATTAATTGGATTATTTATCATCATTACTTATCGGATTGTTGAACCTTTTTTGTTTGGATTCTTCTGGGCGGTCATGGTCGTGATTGCAACTTGGCCACTTATGATTAAAATTCAAAACAAACTTTTCCATAAACGCTGGTTATCTTTGTTGGTTATGGCATTAATTTTAGCCTTTGTTTGTGTCATTCCTTTTCTTCTCATTATTAGTAGTGTAGCACAAAATGGACACTATCTGATTGAATGGGCAAAATCACTATCTCATCACGAGTTACCCACTCTTGATTGGCTAAATAGTATTCCAATGTTTGGTGAGGAATTACATCAAAAATGGTTAGAGCTGATCAAAACCGATGGTTCAGATTTAATGAGCAATGTTCAACCCTATATTGGCACTATGATTAAGTGGTTGATCGAGCAAGTAACTAATTTAGGTATTTTCATTTTCCATGCTGGTGTCATGATTATTTTTAGCCTGTTACTTTTCTTAAAAGGTGAAAGTATTACCAAATATGTTTATGTATTTGCTAATCGACTCTCTAAACAATATGGCGAAACAACCGTCACCTTAGCAGGCCAATCAATTCGTGCAGTCGCATTAGGCGTAGTGGTAACCGCCATTACTTTAGCTTTAATTGGTGGTTTAAGCTTTGTGTTAACGAATATGCCGTTAGCGGGTCTATTAACTTTAGTACTATTTATTTGTTGTGTTGCCCAAATTGGGCCAGTTGTCGTCATGCTTGGTTGTATTATTTGGCAATTTTGGAGTGGTCATACGGCTTCAGGTATTATCTTAATTGTCGTCGCAATAATACTGACGACACTTGATAGTGTTATGCGTGCTTATTTAATCAAAAAAGGCGCTGATTTACCTTTTTTACTTATTCTATTTGGTGTTATTGGTGGATTACTCGGATTTGGTATTATGGGATTATTCATCGGGCCAGTCGTATTAGCCTTAACCTATAAAATTATTCAGACATGGGTTGATGAACAATCTTAAACAATTTATTATCATCCCGAAAATAAGATTTTATAACGTTGTGACTAAATACATTAACAAATGTTGTATAAAAAGGAGAATTATTTTCTGATATAATTCGTATTACTCAACGATATGCGTCAGTTAAAATGATATAGAAATCATGCGAATACCATTTATAAAATATAATCACCAAAAACAGCTTGATGAATTAGCAAAAATTTCTCAACATGCCGATCAATACCGTATTATATATAATCCTACAGACTATCGGCTTGCTTTGCTTGATGCAATTAAACATGCCAAGGAACGCATCTATATTGTTGCGTTATATTTAGAGCAAGATGAAGCAGGAAAAGAATTTCTTAAAGAATTATATAATGTTAAGCAACAAAATCCCAATTTAGATATAAAAATCTTTGTCGATTGGCATCGAGCACAACGCGGTAGGATTGGTGAAGACAAAAGTCAAACTAATGCAAAATATTATTACCAATTAAAACAAGAAAATCCTCAAGTTGATATTCCTATTTATGGTGTGCCTGTTAATCGCCGTGAAGTGCTGGGCGTTCTTCACCTTAAAGGGTTTATTATCGATGATACCGTGATTTATAGCGGTGCAAGTATAAATAACGTCTATTTACATAAGCTGGATAAATATCGCTACGACCGCTACCACTTTATTACCAATAAAGTACTCGCCGATAGTATGGTGAACTATATTAATGACAATTTTTTACCTTTTAGCGGATTACAACGGCTGGATGGTGAAAACCATAAAACCAGAAAACAACTAAAAGCTGAGATTAAAGCCCTTCGTCAACATTTAATGAATGCAAAATATCATTATACGGGTGATGCCGATAATCAATCCCTTTCAGTATCCCCTATTTCAGGTTTAGGCCGTAATAACTCATTAAATAGAACGATACATCACCTAATTAATGTTACTCAGCAAAAAATTATCTTTTGTACCCCTTATTTCAACTTACCTAATATTTTAGTACGTGACATTATTCGCTTGTTGCGCAAAGGTAAACAAGTAGAAATTATAATCGGTGACAAAATCGCCAATGATTTCTATATTCCAGAAGATAAACCTTTCAATATTTCAGGTGGGTTACCTTATTTATATGAAATTAACTTAAGAAAATTTATCGAACGACTGCAACCTTTTATTGATAAAGAACAACTCATTATTCGATTATGGAAAGATGGCGAACAAACTTATCATCTTAAAGGTATTTGGGTCGATAAAAAATGGGTATTAATTACGGGTAATAATCTTAACCCAAGGGCATGGCGATTAGATCTTGAAAATGGTATTTTAATTCATGATCCTAAACAAGAATTGCAAGATCAGTTTGATAAAGAACTTGATACAATCAGAGAAAAAACCACATTGGTGACACATTTTCAACAAATTCAAGCCAGCCAGTTTTACCCACCTCACGTACATAAGTTAATTAAAAGATTAACTCGCATACGTGTTGATCGGATCATAAAACGCTTATTATAAAACGAAAATAAATGATAGGCTGTGAGTAAATCGTCAACTAAAATAAGCTATAGAGAATAAAATTGACTAGTTATTAAAGATAGTAACAACTGTTCTTAGTCAAATTTCATCTCTATAGCTTTAAAAATTTAACGAAATAATATTTATTCAGGGCTATTTTTTTGCAAACTTAAAACCGTTCGGCCATTTGAAGCACTAATTGCAAAAATATCAATCGTTCTAAGCACAATGCGTCTAAACGGCTGTTATCTTAGTATTTTTAGAAGCATAGCAATTATACAAAGAATATTGCTTGATTTTTCAATAATTAAACAATAACACAATCATTCATCACAGTATCTACAGGCTGACCATTAATATAAAAAAAAAAAACCGACAACATCACCAAGTCCAATCCAAGCAATACCAGCTCTAACAGTTAATGCTAGTCTATCTTGTATAACTTATTTTCGTAAAATGGTTTATCCTTGTGCATACAGGGAACACGTGCATTTAGCTAAATAAACATTGGGTACATACGGTTTATCCCTGTGTATACAGAGAACACGCGTCCGCCACTAAAACTAACTACGTGTTTCGATGGTTTATCCCTGTGTATACAGGGAACACGTGCTAATAATCAAGAATTGTATCCAAAACCGCGGTTTATCCCTGTGTATACAGGGAACACTATTTTTCAAACAGCCACTTGCCGCTGGATTGCGGTTTATCCCTGTGTATACAGGGAACACCCTAATTATAACCTATTGTTTATTAATTAAAATAGCAAAGTGTAAAATTCTACCAACTTTTTTGTTGTTTTTTTAGGCGATCTGCTTTGTTAGCCTTCTAAAATATAATTTATTATTTATCATATAGTTAGTTACTTTCCAAATGCTATTTTAGGCATTTCATCTTTTTACAACTTTCTTGCGTACCAGCCTATTTTTGCCTACAGCCTGACTTGTCTTGTTTCATTAATTGGTCATGACTAATTGCCATGTATCATCTTCCTTTTGTGCCCTCGCCTTATTTTTACTTAACTAATGGGCTATCCCATTAATTCACTTAGCAAATCTAAGCGATAAATAATCAGTTAGTGTTTAAAAGTATGTTCAATAATTTTACGGATGAAGGGGTTGTACTTTAGCAACTAAATACACGGTCGCTATATTTTCAATCGTTTAAAAATTAACAATTGATGATTAAACCGAATATAAAGAAATTATACCTAGATTCAAAGAGCCAGAAATAAACTCATTATTCTAAATCTTATCGGTTATTGCTTATGCAATACCATTTGATTAATGATTTATAATTAGAATTTGTTTGTTGAGATTAAAAAAATAACGGGTAATCATTTCCA
>NZ_JBIDFK010000016.1:0-32970 GCF_046635725.1 Gilliamella sp. CG22
GCTGCGTATACTACGCTACACCTTTTTATTCGTCAAGATCTTTTTTCAAAATTTTTGATCCTGCTCACTAACCTCTTTTACCGCCTGCTTTCGCTGACGCCGTGTCAGTGGATGCGCATTATAGAGCCTTAAAAAAATCATGCAAGCGTTTATTGCAATTTTATTTCTGTTTGTGTTTTTTTTACCCATGCCGTATTGAAAACAAACTGATCCTATACAAATTTTACAAACTTTCTTTATTATTATTTATTATGTCAGTTATGATATGTTTGCTTTAGGCTAATTTTTTAAGATGGATTTTTCATATGCCTTTTACTTTCGCACACCCAGCAATTGTTTTACCTTTTAATAAAAAGCCTCAATTTTTTTCCATGACAGCCTTAATTATAGGTAGCATGTCCCCTGACTTTGAATATTTTCTTAGAATGAAAATAAAAAGTGATATGAGCCATACTTTATTTGGTATTGTTTATTTTGATCTGCCAATAACATTAATGGTTGCTTTTATCTTTCATTCCATTATTCGTAATGAACTAATCAAAAATTTGCCTCATTTCCTTTATAAACGATTTGCTCATTATCTTACTTTTAATTGGAATCAGTATTGCTTACATCATTGGTTTATTGTTTTGACATCAGCCGTAATAGGCATTACGTCTCATATTGGTTGGGACAGTTTTACTCACTTAACGGGTTTTGTAGTAAAACACATTCCTTTTTTACAACAGACAATTTCCCTAAAAAATATTGATATTCCTATCTACCAATTACTACAGCATGGCAGTACTTTGGTCGGAATGAGTTTAATATGCCTCTTTATTCTTAGATTACCGATCATGACTGATAAAAGGAATACGGTTAGTTTTCTATATTGGGGTTTGGTTATGATGATCGTTATAAGTGGTTTCTCTCTTTTTTTCGCTAATACTATCCATACTTTTGGTCAAAATGTGGTGAACTTTATTGATGCACTATTTTTAGGATTAATATTAGCACCACTTGTCTTGAGAATTATACGGCGTTTATTTTAAACACCGTAATAGAATAAATAGTATTGTTTTAGAACGTTATGATTCTGCTTTTATTTTATTAGGTAAATCCGCCAAACTATCGATTACCCAATCGGCTTGAGCAACGACTTCTTCAGTGATTGGGTCGCCCGTTTTCACTAAAACGGTTTTTTTAACCCCAGCCCTTTTACCTGATAATAGATCTGAAAGCTTATCGCCCACCATATAGGAATTAGCAATATCAATGCCTAATTCTTTCGCTGCGGTTTGAATCATACCTGGGCTTGGTTTTCGGCATTCACAATGATCGACTAGTGGATCATGCGGACAATAATAGATACCATCTAAGTCAACACCTCTGTCTTGTAACGACCAATCCATCCATTCAGTTAAAGTATGAAATTGCTCTTCAGAAAATTTGTTTCTGGCAATTCCAGATTGATTGGTGGTAATAACTAATAAGAAACCCATTTTTTTGAGCTCTTGCATTGCCTCAATAACTCCGTCAATAAAGTGGAATTTATCAATTGTATGCACATAGTTATAATCGATGTTTATTGTACCATCACGATCTAAAAAAATAGCAGGCTTCATATTTACTCATTTTCCTTTTATTTAGGTATTTATCCTAATTTGCATAATATATTATTGATTGACTTAGATGTCTAGACGTCTTAATATTCAACTATTCGCATTTTGCTTTTATATATTATGATACAATTACAACATATTTCGAAAACTTTTGAACATAATAATACGTTAATCCACGCATTAAAGGATATTACTATTAATGTACCCAAAGGTAAAATTTATGGGGTTATCGGTAAATCAGGCGCTGGAAAAAGTACATTGATTCGCTGTGTCAATCTGTTAGAAAAGCCAACAAGTGGTAAAATTTTTTTAGATAATCAAGAGATAACTAATCTATCTAATCGACAATTAATTCCTGTTCGTCGAAAAATCAGCATGATTTTTCAACATTTTAATCTTCTCTCATCACGTACCGTATTTGATAATATTGCTTTTCCTCTTGAACTTAATCGGACACCCAAAGCTAAGATTAAGCAAAAAGTCGATGAACTAATCGCGTTAGTTGGTTTGACTGAAAAAGCAAATGTCTATCCAGCCAATTTATCTGGTGGACAAAAGCAACGTGTTGCTATCGCACGAGCCTTGGCAAGTGACCCTAAAGTATTATTGTGTGATGAAGCAACCAGTGCCCTTGATCCAGAAACAACGCGTTCGATTTTAACTTTATTAAAAGAAATCAACCAGAAACTTGAATTAACAATCTTATTAATTACCCATGAAATGGATGTCGTTAAACAGATTTGCGATCAAGTTGCCGTTATTAGCAATGGAGAGTTAATTGAACAATCATCAGTAGGTGAAATGTTTTCCCATGCTAAAACCGATATTGCCCGTCAATTTATTCAATCAACTTTACATTTAAACATTCCTGATGACTATTTAACTAAGCTATCAAAAAAGTATAGAGAAGGACTTAATCCCCTAGTACGCCTAGAGTTTTCAGGTGTTTCGGTTGATTTACCGCTGTTATCGCAAATTGCTCAACAATTCAATATCGAAAGCAATATTATTAGCGCTCAGATGGATTACGCCGGTGGCGTTAAATTTGGTTTAATGCTAGCGGAAATGAAGGGAGAGACGAAAAGTATTGAATCCGCAATTGAATTTTTAGAAAAAAATAACACCAACGTAGAGGTGCTTGGTTATGTTTAGTTTTATTCCTTCTTTTAAACCTTTCGAAACCTTATTTCGATATTTAGCACACTACAATTTTTGGGGTGATTTTGTCGCTTTTTGCTCTTCTTTTAATGGTTTTAATGAAGCCATGTTATTTAAAATGGCACAAGCAACTGATGAAACACTTTATATGGTTATCTTATCTGGATTTTGGGGAACCGTTATTGGATTACCGATTGGTATACTACTTTATACCACTCGTAAAGGACAAATTTTAGATTGTTATATCGCTAATAGTGTTATTTCATTTATAACGAATATATTTCGTTCAATACCTTTTATTATATTGATTGTTTGGATTATTCCTTTTACAACTTTCTTAATGGGAACGTTTATTGGTAAACAAGCTGCTGTTGTGCCACTAAGTATAGGTGTTTCACCATTAATCGCTCGCATGATTGAAAATGCATTATTAGATGTTCCAAAAGGTTTGATTGAAGCAGCTCGCTCAATGGGTGCAACGCCATTTCAAATCATTTATAAAGTATTATTACCTGAATCCTTACCGGTCATTGTTAATAGTATGACAATTACTTTAATTACGCTAACGGGTTATATTGCCATGGCAGGCGCTGTTGGTGCAGGTGGTCTTGGTCAATTGGCAATTCAATATGGTTACAATGGATACAAGCCTGCTATAATGAATACAGTTTTAGTTATCTTAATCATTATCGTATTTATTATTCAATTTATAGGAAATGCCATTGTAAAACGCGTAACTCATCATTAATTTTGGAGAAAATTATGTCAATTAAACAGCTAGCATTAATTACCACCTTAGTAAGTGCCTTTTTTTTAACGGGTTGTGATAATAGTAAACAAACAGTATCGGAAAATAACAATTCAAATCAATCAGATAATATGACTACACTTAAAGTCGGTGTTATTTCAGGGCCCGAACAAGAAGTAGCCGAAGTGGTAAAACAACAAGCTAAGGATCTTTATCATTTAGATGTTGAGTTGGTTATTTTCAATGATTATGTCACCCCTAATCAAGCATTAAATGATGGATTAATTGACGTTAATGCCTTCCAACATAAACCTTATTTAGATGAGCAAATGAAAGAGCGTGGTTACAAATTAGCTGTTGTCGGTAATTCATTTGTTTACCCAATTGCAAGTTATTCTCATAAACTTAAACCAATCGACAATGCTACGCCAACGGGTGAAGGCGTGAAAGTGACATCTCCGCGTGGCGAAACTTTCTTTATTCCAGCTAACTCAACCATTGCGATTCCAAATGATCCAACTAATTTAGGTCGTGCACTACTGTTATTACAACATGAAGGATTAATTACCGTTGATAAATCAAAAGGTTTATTACCGACAGTTTTAGATATCACCAGTAATCCTAATAATTATAAAATTGTTGAGCTTGAAGCACCTATGTTGCCACGCTCTTTAGACGATGCACAAGTTGACCTTGCTATTATCAATAATGCATTTGCCGGACAAGCAAATTTAACGCCAAGTAAAGATGGCATTTTTGTTGAAGATAAAGAATCCCCTTACGTTAATATTATCGTTGCGCGTGAAGCCGATAAAGATAACGAGAATATCAAAAATTTTGTGAAAGCTTACCAAACTGATGCTGTAGCGCAAAAGGCAGATCAAATTTTTAATGGTGGTGCTATTCGTGGTTGGTAATAACTTACCAAAAACATTAATAAATCAAAATTCCGCCGATTTAAGGTCGGCGGAAACAATAAAAGACAAAATAAATAGAGTTATTGAGTGATATACTGCAGACCATACATTAATTCAGCAAAGCATAATTAAGAGCATGACCTGGCAAATAGATCCCATTGGTATTATACATTCCCCTTATAGCGAAAAATTTGCTGTACCCAGACAACCGAATTTAGTTCCTGCTGGACATGGAGAACTTCATTTATTGGCACCTTATAACGATCCTAATAGTGTTAAAGGATTAGGGCAGTTTTCACATTTATGGTTGCTATTTCAATTCCACCATATAGATCAGAACAAGTGGCGCTTAACCGTTCGTCCTCCTCGTTTAGGTGGAAATAAAACGTTAGGCGTATTTGCAACTCGTTCCCCATTTAGACCCAATCATATCGGGCTTTCAGCAGTAGAATTAAAAGACATAGTCATTAACAATAAACAAGTTATTTTAAAATTAGGAAGTTTAGATTTAGTTGATGGCACACCTATAATCGATATAAAACCCTATCTACCTTATTGTGATAGTTATCCAGATGCCACTGCTGGCTATGCACAAACGTCTCCAGAAAAAAAATTACACGTCGTGTTTTCAGATGAAGCTCAACTTTTTTTAACATCGCAAAAACAGAATTATCCAGAGTTAGCAGATTTAATTGCTCAAGTCATTTCACAAGATCCTAGACCTGCTTATAAACAAAATAACATCGCTGAACAAACATATGGATTAACGCTATACCATTTTAACATAAAATGGAAAATCAAAAATGAATGCGCAATGGTCGGCGATATCGAGGTTATCTAAAAAATTTACTTAACTGAAAAGTAAATAATTTTCTTTTTCCAATAGGATAAAATAGTTTTGTAAATTGTTCTTAACAAAATTATGGCAAAAAATTAATAAAAAAGGTTGGTGTATTTATACGATTCTGATACATTATGTACGGGTTTAATTCCCTATATTTCACTTTGCCACTAAAATTAGTTAATAATCTTAGTGGTATTTTTATGCCTAAAAATCAATGGATATTTGTTTTGTGTTTGCTTCGCATTTCAGTGATATCTATCTCATCAAATATATAATGTTTACCACAATAATCACAAAGAATATCAATCTTTCCACCATCCTCTTTGAGGATTTCATCAATTTCATTTTGCGGTATTGTTGCTAAACTATCCTCAAAACGTTGCCGAGAACAACCACATTTAAATGTAACATTCTCAGTTTCAAACAATCGAACTTGTTCTTGATTATAAAGGCGATATAAAATTTCATCACTGGTGAGTTTAAATAATTCATCGTTCGTGATTGTTTCGGTTAAAGCGCATAGATGATCAAAAGACTCTTCAGTATTTTCATTAGCTGGTAACACTTGCAATAATATGCCGGCAGCCATTGGTTTATTATTGTAAACACCTGTTTTAACGAATAATCTAGTTGGCAACTGTTCAGACTGCATGAAGTAATTTTCAATACATCCTATTAGCGTCTCTTTTTCAAGTCCGACAATACCTTGATAGCGTTCTCCATTTTTGGGCGTAATGGTAATTACAATATAGCCATTACCCACCATATCTTTCAATGACGCATTATCAGCAATATCTCCATTAACTCGAGCAACCCCACGTAATTGTAGAAGATGATTGCCATTAACAACCGCTAAACGCAAAGGACCATCACCTTGTAATTGAACCGCAATATCGCCTTCAAATTTTAAGGTTGCGGTTAATAAACTCGTCGCAACCAGTAATTCACCCAATAAATTTTGTACTGCTATAGGATAATTATGGTTATCTAAAATTGCTTGGTAAGTTTGTTCTAAACGAGTTATTTCACCACGAACAGGGTGATTATCAAAGATAAATCGATTTAAAGTATCCATATCAATTATTGTCGCCTTGTTGTCTATCATATTTAAATTTTATTAAGTTACGCCGCTCTTTTTTATCCGGCTTTCTATCAGGATGTGGCATGGTTAATGCATTAAGCTTACGTGCTTCAGCTATTTTTTCGCGTTTATCAATGCTCTCTTGTGTTTCTTGATAAAGTAATTGAGCTTCTTGCGCTGATCTCCGTTGTCCATTAATCGCCAGAATTTTAATTGTTTTTTGATCTGAACCTTGACGAAGAGTCAAAATTGCACCGACTTCCACCAATTTACTCGGTTTAGTTCGTTGACCATTATAGTGGACTTTTCCCCCCTCAACCATTTCACGAGCAAGTGAACGCGTTTTATAAAATCGGGCAGCCCACAACCATTTATCTAGTCTGATTTGATCCATTTCACTCTCATATTAATTAATCAAAAACGTCATTTAAACACGAACAGGAGTTTTAGCATTTTAATAATATATAAGGCTAACTAAACCAATATCAATTGTCTGATTGAAGAAAATGATTGATCGCATTGACTTGTATTGTGCCAGCTAAACTAAATGGTGCAATTTTACCAACTAAATTAGCGGTATAATTAGTTGACTCAGGATCGTAATTAACTAATTTCCAATCTTTTAATAAAGAACTTGGGATATTAGCAGCACCTAATTGAAAAGAGGTAAATTCTGTTTGATTAGCATTAAGCTTTGCTTTTATTTCAACAACACCCTTGTTAATTAAACTACTAAAGTTTAATAATGCATGCTGTTGTGAATCATATTTTAAGGTCAAATCTGGATAATTAATCTCAATTCCATTAATAGATCCTCTTTCAGCTTTAAAAAATAGGTTTCCGGCATCAAATCCTAAATATTTATCTTTGACTATAACAATATCTGAGCCCAGTGCTTCAAAATTAGTAAAAGCAAATGGATAGTTAGCATCAACATTAATTAATAGACTTGGTAAAATCGATAATTGAGTAATTTCAATCCGACTAAATTGTGTTGGTAATACTAATTGCTCTAAATGTTGAGGTAATTGATAAATGACACTAGCTATCGTGACTTGTTCTAACTGTAAAATATTACCGTGCCAGCTACCTGTAATATTTACATTACCTTTATTCCAAGTGGCTATCGCTTTTTCAATCTCAATATTATCATCATTAAGATTGAGTTGAAGTAATACTGAGGAAAATAGATTATCTAACCATACAACATTATCGGCATTGAAAACAAGAGAGCTTTCATCAAAATACCATCCATTATCAAAACGAATATTTTTGACTTCAAGATTCCCTTTTTCAACGAGAAAAGAGGGTAGCTGTATACTACTTTCAAATATCGACAATTGTCGTAAAGAGAATTTCGGTAAATAGGAAATATATTTTTCCCAAAAATCGTCTTTTTGAGATTGTAGATGAATATTGCTTAATTTAAGTTGTTCAATATCCCAACTTTTATCAGCTAATATCTTTAACTTACTTACAAAAAATCCATTTTCAATATTCCCACCTAAATTGGTTAAGTAGGTAATATTATCACGGTGAAATCCTTGAACGATTACTGATTTTATAGCAACCTCATTGATCAATACTTCGTTAGAAGTGAAATCAAACTGGGCATTATTTAAACTTGATGAAGAATAAGATTTAATTCCGCCATTTACCTGTTTAAATAGAATTTTATCTTCATTATTATTTATTGAAACAGTAACGGTAGAATTAATGAATTTTAACGTATCAGTCGAAAAATCATAATGTTTAATTTTGCTATCAGCCAATATTCCATCAATCACAGTAACATAGCTAAAATGATTGAATTGCCACAGTTCATGTTTATCTAACCCTATAACCATTTTAGGAATATTAGCTATCTGCTGCTGACCATCGCTGATGACAACATCATCCAAGACAACTTCATAAACATTTGAAAAAGAATGGTGAACATGCCCAATTGAGATAGTATAGGGACTTAATTTTGATAATTGCTCACTTACAAATTTTGCCCCAAACGCCGTCTGTACTACAAAATAAGAGAGTAACACTAACAACCAAGCAATTGCTAAAAGAGTAAGTAAGTAGAATCGTATCCGTCGCATAAATGAATAAAATTGTTATAATAAGCCGTTCACAGTGACATTACGATAAACGATTTTAAATGAAATAGCATCTTATTTTAGTATAAATGATTTGTCGTTAAGTCAGTTTTACAGTTAATATATAGAAATACACAATCATATCTTTGAAATACCAAATGGAATCGATCACTCTTCCTTTATTTAAAGTAAGATGAGGGATTGTTTTTATTTAATTTAAATAAAGCGGGAGACACACAAATGAAACAAATCCCAATGACAGTAAAGGGAGCTGAATTATTACGTGCTGAACTTGAAGAGCTGAAAAATGTTAAAAGACCTCAAATTACAGCAGCGATAGCCGAAGCGAGAGCACACGGTGATTTAAAAGAAAATGCAGAGTATCATGCAGCAAGAGAACAACAAGGTTTTTGTGAAGGACGTATTCAAGAAATTGAAGGAAAGTTATCACAAGCACAAATTATAGACATTAACAAAGTCAAAAACACTGGCAGAATTATTTTTGGTGCTACCGTCACTGTTATCAATGTGGATACTGATGAAGAAACCACTTATCGAATTGTGGGTGATGATGAAGCTGACTATCGACAAAATCTCATTTCGGTTAATTCCCCTATTGCCAGAGGATTAATTGGTAAAGAAAATGGTGACACAGTACAAATCAAAACACCTGGTGGCGATGTAGAGTTTGATATTGTTAAAGTAGAATATATTTAAAGGGTGAATTCTACTTGGTCATTTGATAATGATAAACAGGGCGAATACCCTGTTTATTAATCGTATTATTTAGGTAAAGTGATTTTTTTCTCTTCACTTGGTCTAAAAATGGTAAAAATAGAACCAACTTGTTGTACTGCAAGGGCATGCGTTTCACGTATGATAGCCTCACAAATAAGTTTTTTTGTCTCTCTATCTTCAGCAGATACCTTGATCTTAATTAACTCATGAAAGTTTAACGCATTTTCAATCTCTGCAAGCACACCTTCAGTAAACCCATTAGCGCCGATCATGACAATCGGTTTTAAATGATGAGCTTCACCTTTTAAATACTGTTTTTGTTTATTTGATAAATTCATTATTTTTTTATCACATTAAGTTGCAATTTTGTTATTCTACCCTTATATATATTTGTAATCAATTGAAGTGAACTCTTTACTATAAGGATTTATTCCCTGTGAGTAACAAAAAACGCTCAGCAAGCTCGACTCGTTGGCTTAATGAACATTTTAATGATCGCTTTGTGCAACAAGCACAAAAAAAAGGTTTACGATCGCGAGCATGGTTCAAATTAGAAGAAATTCAAAAAAGTGACAAATTATTTAAACCCGGCATAACCGTTGTTGATCTAGGCGCAGCGCCTGGTGGATGGTCACAATATGTGGCGTCTGTTATTGGTAGCAAAGGACGAATTATCGCTTGCGATTTATTACCGATGGATCCGATTGTCGGTGTTGATTTCCTACAAGGTGATTTCCGAGACGAAGCCGTGCTTAAAGCATTACTTGACCGTGTTGGTAAAGAAAAAGTACAAGTTGTCATGTCAGATATGGCTCCTAACATGAGTGGTCAACCTGCTGTTGATATTCCAAGAGCAATGTATTTAGTTGAACTTGCTTTAGATATGTGTCGAGATGTCCTTGCCCCAAATGGCAATTTTATTGTCAAAGTATTTCAAGGTGAGGGATTTGAAGATTATTTAAAACAAGTTAGAACGATGTTTAAAACGGTCAAAATTCGCAAACCTGAAGCATCCAGATCGCGATCGAGAGAAGTTTATATCGTTGCAATGGGTATGAAGTAGCCAGTAGCACAATTTTGTAGTACCATTACTTCCTAATTTTAGTCGTAACTGTTAATTTTTATGAGAGGTTTTTCTTTTGAACGACATGGTAAAGAATTTACTGATCTGGGGAATTATTGCCGTAGTATTGATAGCTGTATTTAATCAATTCAGCTCAATATCAAATAGCGGTCCTCAAATCAATTATACTCAATTTAATTCCGATATCACCAGTGGTAAAATCCAAGAAGTGCATATTAATGGACGCGAAATTATTGCCACGACAAAAGATAATCGTAACTATGTAACTTACATCCCTTATTTTGATGAAAAATTAATGGATGACTTAGTTTTAAATAAAGTTGCCGTTTATGGTAGTCCAGATGAAAAACCAAGTTTGTTAGCAAGTATTTTAATCTCTTGGTTCCCCATTATTTTATTAATCGGATTTTGGATCTTTGTCATGCGTCAAATGCAAGGCGGTGGTAAAGGCGGACCAATGTCGGTGGGTAAAAGTAAAGCTCGGATGTTAGCGCCAGATCAAGTAAAAACCAAATTTACCGATGTCGCAGGCAGTGAAGAAGCCAAGCAAGAAGTAACAGAAGTGGTCGATTTTTTACGTGATCCGGGTAAATACCAAAAATTAGGTGGACGTATACCAAAAGGTATTTTGATGGTTGGGCCACCAGGTACCGGTAAAACATTATTAGCTAGAGCGATTGCCGGTGAAGCCAATGTGCCTTTCTTTAGTATTTCAGGTTCCGACTTTGTTGAAATGTTTGTTGGTGTTGGCGCATCACGTGTACGTGATCTCTTTGAACAAGCCCGTAAACATTCACCTTGTATTATCTTTATTGATGAAATTGATGCTGTTGGTCGCAAACGTGGAGCGGGTTCAATGGGCGGTCATGACGAACGCGAACAAACCCTAAACCAAATGTTAGTTGAAATGGATGGTTTTGAAGCTAACAGTGGCATTATTATGATTGCAGCAACAAACCGTGCTGATATTCTCGATCCTGCATTACTTCGTCCAGGTCGTTTTGACCGTCAAGTTCAAATTGATTTACCTGACTTAAAAAGTCGTGAGCAAATTCTGGCAGTACATGTACGTAAAGTGCCTTTAGGGTCTGATGTTAATCTAGCAGTATTAGCGCGTGGAACACCAAATTATTCTGGTGCTCAATTAGCTAATTTAGTTAACGAAGCAGCGCTATTTGCCGCTCGCCGTAATAAACGTTTAGTCACGATGGATGAGTTTGAAGAAGCCAAAGATAAAATCGATATGGGTACACAACGTCGTTCATTATCCATGACAAAAGAGCAATTAACCAATACGGCTTATCATGAAGCGGGACACGCAATTGTGGGTTATTTAATGCCAGATCATGATCCGCTCCATAAAGTCACGATTATTCCTCGTGGAGGGGCGTTAGGTGTCGCCTTCTTCTTACCGGAAGGTGATCAAATTAGTCAAACTCGTACTCAGTTAGAATCAAAAATTTCAACAGCTTATGCAGGACGAATTGCCGAAGGCTTAATTTATGGCGAAGATAAAATTACCTCTGGTGCTTCTAGTGATATACGATACGCTTCAAATGTAGCCAGAGCAATGGTGACACAATGGGGCTTCTCAGATCGTTTACCACCTGCATTGTTTGAATATGAAGAGTCTTCTTATGGAGTCATGAAGAAAATATCTGATGGTACAGCTAAAATTATTGATGAAGAAGTTGATGCAATCCTTCAACGAAACTATCAACGAGCTAAAACAACACTAACTGAAAATATTGATATTCTTCATGCAATGAAAGATGCTTTACTTAAATATGAAACAATTGATAAAAAACAGATTGATGAACTGATGAATCGCCAGCCAGTCACGCCACCAGAGGGTTGGACAGCCAGTGATGAAAAAGCAGCACAAGAAGTTCCGAATGAAGGTCGTGATACACCACCTGAATCGGATAATTAATTTGTTTTAATTTCTATAACGCGCTACGGCGCGTTTTTTATCGGATAATTTAAATAAATCTAAAATAAAAACAGGTAACAAGCTTAAATGATTTTGCTATTGTTTAGCTTATAACTAAGTTTAACGATAGCAAAATTGAGTAGCAGATGACTTAAATAAGGCATAATCATGGAAATTCGTTTCAACAATCAAATTATGGATCTCTCTTTTCCTCAAGTAATGGGTATCGTAAACATGACGCCGGATTCGTTTTCTGATGGCGGTAATTATAACAATCTTGATGATGCCATGCGTCGAGTTGATAATATGATACAAGCAGGCGCAACATTTATTGATATAGGCGGCGAATCAACACGCCCTGGTGCAGCCATCATATCTGTTGAAGAAGAGCTCGATAGAGTGGTGCCTTTAGTTGAAAAAGTGGCTCGCTATTTTGATGTTTGGATTTCTGTTGATACCTCTAAACCTCAAGTTATGACAGAGTCAGCAAAAGCAGGAGCCCACTTAATTAATGATATACGAGCATTAACAGAGTCTGGTGCAGTCGAAGCCGCAGCCCAAACAGGATTACCAGTTTGCATTATGCATATGCAAGGCGATCCTCAAACTATGCAAAATGCGCCACATTATCAGCAAGACATCTATCAAGAAGTCGATCAATTTTTTGCCCAACATATCAATCGTTGCATCAATGCAGGGATTGAGCGAGAAAAAATTATTCTTGATCCGGGTTTTGGCTTTGGTAAAACATTAGCACACAATTATCGATTACTAGCAACACTTGAAAAATTTCATCACTTTCATTTACCGCTATTAGTTGGCATGTCTCGAAAATCCATGATTGGACAAGTATTAAATGTTCCGCCTAAAGAACGTATGTTAGGTAGTGTTTCTTGTGCAGTAATTGCAGCGATGAAGGGTGCACAGATTATTCGAGTGCATGATGTAAAAGAAACCTTTGATGCACTGCGAATTGTGCAAGCTACTTTAGCTGAACAGGAATAAACGGGGTTTAACTTCAACAAAATAAGCCGTTATTTTGTTAAAAAGGGAATTTTTAGACAAATAAGATAAAAATCCCTTTTTGTTTTATTCTTAAGAATTTTCAACTTTTGGTATTACTGTTTCTAATAATTATTAAACAATAACAACACTTAAAAACATCACTAATCCAACATAATTATTATTTTGAAAAGCTTTGAAGCATCGAGTTCTATCACGATCGTTTATTAACCATTGTTGATAAAGAAACAGTAACGACATGATCGATATTCCACTATAGTAAATAAAAGACAGATGATGATTCAAACCAATAATTATCAAGCAAATCACCGTTATTATCTGTAAAATGCCAATTATCAATTTATCATAATGCCCAAACAAAACAGCCGTTGATTTAATGCCAATTTTGATATCATCATTGCGATCAACCATGGCATATTCCGTATCATAAGCAACTGTCCAACAAATATTTGCCAAACACAATAACCAACAGGTTAACGGGAACTGTTCAATTGTGGCCGCATAGACCATTGGAATGCTCCAACTAAATGCAATCCCTAATACTATTTGCGGAAAGTAGGTATAACGCTTCATAAACGGGTAAATCATTGCAGTTAACAATGCACAGCCAGCAATCATCCACGACAAAGTATTTAAAAAAAATAATAAACAAGCAGCCATTAACAACAATATCAATAATGTCCATAAAGCATTCTTTGCGGTTAATACGCCTTGCGCTAACGGACGGTGTTGGGTTCGCTCCACATGCGCATCAAAATGGCGATCGGCATAATCATTTACCACACATCCTGCCGCTCGCATCACAACAACACCCAGTACAAAGATAACAACAAGTTCAACTGGCGGATGAGGATTGGCAAGCCAAATTGCCGTTATAGTTGGCCAAAGCAATAGCAAGATTCCAATTGGTTTATCTAACCGCATAAGTTGTAAATAAGCTAACATATCTGATTTCTATCTTATATAACAATAGGGGAATTATACCTTTTCCTTCAAAAACTGTAACGCTCTCTATAATTGAGTCAAATTAATTGCTACAATTAACAAGCAGGCTCATTGAAGCATCTCTAAATATTGTTCTGCAATAACGGCAAGAGCAGCATAAAACGGACTAATTTGATTATGTTTTAATTGGTTTAAATAGTAAGCAGACCACGTAAATAGATGTTCATTTAATAATTGTTTTGCTGTTTGTGGCTGATTTTTTTCCAGCAGTAATGCAAATGCCATTAACATTAATCCAAACTGATCTTCAGGCTCATTCATACCAGTAGACAACATTAACCCTTGTTGCTGTAAAAATTCACGATAACGTTCTTGTGATTCCCCCATTAATAACTTTTCTTGATCCAAATAGACCGATCCCCAAGGGGGTGCAAGCATTTCACCTTGTCCTTCAAATAACAGTGAAAATTGATAATCAAGATCTTGATGGGATAATTCTGCCGCCAATCTTTGACATTGCTGACAAATTAATTTGGGATTTTGCCAATTAGCCAGCTGATCGATATGGAGTAAAACCTCAACCAACGGTTTGACGGTTTCACTTCGAGGAGAATAGTAAAAAAATGCCCCAATGATTTTTGCTAAGGTGGCGGTAGTTAGATTATCCAATCTTATCTCTCTTATTCATTATAAAATGACTTAATTTGCTATGAGTTATTAGCTTCAATGATTATAGCGGTATTGTCCATAAATTATAAAATGCAATGCGTCCACAAACCTCCCCCAAAAAAGTACAAGCAAAGGCTGTAGTACATAGTATCGTCATATGTTTTGTTCGCCAATAATTAAAAATAATCAACATAAGCGCCACGATTAATAAAATGCACTCGATTATCATCCAACTCAATTGCGCATTAGCCAGCGTCGGACTGATTGAAGTCATTAAATTAAAATAAGGTACCTTTGACAGCACAATTAATAAAACGCCAATAATAAAAACACCAGTTCCTAATCGATATAACCCAACCCTAGCACTAGCAATACCACCTAATACCAGCATCGTTAGATACATTTGAATCGGTGTATAAACAGTATCCCACGTTTTCACTGTGGGTAATCTATACGTTAAAACAATAGTCCAAACAAACACTAAACTTAGTATCATCAACACGATCGCTAATAGTTGATTTATATAAGGGATGCGATTTATCTTTAAACAAAGCGGCTTAATCATATCAAGTTTTTCACTATTGGGATAAAGGGCAAAATAATTGAGTAACAAGGATACAAACGTGACTCCAAACAATACACCAAAGGTAAAAATTTCATTACTCATTGGCGAACGACCGATACCCAAAATCACATTGAAGGCACGCATAGGATGCCCCAAATGGAATGAGGCAATTAGCATACCAAGAGCCATAAAAAGCAGTGCTAACCCATTAATTTTTTGTCTAATAACTTGTTTAGTTTGTGAATGATTGATGAAACAAGACAAGCTACTCAGCAATACCATTCCCGCAGATAATTGCCCCAATACCGTAAAAAAAACGAGTGGTAATTCATGCATATTAAACCTCCTCTGGATTGAGCACTTTACCCAATGTATCACCCGAACTCTTAGCTTGTGCATGGGGTTTAATCACAATATTGGGTTTAGTTAGCTCAGCATTAGGCAAAGGAGCAATATTACGTTCATTACCATAACGTTCACGTAATTTGCCTATCTCGTCAAAATCTAAAGCATGTTGCGGACAAGATTCGACACACACGGGCTTTAATCCTTCGGCGACACGTTCATAACAGCCATCGCATTTTGACATGACACGCTTTTGATGATCATACTGTGGTGCACCATAAGGACAACGCATTTCACAATACCGACACCCGATACACACATCTTGATTGACAACCACTAAGCCATCTTGCTTGCGTTTGTGCATTGCCCCCGTAGGGCAGCCTTGTACGCAAGTCGGCTCATCACAATGGTTACAGGCGATCGACAAATAATAAGTAAATGTATCATTCTGCCAAACTCCAGCTACTTGCTGCCATGTGCCACCACCATATTCATAGACTCGTCGAAAATGCACCCCAAGCGCATTATCTTTCTCGTCTTTACAGCTGACTTGGCAGGTTTTACATCCGGTACATTTGGAAGAATCAATAAAGAATCCATATTGCATTTTCATCATCTCCCTGTGACTTATGATGCCGAAGACATACTGGATATTGGTTTGATATCAACCAAATTGGTATGTTGTGAATTTGATTTTGCCAATACCGAAGGACGCAATGAAGTTAATCGATTGACACACCCCCCAATATCGATACCCACTGCATTGGTTTTTGCCCACAACCCTTGCGGAATGGCAATGACCCCGGGTAATATACGTGGCGTTACTTTTGCAGGAATATATAACCGACCGCGATCGTTAAAAACTTCGACTAATTGACCATGCTTTATGTGTCTCTGCTGAGCATCAATGGGATTGATCCACAGACTACTGGCAACAGCCTCACGCAATTGCGGAAGATTGCTATAAGACGAGTGGCAATGTCCTTTAATATGAAATCCAATTAACTGTAACGGGTATTTTTCTTGTTTCAGCTTATCTTCGCTTCCTTCAATTGCAGGTAAATAAGCTGGGATAGGATAAAGTTTATCGTCCTGCTCAAATTCCCATTCACGCGCAATTTTTGCTAAGGCTTCAGAATAAATTTCAATTTTTCCCGATGGGGTATTTAACGGATGATTAACGGGATCATCGCGAAATGCTTTTAAAGCAATGTGATTATCACTATCGGCTAATTTACGATCAATAACCCCCATACCGTCTGTTTCGGCAAAAGACGGTAAATCAGGATTTTGTTTGCGCATTCTTTCATAACTATACGCTATCCACTCCTCTTGTGTTCGTCCTTCCGTAAATTTATCTTTAACACCCATTTTTTCAGACAATTCGGTTAGCACATCATAAGCTGGACGATTTTCCCAAAGTGGCTTAATGGCTTGTTGCATACGAATCACGTAGTGATAAGCGCCCGATGCGTAAGAATTATTGATTAAATCATGACTTTCCACTGATGACACATCAGGTAATAACAAATCGGCATACCTTGCTGAAGCGGTCATATGCGTATCCCAAACCAAGATAAATTCGCATTTCGACTCATCTTGTAAAATCTGATGGGTTCGATTGAGATCGGCATGCTGATTACCAATTACATTACTGGCATAGCTCCAGATAAACTTGATACCAACATCCAATTTATCTTTACCCAGTATATAAGCATTTTTAGCTGTCATGTTCTGCGGTTCTTCAATCGCTTTTGTCCATAAAAAAAATGGAATACTGGTTTTAATCGGATTTAACAGATTCAGACCAGGAACCGGATAAGTCACGCTGCCGCCCCAAGTTCCGATATTAGTACCTTGTTTACCAAACTGACCCGTGATAATTGGCAGTATCATAATCGCTCGGGTAGTATGCTCACCATTTTGCCAACGCTGAGCCCCCCAACCTTGAGAAATCCATGCCGCTTTAGCATTGACAATATCTAATGCAAGCTGACGAATTTGTTTAGCTGGAATACCGGTTTTTTTAGCTGCCCATTCAGGGGTTTTAGGCGTTCTGTCATCACCTAATCCAAGAATATAAGATTTAAAATCACTAAAAGGCGGTGCACTGTCGGGTAATGAGTCAGCATTCCAGCCCACACAATATTGATTAAGCATTGCATCATCAATTCTATCTTCTTCTAGTAAAGCATAACCGATTGCAGCAACTAAAGCGGCATCCGTTCCAGGAATAATTGGAATCCACTCAGCATTGTAACCCACAACACTTTCACTACGCCTTGGATCAATAATAATCACCCTTGCTTTACTTTGTGATAATGCATTGAATAGCTCGGTCACCTGCCCTCCACCCGACATTCTGGTTTCAGCAATATTTTGTCCAAACATTACCACTAGATCAGAGTGTTTAATTTGGTCTATCAACGACTCTTTTGCATTGCCATAAATATAAGGTTGAATAGCGGTTATTTGACCACTTGAATAATCACCATGATAATTAAGGTAACCACCAATCGTACTCAAGAATCGCTTACAAGCACTACGCCCAGAAATATTTGCACCTGTAGTACCTGTACCATATTGATAATAAATAGACTCGTTGCCATATTGATTAATGGTATACTTGAGTTTATTTGCCAATAAAGCGATTGCTTCATTCCATGAAATACGTTTGAATTTACCTTCACCACGCTTACCCACTCGCACCATAGGATATTTTAAACGCTCAGGATCGTAAGTTCGCCAACGTACCGCTCTTCCTCGCAAGCAAGGTCGAATTTGATGCAGACCAAAGACAGGATCATTAATGCCGTCTTCCGAAGAAATTTTAGTAATAATATCATTCTTCACATGGACTTTTAGAGGACAGCGACTACCACAGTTAACTAAACAAGCACTATAGACGATTTTTTCCTCATTATCCGAACTGGCAAGACTATCATTGTAATTAACATTAGGTTCTGCGTACACAAATGGGGATTGAATGGTATTGGCTAATGCCGCAACGCTCCCAATTGCTAACGATTTTTGTAAAAAATCTCGTCGGGTTATCTTATTATCTGACTTGCTCATTTTGTTCCCTTATGTCTATTTGGGATTTATTTATCATAATACTTTAGATGGGCTGATAAAATAGAAAACGGCATAAACCGTCTTTTAACTATCAATAAATTAAGGTAATAACAATTATTCTCAATAAATACTTGGTAAAAATACTGAATTTGCTTTTCATTATAAATTTAATTTCATGCATCTTAAAGAAAGATTGGTATAATAAGGTCATTTATTCGAATAAATAGAAAAACTATGTCACAATCTACTTATAACGCTGTTGATATTGAAGTCTTAAAAGGGCTCGATCCTGTTCGTCATCGTCCAGGCATGTATACCGACACGGCTCGCCCAAATCATTTAGGGCAAGAGGTTATCGATAATAGTGTCGATGAAGCAATAGCCGGTCACGCTCGTCAAGTTAAAGTCACGCTTTATGAAGATAATTCATTAGAAGTTATTGATGATGGGCGAGGTATGCCTGTTGATATTCATCCCGAAGAGGGGGTACCGGCTATTGAATTATTACTTTGCCGTTTACACGCTGGCGGTAAATTTTCTAATAAAAATTATCAATTCTCTGGTGGACTTCATGGTGTGGGTATCTCAGTTGTTAATGCGCTATCTAAACGGGTAGAAGTGACCGTTAACCGAGATGGTCAAGTATACCAAATTGCGTTTGAAAATGGCGAAAAAGTCGAAGATCTTCATGTAACTGGTACGTGTGGACGTCGTAACACGGGCACAAAAGTTCACTTTTGGCCAGACGAAAAATATTTTGATTCACCAAGATTTTCAGTACCCCGTTTAACTCATCTACTCAAAGCAAAAGCGGTACTTTGTCCTGGTCTTGAAATTATCTTTAAAGATAAAATTAATAACACCGAACAACGCTGGTGTTATCAAGATGGCTTAAAAGATTACTTAATGGAATCCGTCAGTGGTTACTCACTACTACCGGAAGAGCCATTTACCGGCAGCCATACCGGTGATACAGAAGCCGTTGAATGGGCACTCTTGTGGATGCCGGAAGGTGGCGAACTGTTAACAGAAAGCTATGTTAACTTAATTCCTACTGTGCAAGGTGGTACCCATGTCAATGGTTTGCGCCAAGGGTTGCTTGATGCAATGCGTGAATTTTGTGAATTTCGTAATTTATTACCACGTGGCATAAAATTGACGGCTGATGATATTTGGGAACGCTGTGCTTATGTGTTATCTGTAAAAATGCAAGAGCCACAATTTGCAGGACAAACCAAAGAGCGCTTATCATCCAGACAAAGTGCTGCATTTGTATCTGCCATTGTTAAAGATGCCTTTAGCTTATGGTTAAATCAGCATGTACAAACCGCTGAATTACTAGCGGAAATGGTGATTTCCAGTGCACAACGACGACTAAGAGCTTCAAAAAAAGTTATTCGTAAAAAATTAACTAGCGGTCCGGCATTACCGGGCAAGCTTGCGGACTGTTCATCACAAGACTTAAGCCGAACTGAACTTTTTTTAGTGGAAGGCGATTCCGCAGGTGGCTCAGCTAAACAGGCTCGAGATCGGGAATATCAAGCGATAATGCCATTAAAAGGTAAAATTCTAAACACTTGGGAAGTCTCATCGGATGAAGTCCTTGGTTCTCAAGAAATCCACGATATTTCGGTCGCGATTGGTATTGATCCTGATAGTGATGATTTAAGCCAATTACGATATGGTAAAATCTGTATTTTAGCCGATGCCGATTCTGACGGTTTACATATTGCCACCCTACTTTGTGCGCTATTTGTTCGTCACTTTCGTGCAATGGTCGAAGACGGACATGTTTTTGTTGCTATGCCACCATTATATCGTATCGATCTTGGTAAAGAAGTCCATTACGCCTTAGATGAAGAAGAGAAAGAAGGAATTTTAGATCAGCTTAAACGGAAAAAAGGCAAACCGAATGTACAACGTTTTAAAGGTCTCGGTGAAATGAATCCACTGCAACTGCGTGAAACAACGATGGATCCGAATACTCGCCGTCTAGTTCAGTTATCATTAGATAATTCAGAAGAAACAATGGCGTTAATGGATATGTTACTTGCTAAAAAACGTTCGGAAGATCGCCGTGAATGGTTGCAAGAAAAAGGTGACCAAGTCCAACTTGATGTCTAACATAAAGAATGATTTAGAGGAACAACAATGAGTGAGATAACTCATGACGGAGTAGAAGTTCAGTCGCTACGTACCTTTACAGAAAGCGCTTATTTAAACTACTCTATGTATGTCATTATGGATCGTGCACTACCTTTTATTGGTGACGGTTTAAAACCAGTGCAACGCCGTATCGTTTATGCCATGTCAGAATTAGGGCTTAACGCTCAGGCTAAATTTAAAAAATCAGCACGTACTGTCGGTGACGTTTTAGGTAAATATCATCCACATGGTGATAGCGCCTGTTATGAAGCAATGGTACTGATGGCACAACCATTTTCTTACCGTTATCCATTAGTTGACGGACAAGGTAACTGGGGGGCGCCAGATGATCCAAAATCCTTTGCTGCAATGCGTTATACCGAATCACGCCTATCTAAATATGCCGAACTACTATTAGGCGAATTAGGACAAGGTACGGTCGATTACACCCCTAATTTTGACGGTACATTACAAGAACCAAAAATGTTACCGGCCAGATTACCGAATATTCTATTAAATGGTACTACGGGCATTGCTGTTGGGATGGCGACCGACATCCCACCCCATAATATTCGTGAAGTGGCCAATGCAGCGATTATGCTGGCAGATAATCCGAAAGCTACGCTAAGCGAAGTGATGGCTCACATACAAGGGCCTGACTTTCCAACTGAAGCAGAAATCATCACCCCACCACAAGATATAGAAAAAATCTATAAGACGGGACGTGGCTCAATTCGGATGCGCGCTGTATGGAAAAAAGAAGAAGGCGATATCGTTATCACTGATCTGCCACATCAAGTTTCTGGTGCGAAAATTTTAGAGCAAATTGCCTCGCAAATGCGTGCCAAAAAATTACCATTAATTGAAGATTTACGTGATGAATCTGATCATGAGAATCCAACACGACTCGTCATTGTACCTCGCTCTAATCGTGTTGACTTAGAACAGGTCATGAATCACCTGTTTGCCACAACCGATCTGGAAAAAAGCTATCGGGTCAATATGAATATGATTGGGCTAGACAATCGCCCATCCGTCAAAGGGTTAGTTGAGATTTTAACTGAATGGTTAGAATACCGTCGTAATACGGTAACCAGACGTTTAAACTACCGTTTAGACAAAGTATTAAAACGCCTTCATATTTTAGACGGTTTACTTATCGCCTTTTTGAATATCGATGAAGTCATTAATATTATTCGCTATGAAGACGATCCTAAAACAGAGTTAATGCAACGGTTTAATTTAACTGAAATCCAATCTGAAGCGATTTTAGAGTTAAAACTTCGCCATTTAGCTAAACTTGAAGAGATGCGTATCAAAGGTGAGCAAAGTGATCTCGCTAAAGAGCGTGATCAGCTGCAAGCATTACTCGGTTCGCCTAGAAAATTGAATAGTTTAATTAAAAAAGAGCTTCAACAAGACGCTGATAAATACGGGGATGAACGCCGTTCTCCAATTGTTGAACGCAGTGAAGCAAAAGCCATTACCGAACAAGAACTAATACCGTCAGAACCGGTGACCATTGTTTTATCTGAAATGGGTTGGGTAAGAGCGGCTAAAGGTCATGATATTGATCCAACTGGACTGAGTTACAAAGCTGGCGATAGTTTTAAAGCGGCCGCAAAAGGAAAAAGTAATCAACCTGTGGTATTTATTGACTCTACGGGCCGTAGCTATGCTATTGAACCCAATACATTACCTTCAGCGCGAGGACAAGGCGAACCACTTACGGGTAAATTAGCATTACCTGCTGGTGCAAGTGTTGAGCATGTTTTGATGTCAGCGAATGACAATCAAAAATTTTTACTTGCCTCAAGTGCGGGGTATGGATTTATATGTCAATTTAGTGATTTAGTCGCACGTAACCGAAATGGTAAAGCCATAATTAATCTACCGAATAATGCGAAAGTACTCACGCCTATTGAAATTTCAAATGATGAAAGCTTACTTTTATCCATTACCCAAGCAGGACGGATGCTTATTTTCCCTGTAAAAGATCTTCCTGAACTGGCAAAAGGCAAAGGAAACAAAATAATCTCATTATCCAATGCAGATGACAGCCTTGCTTATATGATTTTAATTACACCGGAAACATCCATCACCTTATATGTTGGCAAACGCAAACTTACCCTAAATCCTGTTGATTTACAAAAATTTAGGGCAGAACGTGCTCGTAAAGGTAGCGCTTTACCACGTGGGCTACAAAAAATAGATCGAATTGAGGTAAACAAATAGTATGTCTTTTATTTGGGCGATTATTACAGGCTTTGTATTAAGCATTGTATTAAAATCGGGATGGGGTTATGTACTTGGATTTTTTGTTGGTCCAATGCTCTATCAAACCCTTTGTAACAAGTTAAACCAGCAAAGAACTCAAACTAATCCAACTTTATATTTAACCATTGTTTTTGAAGTACTTGGTCATCTCAGTAAAGCAAAAGGCGTGGTCACACAAGATGACATCAATCTTGCACGCCATTTTATGGATAGACTACAACTTGATAGCAACAGTCGACGACTTGCGCAAGACTCATTTAATCGAGGTAAAGCTGCGGATTATCCTCTTCGAGCTCGTTTAAAAGAGATATATATTCAATACCGCTTTCGACGTAATGTGTTAAATATTTTTTGTGAACAACTCATTCAAGCGGCACTGGTTGATGGTCATTTAGATGAAAAAGAGTCACAAATATTGTATATTGTGGCAGAAGAATTTAATATTCCTCGTCAACAAATGACCATGTATATTAAAATGATGATGGGAAGCTACCATTTTCGTCAAAATGGTCATCACCAAAATCAATACCAAGATCAGCATTACCAATATCAACAATATCAGGGTTATCAAGGGCGTTCAGCACAATCAGATCTGCAAAATGCATATAAAATTTTAGGTATCGAGTCATCAGCCGAAATTGCAGAAATAAAAAAAGCATATCGAAAACTAATGAATGAGCATCATCCCGATAAGTTAGTGTCAAAAGGCTTACCTAAAGAGATGCTTGAAGCGGCCAAAAAACGCGCTCAAGAGATTCAAGCTGCTTATGATCTCATAAAAGTATCGCGCGGATTTAAATAGAGACAATAACGATGATGCATTGGCGTTCAATTATTCGAATTGTAGGATTATTGATAACATTATTATCTGTTTTCATGTTATTACCTGCTCTAGTCGCATTAATTTATCGTGATGGCGCTGGTGCGATATTTCTTCGTTCTTTTTTTGCTGCCTTGATTTTAGGTTGCTTGTTGTGGTTACCAAATCGACACCAACGTCACGAACTTAACACCCGTGAAGGCTTTTTTATTGTGGTGCTATTTTGGGTTGTGTTAGGCACTATTGGCGCTTTTCCATTTATTTTTGATAATCACATTAATTTAAATTTAACGACAGCATTTTTCGAATCATTTTCTGGTCTAACAACAACGGGGGCAACCACCATTGTGAAGTTAGACCATTTACCTAAAGCCTTACTGTTTTATCGACAATTACTGCAATGGCTTGGCGGAATGGGGATAATCGTGTTAGCGGTTGCTATCCTACCATTACTAGGTGTCGGGGGGATGCAACTTTATCGTGCTGAAATTCCCGGCCCACAAAAAGACAGTAAAATGCGACCACGTATTGCCGAAACAGCAAAAACCCTTTGGTCTATCTATATTCTACTTACCACACTATGCGCAATCTGCTTGTGGTTTGCAGGCATGAATGTATTTGATGCTATCTCCCACAGCTTTTCAACGATTTCAATGGGGGGATTTTCCACCCATGATGATAATCTGGCTTACTTTAATAGCCCGGCAATCAACTATATTGTTACCCTATTTTTAATCTTATCTGGCTGTAACTTTGCGCTCCATTTTGCCGCATTAAGCGGTTTTTCAATAAAAGTTTACTGGCGAGACCAAGAGTTTAGAACCTTTATTTTCATTCTATTGATACTGATTGCCATATGCGCAGTGGTTATATTTTTCTATAAACCTCATCGCCTTAGTATTGATAAAATTATCTTACAAGTCGTGTCCATATCATCGACAGCCGGATTTTCTGTAGATGATATTAATACTTGGCCTTCATCATTACCTATTTTTCTACTTTGTGCCTCGTTCATTGGTGGTTGTGCCGGTTCGACAGGGGGGGGCTTAAAAGTGGTCAGAGTACTACTTTTATTTATGCAAGGTTCGCGTGAGCTAAAACGATTAATTCATCCAAACGCTATTTATACCTTAAAATTGAATCATCGAGTTGTACCTGAACGAATTATCGAATCAGTTTGGGGATTCTTTTCTGCTTATGCTTTAGTTTTTCTAATTAGTTTATTTATCATCATGGCAACAGGCGTTGATGCAACCGACTCTTTTTATATTGTTGCCTCTTCACTGAATAATTTAGGTGTGGGGCTTGGTAGTGTCAGTGATAATTTTGCGCATGTCAGTGATGTGGTAAGATGGGTGATGGTTGTCGATATGCTATTTGGACGACTAGAGATATTTACATTATTAGTCCTTTTTACACCAACATTTTGGCGAAGTTAACCTTAAACTCAAACACCCATAAAAATAAAACTTTTTGCCAAATTATGCAAAATTCATAAATATTTTATTGATTATTTAGTCAATTACATAGAAAATTAGAACGCAGCATGTGCTGTGTTTATTAGAGGTAATCACCTGACATATGGAATGGATCATGGATCCTACAATTTGGATTGGTTTATCCACCCTGATTGTACTTGAAATCGTCCTTGGTATTGATAACATTGTTTTTATTGCCATTCTTGCCGAGAAGCTTCCACCACACCAACGCGATAAAGCACGCATCACTGGTCTTGCTTTTGCATTAATTACTCGCATTATTTTATTAATGTTCACCGGTTGGCTAGTTACACTCACGACACCACTATTTACAGCGTTTGGGATTAGTTTCAATGCTCGCCAACTTATTATGTTAGTGGGAGGCATATTTTTACTGTTTAAAGCCACCATGGAGCTCAATGAACGTCTTGAAGGTGCAGCTCACGAAGAAGGAAAATCGAAAAAAACCTCACACTTTTGGACTGTCGTTGTTCAAATCGTTATTTTAGATGCCGTGTTTTCTCTCGATTCTGTGATTACGGCAGTCGGTATGGTTGAAAATATTCCAGTCATGATTATTGCCGTTTGTGTGGCAATTTGCATTATGATGGTCGCAAGTAAACCGTTAGCCTATTTTGTCAATTCGCATCCTACCATTGTTATTCTTTGCTTGAGCTTTTTATTAATGATCGGGTTTAGTTTAGTTGCGGAAGGATTTGGTTTTGCCATTCCAAAAGGCTACTTATATGCCGCTATTGGTTTTTCAATCATGATTGAGTTTTTTAATCAGTTAGCCATATTCAATCGTCGTAAGGCATTGAATAAAAAACCATTGCGAGAACGGACTGCCGAAGCGATCTTACATCTACTGAAAGGCGATGTTGAAGAAGATCCGGATACTCACACAATTGATACGGTGTCAGATAACAATAAAAAAGAATCTGTCTTTAACCATCAAGAACTCAACATGGTTGAACGCGTACTTGGACTGGCACAGCGATCAGTCAGCAGTATTATGACAGCAAGGTTAGATGTTGATATGGTTAATATCAATGACGACCGTGAAACAATTTTGAAAGAGATTTTTGAAAATCCTCATTCACGATTAGTCGTGACTGATAATGCGTCGATTGATGAACCTTTAGGCATTATTCAAGTTAACGACCTGTTAAAAGATGTTTTGCAAAATAAAGAGCCAATCGATATTAACTCGTTAATTAAGCAACCGCTAATCTTTCCCGAGACGGTATCGTTACTTGTTGCGTTAGAACAATTTAAAAAAGCCAAAACCCATTTTGCTTTTGTGGTTGATGAATTTGGTTCCATGCAAGGCGTGGTTTCAGTCACCGACATCATCGAAACTATCGCTGGCGATTTTCCAACCGAAGAGGAAGAAATTGACGCTAAACATGATATTCAATGTCTGGATGATAATACGTGGATTGCCAATGGCTATATTCCGGTTGAAGAGTTGGTTCGATTTGTCCCAATCCCAATTGATGATAAACGTGAATACCATACTCTTGCAGGATTATTGATGGAAAAAGCACAGCATTTACTTGAAGTCGGTGAGACCATGCAAATAGGTGATTATCTATTTGAAATAGCTGAAATTGAAAGCCATCGTATTTTAAAAGTTAAAATTACTCTGAACAAACTTGATTCAATTTAATGAACCAAGGGCATACTCAATCGTAACTCATTATTAATGAGTTACGATATCTTAAAAAACCATTCAATATTCTTTATCCTCATTAAAAATCCAACATTAGATGTTGAACAATTGGTATAGGATTATTTTCGTCTTCAAACAAAACAATAACAAGTGATTAGATTTGTCTCCATTACGCTATAAACAGATGAGTTAGCCTAAAACAGGGAAATACCTATCCTACTATCTATTTAAAGATGCTATAAAATACGCAGATAAATTATGATTAATTTGATCAGGATTTACTATTTCATCATCGCAACTTAATGACTATATGAAATTTACTATTAAAGTCAGTTTTTAATACAGGTATTTATCAATAAAGACTGAGCAGAATAATGCTTGACCTGTTAAAAGAAGCGGTAATAATAATGCAGTGAATTTTGTACTGTATAAGCAAGCCAATCACCACAATTATCACGCTTGACTAATGATAAGCAAAAATGTGGTCATGGCATTATACAAATATTCATTATTATTAACCTAACTAGGCCTTAACTTATGAATTCAATATTCGAAAAAATATTTCAATTGAAAGCAAAAAAAACCACCATTGGTACTGAAGTGATTGCAGGATGTACGACATTTCTTACTATGGTCTATATCATCTTTGTTAATCCTTCCATTTTGTCGGCAACAGGCATGGACACCTCAGCAGTATTTGTATTAACCTGTTTAGTAACAGCCTTTGCATCGATTTTAATGGGCATGTTTGCTAATTTACCGATAGCGTTGGCGCCTGCTATGGGACTCAATGTATTTTTTGCCTATGGCATGTGTGGCGCAATGGGCTATTCTTGGCAGGTGGGAATGGGCGCAATATTTTGGGGATCGTTAATCTTTTTTGCACTATCCCTTTTTAAAGTTCGCCATTGGCTAATAGAACATATTCCACAATGTTTACGTGTTGGTATCAGTGCGGGTATTGGACTGTTTATTGCATTTATGGGCTTTCAAAATATGGGGATTGTGGTTAGTTCTCCATCAACATTATTAACCTTAGGCAATATTCTATCTCTTAAAGTCTTATTAGGTTCTCTGGGTTTTTTCATTATTATTATTTTAGCTGCGCGCAACTTCCATGCAGCGGTCTTAATCTCTATTCTCGTGGTCACATTGCTTGCTCTGTGGCTGGATCCTAATATTCATTATGAAGGCGTCGCCTCTATTCCACCAAGTGTTTCAAGCGTAGTCGGTCATGTTGATTTAGCCGGTTCGCTTAATATTGGTATAATGGGCGTGATATTTTCCGTCATGATCGTCAGCTTATTTGATTCATCAGGTACGATTTTAGCCTTGACCGACAAAGCTGGCATTTCAGACGAAAAAGGACGTTTTCCTAAAATGCGTCAAGCATTATTAATTGATAGTTTCAGCTCTTCTCTTGGTGGGCTTTTTGGGACTTCATCAGTTCTCACTTACATTGAAAGTTCAGCGGGTATTTCCGTAGGTGGTCGCACCGGTTTAACTGCTGTTGTCGTTGGGATTTTATTTTTAATGATGACATTCTTATCACCTTTAGCGCATTTAGTTCCGACTTATGCAACATCTGGCGCACTAATATTTGTGGGAATCTTAATGGTATCAAGTTTAGTGAAAGTTAACTGGTCTGATTTAACTGACGCAACACCTGCCTTTATTACTGCCTTAATGATGCCTTTTGCTTTCGCCATTACTGAAGGGGTTGCACTTGGTTTTATCTCTTATGTGGTATTAAAAACTTTTACCGGTAAATTTAAAGAACTCAATCTTTGTGTCATCATTTTTGCTGTACTATTTGCACTTAAATTTATCTTTATCGATCATCATTAATCGTCATTCCTCATCAATGCTATTGGTGAGGACCCCCTCAATCTTCAGCCAATATGTTCCTTTTCAGTTGGCGCACACTTAAAAAGTGAACGTTTTTACTACCACTTATTGGGCATTTTCTTACCAATGAATAAAGTCTATGTTCGATAGTTAAATGCGAGCAAAAACTTGACATTATCCTTGTTGAGGTCTAGAATCTTGCGACCCAAAACTTATATATTTAGGTTTTGGTCTACAGTTATTAATTACGTATCTAAAATGCAATTTTAAATTTATTTTAATTAATCAGGAGCTTATTAATGGCAACAATTAATCAGCTGGTACGCAAACCAAGAGCACTTAAGGAAGTTAAAAGTAACGTTCCTGCACTTGAAGCATGCCCGCAAAAACGCGGTGTTTGTACTCGTGTTTACACGACTACACCGAAAAAACCTAACTCAGCATTACGTAAAGTATGCCGTGTACGTTTAACCAACGGTTTTGAAGTTACTTCTTACATCGGTGGTGAAGGTCATAACTTGCAAGAACATAGCGTGATTTTAATCCGCGGTGGTCGTGTTAAAGATTTACCTGGTGTTCGTTATCACACTGTTCGTGGTGCATTAGACTGCGCAGGTGTTAAAGATCGCAAACAAAGCCGTTCTAAATACGGTGTAAAACGACCTAAAGCTTAATGGAACTCCGTTAAGTAAGGCCAAACTATATAATTCCATTTAACTCATTTGAGTTTTGGGTAAACCTGAAAATTTATAACATATAAACGGAGTATTCCAATGCCACGTCGTCATGTTGTCGGTCAAAGAAAAATTCTACCTGATCCGAAGTTCGGTTCAGATTTGCTGGCGAAATTTGTAAATATTTTAATGATAGATGGTAAAAAATCTATCGCAGAATCAATCGTATATTCAGCTCTTGATAAATTAGCTGAGCGTAGTGGAAAAGACCACTTAGCAGCTTTCGAAGTTGCACTAGATAACGTAAGACCAACTGTAGAAGTTAAGTCTCGTCGCGTTGGTGGTTCTACATACCAAGTTCCTGTTGAAGTGCGCCCTGTTCGTCGTAATGCACTTGCAATGCGTTGGATTGTAGAAGCTGCTCGTAAACGTGGCGATAAATCAATGGCTCTACGCCTTGCGAATGAACTTATGGATGCTTTTGAAAACAAAGGCACTGCTGTGAAAAAACGCGAAGATGTTCATCGTATGGCTGAGGCTAATAGAGCGTTTGCACACTATCGTTGGTAATTTTTCCACTCGTATTAAGTGGCTTGAAATTAGACTGACAGCACATATCTACTGTCAGTCAACCTAAATGATATTTTATTAAGCAAACGATTCTAAATAGAGGATTAATATGGCTCGTACAACCCCTATAGCACGCTACCGTAATATCGGTATCAGTGCACATATTGACGCAGGTAAAACGACAACTACTGAGCGTATTTTGTTTTACACTGGCGTAAGTCACAAAATTGGTGAGGTTCATGATGGCGCAGCTACCATGGACTGGATGGAACAAGAACAAGAACGTGGTATCACTATCACGTCTGCGGCTACAACTGCATTCTGGTCTGGTATGGGACAACAATTTGAACCACACCGTATCAACATCATCGACACCCCGGGACACGTTGACTTCACCATCGAAGTTGAACGTTCTATGCGTGTTCTTGATGGTGCAGTAATGGTTTACTGTGCGGTTGGTGGTGTTCAACCTCAATCAGAAACAGTATGGCGCCAAGCTAACAAATATAAAGTTCCGCGTATCGCATTTGTAAACAAAATGGACCGTATGGGTGCTAACTTCTTACGTGTAGTTGAGCAAATCAAAACACGTTTAGCGGCAGTACCTGTTCCATTAGTATTACCAATCGGTGCTGAAGAAGGCTTTACTGGTGTTGTTGATTTACTTAAACGTAAAGCAATTAACTGGAATGATGCAGACCAAGGTACAACCTTTACTTATGAAGATGTACCAGCGGATATGGTTGAGCAAGTTGAAGAATGGCGTGCAAACTTAATCGAAGCTGCAGCAGAAGCTAACGAAGAGTTAATGGAAAAATACCTTGGTGGTGATGAGTTAACTGAAGAAGAAGTTAAAAAAGCACTACGTGAACGCGTACTTGCTAACGAAATCATCTTGGTAACATGTGGTAGTGCATTTAAAAATAAAGGCGTTCAGTTCATGCTTGACGCAGTTATTGAGTATTTACCAGCACCAACCGATGTTCCTGCGATTAAAGGTGAATTACAAAATGGTGAACCAGCAGAACGTCATTCAAGTGATGATGAACCATTTGCTGCACTTGCATTTAAAATTGCAACTGACCCATTTGTTGGTAACTTAACCTTCTTCCGCGTTTACTCTGGTGTGGTTAACTCTGGTGACTCAGTACTTAACTCAGTTAAAGATCGTAAAGAACGCTTTGGTCGTATCGTACAGATGCATGCGAACAAACGTGAAGAAATCAAAGAAGTTCGTGCAGGTGACATTGCAGCAGCAATCGGTCTTAAAGATGTCACAACTGGTGATACGCTTTGTGCTGAAAATTCACCAATTATTCTTGAAAGAATGGAATTCCCTGAGCCGGTTATCTCGGTTGCAGTTGAACCAAAAACTAAAGCTGACCAAGAAAAAATGGGTATCGCTTTAGGTCGTTTGGCAAAAGAAGATCCATCATTCCGTGTCTGGACTGATGAAGAATCAAACCAAACTATCATTGCTGGTATGGGTGAATTACATCTTGAAATCATCGTAGACCGTATGAAACGTGAATTTAACGTTGAAGCGAATGTCGGTAAACCTCAAGTTGCTTACCGTGAAACTATTCGTACAACAGTTAAAGACATCGAAGGAAAACATGCAAAACAATCTGGTGGTCGTGGTCAATACGGTCATGTTGTTATCGACATGTATCCATTAGAAGCGGGTGGTGCTGGTTACGAATTTGTTAACGAAATCAAAGGTGGGGTAATTCCGGGTGAATTTATTCCTGCAGTAGATAAAGGTATCCAAGAGCAATTGAAATCAGGGCCTTTAGCTGGCTATCCTGTTGTGGATCTCGGTGTGCGTTTACATTTTGGTTCTTACCATGATGTCGACTCATCCGAAATTGCCTTTAAACTTGCCGCATCAATGGCATTTAAAGAAGGCTTCATGAAAGCTAAACCTGTGCTTTTAGAACCAATTATGAAAGTAGAAGTTGAAACCCCTGAAGATTATATGGGTGACGTTATCGGTGACTTAAACCGTCGTCGTGGTATGATCGAAGGCATGGATGATACTGCAACAGGTAAAACTGTTCGTGCGCAAGTACCTCTTTCAGAAATGTTTGGCTATGCGACAGACCTTCGTTCACAAACACAAGGTCGTGCTTCTTACTCTATGGAGTTCTTGAAGTATAACGAAGCACCTTCAAACATCGTAACAGCAATTATTGAAGCTCGTAAAGCGAAATAATTATTTATATAAATAAAGTAACACTTCCCTACAAAATGAGGGAAGTGATTTAATAAAGGAACATTAAGATGTCTAAAGAAAAATTTGAACGTACAAAACCCCACGTTAACGTTGGTACAATCGGCCACGTTGACCATGGTAAAACAACTTTAACTGCTGCAATTACTTCTGTTCTTGCTAAAAAATACGGCGGACAAGCTCGTGCATTCGATCAAATCGATAACGCACCAGAAGAAAAAGCACGTGGTATTACCATCAATACTTCACACGTTGAATACGACACACCAACTCGTCACTACGCACACGTAGACTGCCCAGGCCATGCTGACTATGTTAAAAACATGATCACCGGTGCAGCGCAAATGGACGGTGCTATTCTAGTAGTAGCAGCAACTGATGGTCCTATGCCACAAACTCGTGAGCACATCCTTTTAGGTCGTCAAGTAGGTGTTCCT
>NZ_JBIDFK010000017.1:0-10248 GCF_046635725.1 Gilliamella sp. CG22
GTTTTACCATGGTCAACGTGGCCGATTGTACCAACGTTAACGTGGGGTTTTGTACGTTCAAATTTTTCTTTAGACATTTATTGTCCCTCAAATGTAATACAAATCGGTGGTGAATCACCACATTAACCAAGTATTATATTTTATATCAACATAATACTAACTTAAAATTAGCTCTGAATAATAACAGATAAAGCCGTCAAGTGACAAGCTTTTAAGCAGTCAAATTTGATATTTTTAGAAGTTTAGGAAAGTAACAAGAATGGTGCTGATAGGCAGATTTGAACTGCCGACCTCACCCTTACCAAGGGTGCGCTCTACCAACTGAGCTATATCAGCAATTGGAGCGGGCAGCGGGAATCGAACCCGCATCATCAGCTTGGAAGGCTGAGGTAATAGCCATTATACGATGCCCGCATGTTCAAACTCGGCTACCTAAATGCTTCAATTAGCTATTGCTAATATTAGATATATGGTGGTGGGGGAAGGATTCGAACCTTCGAAGTGTGACACGGCAGATTTACAGTCTGCTCCCTTTGGCCGCTCGGGAACCCCACCCCGAATCTTTTTAAATTTGTCTACTTAGGAAAATGGTGCCGGCTGCCGGAATCGAACTGGCGACCTACTGATTACAAGTCAGTTGCTCTACCTACTGAGCTAAGCCGGCCTAAGTGCTGCGCATTATGGACTAGAACATTTAAGCTTGCAAGCAAAAAAAACAAATTTTATTTTGTTTGCTTAAAAAAAAATCAAAAACATAAAAAAACCCCGAAATATAGACAATTTCAGGGTTTTATTTAATCAAAAATAATTTTTTAGATTATTTCTTTTTTACCGCTTTTTTCTTAGTAGTAGAAGCTACACCTTTAGCCGCTGTATGCACAGCAACATCTTCACTTATATCACCGTTATCTTGATATGGACGACCATAATAGGTATCAAGCAAGATTTGTTTTAGTTCAGCAATTAAAGGATAACGAGGATTTGCGCCCGTACATTGGTCATCAAATGCATCTACAGCAAGTTGGTCAATTTGTGCTAAGAACGTTTTTTCATCCACACCAAACTCTTTTATAGAGAAAGGTATTTCGAGATCTTTTCTAAGTTGATCTAACCAACCAATTAATTCCTCAACTTTCTTCTCATCTTTATCCGCAGCAGCCGTTAAACCTAAATGATCAGCAATTTCAGCGTATCGACGAATGGCTTGAGGATAACCATATTGACTAAATGTACCTTGTTTAGTTGGCTTATCTGTTGCATTAAAACGGACAACATTGCTGATGAGCATTGCATTAGCCACACCATGTGGGATATGGAAAGCTGCACCAATTTTATGCGCCATTGAGTGACAAATACCTAAAAATGCTTGAGCAAAAGCAACACCTGCTAATGTCGCTGCACTGTGTACTTTTTCTCGAGCGATAGGATTTTTAGCCCCTTCTTTATAGCTTGCCGGTAAATAGGACTTAAGCATACTTAAAGCTTGTAATGCTTGACCGTCAGAAAACTCTGTTGCCATTACTGACACATAAGCTTCTAAAGCATGAGTTACCGCATCGTAACCACCAGCAGCACAAAGTGAACGTGGCATATTCATCACTAAGTTAGCATCTACAATTGCCATATGAGGCGTAACAGCATAATCGGCTAACGGATATTTTTGTCCGGTTGCATCATCCGTCACAACTGCGAATGGCGTCACTTCAGAACCGGTGCCTGATGTTGTGGTAACACAGATCAATTTTGCTTTTTTGCCCATATTCGGGAAATGACAAGCACGTTTACGAATATCCATAAAACGTAATGCTAATTCATCGAATTTAGTTTCTGGGTGTTCATAAAGAACCCACATGATTTTTGCAGCATCCATTGGTGAACCACCGCCTAAAGCAATAACAGTATCAGGCTGGAATGCTCTCATTGATTCAGTCCCTTTACGAACAACACTTAAGGTTGGATCAGCTTCAACATCAAAGAATGTTTCACAAAGAACACCTTGTGACTCTAATTGATCGGTGATTTGTTTTGAATAACCATTGTTAAATAGGAATTTATCAGTGACTAAAAAGACTCGTTTTGCGCCTTGCTCAACGACTTCATTTAAAGCAATAGGCAGTGAGCCACGTTTAAAATAGATAGAACTTGGTAATTTGTGCCATAACATGTTTTCTGCTCTCTTAGCGATTGTTTTCTTGTTAAGTAAGTGTTTCGGTCCGACATTTTCAGATACCGAGTTACCCCCCCAAGAACCACAACCTAATGTTAGTGACGGCGCTAAATCAAAATTATATAAATCGCCAATACCACCATGCGCTGCAGGTTGGTTAATCAAAATACGGCAAGTTTTCATTTTTTTGCCAAAATAATCGATACGTTCACGATTGCTATCTTGATCGGTGTAAAGAACAGAAGTATGACCCATACCACCCATTTCAACTAATTTTTCAGCCTTTTCTACTGCTTCAGCAAAATCTTTAGCTTTAAACATAGCTAACGTCGGTGAAAGTTTTTCATGCGCAAACGGTTCAGATAGATCAACTTTGCTCACTTCACCTACCAGTACTTTTGAACCTGCTGGTACTTTAAAACCTGCTAATTCAGCAATTTTGGTCGCCGGTTGACCAACGATATTAGCATTTAAAGCACCCTTGTCATTTAAAATGATACCTTGAACGGCTTTAGTCTCTTTAGCATTTAAAACGTATGCACCGTATTGTGTTAACAAGCGACGTACTTCGTCATAAACAGAATCAACTACGACGATAGCCTGTTCAGAGGCACAAATCATACCATTATCAAACGTTTTAGACATCAGAACGGAAGCCACTGCTCGTTTTAAATCCGCTGTTTCGTCAATGATGACAGGCGTATTACCTGCGCCAACACCTAATGCAGGTTTACCTGAACTATAAGCTGCTTTCACCATACCTGGGCCACCGGTTGCTAAAATTGCAGCGACATCATCATGATGCATTAAAGCATTTGATAATTCGATAGAGGGCTCATCAATCCAACCAATAATATCTTTTGGCGCACCAGCTTTTATAGCTGCATTTAGAACAATTCTGGCTGCTTCAATAGTTGATTTTTTTGCTCTAGGATGAGGAGAGAAGACGATTGCGTTACGGGTTTTAAGACTGATAAGGGATTTGAAAATAGCGGTGGAAGTTGGATTGGTCGTCGGTACTATTCCACATATGATCCCTAAAGGTTCGGCTAGCGTAATAGTTCCAAAGGGTTCATTTTCTGCCACTACGCCACAAGTTTTGTCATGACGATATTTGTTTAAAATATATTCTGCAGCAAATAAGTTTTTAATCACTTTATCTTCTACAATCCCCATACCCGATTCAGCAACAGCTTGTTGGGCTAGTGGAATTCTCGCAGCTGCAGCAGCTTTTGCAGCCTCCGTGAAAATTTTATCCACTTGTTCTTGAGTATAAGTTGAATAAGTTTCCTGTGCTTTTTTTACACGGACCATTAACTCATTTAACTCATTCATATTAGTTACTGCCATAGATTACTCCTTGAAATTAAAAAATAAATCTGAATCGTTTGGCGTCTTCCTTGAATCTTTTTAATGCCTATGCATAATAACAAAACGAAATTGCCGTTATCGTAAATCAGTTTTTTACTTTATACAATAAGATCTTGCAGAAAAATAAATGTTATTGAAATGGGTAAGTGAGATTCATCCTAATAGATAGGAAAAAATTAATATTTGAGATTTTTTGATAAAAAAAACTATTTTACTTAGGTAAAATAGCTTTTTTTAAATATGCTAAATTTTTTTGAAAAAATAAAAAGTTCACTTAAATTTTTGATAATTTGTCCAGTACATAACTAACAGCAACAAATCCAAAACTTGCCGTAACAGTCGTCACTGCGCCAAAACCTGATTCACAATCCATTTTTTTAGTGCCATGCGCTTCACTTTTCGTAAAACAGATTTGTCCATTCTCCGCCGGATATGTCAGTTGTTCTGTTGAGTAAACACAAGGTATCGAATATTTACCTTTACTATCTTTATTGAGTTTATAATCGTTCTTTAATCTTTCTCGTAATTTAGCTGCCAAAGGGTCTTGAATGGTTTTAGCCAAATCAGCTATTTTAATCTGTGTTGGATCTTTTTGCCCACCTGCGCCACCAATAGTAATGACTTTCAATTTTTGTCGCTTACAATAATTAAGCACGGCCGCTTTATCACGCACACTATCAATAGCATCAATGATATAATCATAACGAGGCAAGTTTTGAGCACCTAAATAATCTGAAACATTATCAATATTTATAAAGTCATCAATTTGATTAACAATACATTCAGGATTTATTTGTAATATTCGCTCAGCCATGACTGCGGTTTTAGCTTTACCTATATTTGTGGTTAAAGCATGAATCTGGCGATTGGTATTAGTCACACAGACATCATCCATATCAATCAAAGTAATTTGCCCGATACCACTGCGAGCAAGGGATTCAGCTACCCAAGAACCAACACCACCAATCCCTATTACACAAATATGTGCACGAGCAAAACACGACAATGCGGATTGACCATACAACCGAGCAATGCCACTAAAACGTTGAAAATAACTATCAGAAAATGTGTTATGCATAATTACCACTGATTTATCGAAATGTTAAAATACTAGCAGTGCATAACGATAAACGCAACTAACGCTGCTATTCTTGTCATTGAGGTTATCGGTATTAGACTGGTAAATTAACTATTTACGTCCTAATTTTAATATCTCTTGTGCCATTTGTTTAGTATGGGTTTGCATATATTTTACTAAATGGTCATTTTTTTCATTGAGTAAAATGAGATAAAAACGATTACGAGCCAAATGCGTTGATTCATCATAAGTACTGACGATTAAATAACCTATACCATTTTTTTCATCCGTTCCTACGGAATAAGAAACGTTACCTTCTTGAGTGACTTTCGGATCAGATGAACGCATTGCGATTTGCAATTTAAAGAGTTTTTGAGCATCTTGAGCATTGGCAACGATATCATCCATAATAATGAAATAATCTTCATAATAGGTTTCTGATTTAGGATCTTGCATGTACATAATTGCACGCTTATCATTAGGATTACCTGAACCACTATCGCGACTTTGATTATATATATAATAGGTTTTATTGTGGAAATCTAATTTTTTAGGTAAATCATAAGCGGGTAATTTTTGATTAATTACCGTTAACATCGGACCATAGTTGCCAGGTTGATAATTACTTTCTAAAGTCCCACAACCTAACAATAATATTGAGATAAAACTGACTATAACTTTTTTCATTTTTGTTTCCTTTTATTTTTTATAAATTAATTTTAGATAAGTAAGAAAAATGAGACTAATTAATTCATTACCAAATAGTATCCGTGTGATTGCTCATTATAGGGATAACCGTAAAATGAAGGACAAAAAAATCACATTTTGGATTATCAGGTAGAAATCAATAGACAGAAAGTCATGTGATACCTTGTCTTTTTTGATATACAAGGCATCACAAAATAATCGCTTAGTTTTTGAAGGAGTGAATCGGAGCAGGAATACGTCCACCACGATGAATAAAATCAAATGAACTATATTTATTTACTGGCATCACAGGTGCATGACCCAATAACCCACCGAATTCTATATTATCACCCACTGTTAAACCAACCGCAGGAATGATGCGAACGGCAGTGGTCTTATGATTGATGACGCCGATTGCTGCTTCATCTGCAATAATAGCAGATATTGTTTCAGCTGGTGTATCACCCGGAATAGCAATCATATCAAGCCCGACCGAACAAACACAGGTCATTGCTTCTAATTTTTCTAAATTGAGTGCCCCCTTATTTACCGCATCAATCATCCCAGCATCTTCTGACACAGGAATAAATGCCCCACTTAAACCACCTACATGACCACATGCCATGACCCCACCTTTTTTGACAGCATCATTAAGCATCGCCAACGCAGCCGTTGTACCATGGGTTCCAACCACTTCCAGTCCCATTTCTTCTAAAATATGGGCAACTGAATCACCTATTGCAGGCGTTGGCGCTAAAGATAAATCAACAATACCAAATTTAACGCCTAAACGCTCCGAAGCCTCTTTACCAACAAGTTGTCCCATACGCGTAATTTTAAAAGCCGTTTTTTTGATTGTTTCCGCAACCACATCAAAAGGTTGACCTTTTACTTTTTCGAGCGCTCGCTTAACCACACCTGGTCCACTGACACCCACATTAATGACACAATCTGCTTCGCCTACACCATGAAAAGCCCCAGCCATAAACGGATTATCCTCAACAGCATTAGCAAACACAACTAATTTTGCACAAGCCATACTGCTATTATTCGCCGTTAATGCGGCTGCTTCTTTAATAATATGCCCCATCTGTTTTACGGCATCCATGTTGATACCGGTTTGTGTAGAACCTACATTAACCGATGAACAAACACGTTCTGTTTGGGCAAGAGCTTGTGGGATGGATTTAATCAAAATTTCATCACCTTTATGGTAACCTTTCTGCACTAACGCCGAAAATCCACCAATAAAGTTCACCCCCACCGCTTTAGCAGCTTGATCAAGTGTTTTTGCGAACGCGACATAATCACTATCATTACTTGCTCCTGCAATTAAGGATATTGGTGTAACAGAGATACGTTTATTAATAATTGGAATACCAAATTCAGACGTAATTTGATCACCAACTTTTACTAAATTTTTGGCTAATTTAGTAATTTTGTCATAGATTTTTTGACGGGCTTTTTCACCATCGCTATCAATACAATCAAGCAAAGAAATACCCATGGTTATTGTGCGAATATCAAGCTTTTCTTCCTCAATCATTTTAATCGTTTCGAGGATCTGTTTGGTTTCCATTAGTACTATCCTTCAGTAAAAATTATTGAATAAAATTTAAAGACGATGCATTGCATCAAATATCTCTTCGCGTTGAATATTGACTTTAACTTTAAGATTTTCGCCTGTTTGCGTTAAAGTATTTTTAACATCATCAAATGAAACATCGATTTTGGATAAATCGAGTAACATAATCATCGTGAAATATTCACCCATGATAGTTTGAGATACATCTAAAATATTAATATTCAATTCATATAATTTTTGACTTATACCAGCAATAATTCCGGTCTGGTCTTTTCCTATGACAGTTAAAATGGTTTTCATCACATACTCCGCACAAATTTTGGACAATCAAAAGATATTTACTTGGTTGATTATAATAACATCTTCAAAAATTATCGAAATAGGAGTAGATTGTTTTTTTGTTAAAAATAAAAAAACACTAAAATAATTAAAAAGGGCAACATTATGAAAAATTTCCAAAAATCAAATAAATTGGATCATGTCTGTTACGACATCCGTGGACCAATTCTTGAGCACGCAAAGCGTCTTGAAGAAGAAGGTCAAACTATACTTAAACTCAATATTGGAAATCCTGCCCCTTTTGGTTTTGCCGCACCTGATGAATTATTAGTTGATGTCATCCGTAATTTGCCTTCTTCACAAGGATATTCCGATTCAAAAGGACTTTACTCTGCACGTAAAGCTATTATGCAACACTATCAAGCCAGAGGAATAACCAGTTTAGATGTCGAAGACATTTTTATCGGCAATGGTGTTTCTGAACTTATCGTACAATCGATGCAAGCATTGCTCAATAGCGGTGATGAAATCTTAGTTCCTATGCCAGATTATCCATTATGGACAGCTGCAATTAGTTTATCTGGTGGTAGTGCTGTTCATTACCTTTGCGATGAAGATGCTAATTGGTCACCCGATTTAGAGGATATTAAACGAAAGATCACCCCTAAAACCAAAGGAATTGTGATCATTAATCCTAATAATCCAACCGGTGCCGTCTATAGTAAACAGCTTCTACTTGATATTGCCGAAATTGCGCGTCAAAACAACCTTATTATTTTTGCTGACGAAATTTACGACAAAATTTTATATGATGATGCTGTTCATCATTCAATAGCCGCTTTAGCGCCCGATCTATTTGTCGTAACCATGAGCGGACTATCTAAAACTTATCGTGTTGCAGGTTTTAGGCAAGGATGGATGGCACTTTGTGGCCCTAAACAACATGTAAAAGGATACATTGAGGGACTAAATATGTTGGCGTCAATGCGATTATGCGCCAATGTCCCATTGCAACATGCCATTCAAGGTGCGCTTGGCGGTTATCAAAGTATTAATGAATTTATTGTTCCTGGTGGTCGTTTATATGATCAATGTATGCTTGCATGGCGCATGTTAAATGATATCCCAGGGGTAAGTTGTACTAAACCACAAGGCGCATTGTACTTATTTCCTAAACTTGATCAGCAAAAATTTAATATTCGCAATGATCAGAAATTGGTTTTAGATTTTCTATTGCAAGAAAAAGTTCTTTTAGTACAAGGCAGTGGTTTCAACTGGCATAAACCCGATCATGTCAGAATTGTTGCGCTTCCACATACAGGTGAATTACAAGACGCTATCGAACGTTTTGCTAAATTTTTATCAAATTATCAACAATAAAACGAATCAACTCCCAATTTTAGTTGGGAGTTTTCTATCTGCAATGCTTCGCAAAATTTTTTGATTTCATTCAACGAATGATAATAAACTCTTTCAGTGTTATGCTTAAATTCATCAATACTGCTCTATTTATGCTAACTAATTAATATGACAATGTTAATTTATTAACCGGCATTCAATTTTAATTATATTTCTACAACTCTACTCATTTTCAGTGCTCTAACACTAAAATCTATTTATATAAAATAATAATTTAGGATGCTTAATATAAAAAACCCCCGATAAACGGGGGAAAGAGCTGAAAGGATAGGAATAAACAGACCTACTTGTCTATCTTTATGTTTAATGGGAATTACTGATTTACCTCCGTAACACCAAAATCAACTTTACTTGGTAACCCCGGTGATACTCTTACCACTTTTGGATTACGTCCGTTTACTTTGTATTCCTTCGGTAAGCTTCGTGGGTCTAGTTTGATAACGAAGTTTGCACCTCGTTCCCAACGGCCTCCCGATACACCAACTATATGGTAACGTCCATGCGTATCGGTTGTGATAATTTCGCCACGGGTGGTCACTAATTTCACGCCGCCCAGACCATCTTCACCTTCATCCTGTATGCCATTACCGTTTCGGTCGATAAACACTTTTCCGAAGATTAACGCATTGTCAAACAGTGGATCGGCTGTCACCGTTACCGTCGCTTCCGCTATATTCGACGACACTTTACCCGTCAAGGCGTTTAGTGCCATCGCCGTATTGGTATACTCGCCTTGGGTAACACCCGAGCCCACAACTAACATATAGCTGATCACCACTTCACTGTTAGCCGTTAAATCCAGAGAATCATACATCACCGCTTTAGTGCCTTTGGGATCCGCCACTTTTTTGCCATTTAAACGCGATGAACCTTTCACGAACTTAAATCCTGACGGTAAAATATCTTTTACTTTAATGCGTGATTTGTGTGACGAATTGTTAATCACCTTGATGGTATAAGGGACAATATCACCCACCACGACATTATCTTTCAGTGCCGTTTTTATTACGGTTACATCCACATTATGTACTCGATAACCCAATATAATATCGTTACTTGTTGCACTAAAGGTGATACTGCCATCATTTAACTTAATCGGCACTGTTTGCATACCACCTGTGCCATTATAAACAATCGATGCTGGCGGTGTAGCAATATCAATTAAGTCATGTTTGACCACTTTACCATTACTATCAGTATATTGTTCAAAATATGGCACTTTTTCATATAATGGATTGCTATTATCTGAGCCAACCACGCCGTCGTGATATTCACCAAACAGTAAACGGATACTATATTTTGAATCATCAACCACATTCGGATCTATCACCAGATTACGGAATATAAATTTACCATCACTGCGTGTCATAAACGACAGTGGTTTACCATCTTTGTTCATCATATGTTTCTGATTATTGTTTAACAGATAAACCTCTGCACCCGATAATCCGGTTAATTCTGACAGACTGACAAGACCTTTACCTTCACGATCTTCTACCAGTTTACCCTCAATAATACCACCATGGATATAACCAAAGTCCTGATCGGTTAGGTTACCTGTGATATCAATGATTGCCTGATTGATTGTCTTCGGTAAGGTTAAGTAACCTTTGCTGTCATGGTGCGCATCATCCGGGTCAAAGCTTGCTCGTAACGTGCTCG
>NZ_JBIDFK010000018.1:0-8623 GCF_046635725.1 Gilliamella sp. CG22
CGAGCACGTTACGAGCAAGCTTTGACCCGGATGATGCGCACCATGACAGCAAAGGTTACTTAACCTTACCGAAGACAGTCAATCAGGCAATCATTGATATCACGGGTAACCTAACCGATCAGGACTTTGGTTATATCCATGGTGGTATTATTGAAGGTAAGCTTGTAGAAGACAGTGAAGGGACAGGTTCAAACTCAGCTGACAGTTATAAGGGGTTATCGGGTGTAAATGTTTATCTGTTAGACAGTGATAAAAAGCATGTGATGGATAAAGATGGCAAGCCAATGACGTCGATGACGGATAATAATGGTCAGTTTAGCTTCCGTAATCTGGCAATCGGTAACAATAGTGGCAGTACTGTTACGCATCATATCCGTTTACTGTTTGGAAATTATCATGATGGCGTGGTGGGTTCAACGCAGGACAGCCTGCTTTATGAACGCATTCCATCGTTTGAGAAGTACACAGACATCGACGGAAAAGTGGTTGAGCATCCGTTAATCGACTTGTCCTCACCACCGTCATCGATCGTGTATAACGGAGTAGGTGGAGCCCAAACCTTACCGATCGGTTTGAAAGACAACACGTTAACAACCTATTCGGCCTCGATTAACGATTTAATGTTGGGTTATCGGGCAGCGGATGCGGATATAACGGTTATAAAAACAGCGTTAAAAGATAATGTTGTGACAGGTGATATTGTTCCTTACAGCATAAAAGTGATCAATAACACGGTACAAACAGCGAATATCAAAGTAAAAGACATCTTACCGGCAGGGTTTAAGTATGTAAAAGGCTCTTCACGTTTAGATGGTAAGAAGATAGCCGACCCGAAAGGTGGAAAAGCGATGACTTATGATTCGTTGGAATTAAAAGGCAATGGTGAACTCGTTATTAACTATATGTTGGTTGTGGGCTCAGGCGTGACTCAGGGCGAGTACACCAATACGGCGATGGCACTGAGTAAACTGGGTCGAGTGGTATCGAATACTGCGCAGGCGACAGTGACAGTGACAGCGGACCCATTATTTGACAATGCATTAATCTTCGGAAAAGTGTTTGTCGACCGCAACGGTAATGGCGTACAAGATGAAGGTGAAGAAGGTCTGGGCGGCGTGAAGTTAGTGACGGCTCGGGGTGAAATCATCACAACTGATACGCATGGTCGTTACCATATAGTTGGCGTATCGGGAGGCCGTTGGGAACGAGGTGCAAACTTCGTCATCAAATTAGACCCACGAAGCTTACCAAAAGAGTACAAAGTAAGTGGACGTAATCCAAAAGTGGTGAGAGTATCGCCGGGATTACCAAGTAAAGTTGATTTTGGTGTTACCGAGGTAAATCAGTAATTACCATCAAAGACGGACAAGGAAGTCTGTCTATCCCTATCCTTTCAGGTCTTTCCCCCGTCTATCGGGGGTTTTTTATTTCTAATTAATCTATCCTATTAATCTTACTTTTAATAACTATAAACAGCTAATTAAAGTAACAATTAATATAGAAATTAGCGATCAGAATAATATATATTGATCGTTTATTGTGATCAATATATAGTATTATGTAAATATTATGAAAAAGTTTTAATAAAAGTATTTCATTTTGTAATTTTTTTAACTGATTGATTAGCTAATTTATTATTTATCAACAAAGGTTAATTGAGATTGGTCATCAATCATTTTTTAAGGTTTATGGATAAATTTTGATGTTGAGTTGAATTACGGAAATAAAAAATATAATCGATCTTAGAAGAAGAGGAAGGAAATAAACTAAATGAAAAAACATAACTGGACCCGGCATCCACTTTGCCTGAGTATTAGTTTTGCTTTTTTACTTGGCTCCAATAATGTTTATGCAGGTAGTTTAGATATACCTAAATTAAATATTATTCGGGATGAGTTTAACGCAGAAGAAAAGCTTAATTTAAGTATTTATAATCCAAAAGTGAAGTTGACGTCGCAAGGATTGTTTACGACACCAATGGGACTTTATATTTACACTAACTACCCAACCAAAATCGCAGAATATCAAATCACCATTTACCGTCAATCGGATTTAGATAACCGACAACCATTAAAGATCTTACGATTTAAAGAAATCAGTCCGTATGAAGCGGTGTTATGGCGTGGTGAAACCGATAATGGCGAGCCGTTATCGACAGACAGCGAGTATAAAGCGATTTTAACCACCACCAGTTATGACGGTTTGAAAGACAGTGTTTATGCAACATCGTTTAAGACATTAGGTCAAGGCATAGCGGACCATAACAGTGATTTTATTTCCTACAACAAACTGGACAATCAATCGGGCTCAGGCCATTTATTATTTGGCCAATTAAAATCAGAGAGCACGATACCGGGCTTTGGCGAAAGCCGGATAGATCATCAGGGCATAGTAACCAGTGCACAAGACCGTAAAGTGGTCATTCAAATGACGGGCTTAAAAGGTAAACAAGGGTTGATGCTTAATGGCGAGCCTTTAGTGGCGGATGCTCAAGGTCGAGCGATGCGAGAGATAATTTTATCGCCGGGTGATTATCAGTTTGATTTAAGCTGGCAGGATGAGCAGGGTCAGAAACAGTCGCAACAGGAAAAGTTAGTGGTTGAAAAGAAAGATGACATTTTTTATGTGGGTATCGTGGATGTGACGTATGCACAAAACAATGTTAGTGGAAAAGGGCGTTCGATACTGGAAGATGCCGACAGTCATCACTACAGCGGCAAAGGGAGCTGGGATGGTCGGGTTGCTTTTTACTTAAAAGCAAATAAAAACGATTATCGGTTAACGGCACATCTGGACACGACTGAAACGAAATTAAAAAATGCATTTGGACATTTAGGTGAAAAAGACCCGACTCGTTTTATCCGAGAAATCGACCCGCAAGCTTACTACCCGATATACGGAGATGATTCGACCACGGAAAGTGATGTGGATACGGAAGGGAAGTTTTATATCAAATTAGAGAAGGGCAAAAGTTACGGGTTATGGGGTAACTATAACTCCCAAATTACCGGCAATGAGTTTGCCAACTTTAACCGCAGTTTATATGGGGCAAAGTTATATCACGAAAGTGAGCATTCAACCCGTTATGGTGATACCCGCACATTCGCGACGGTGTTTTTATCGAACGGTGAAACGCGAGGCAGTCATGTTGAGTTAGCCTCGACCGGTGGTAGTTTATACTTTTTAAAACATCAGCGTATTACCGAAGGAAGTTTAAAGCTGTCGATGGAGGTACGTGACCGCAATACCGGTCGGGTGCTGAGCACCAGTACCTTGAACGAAGGGGTTGATTATGAAGTGAATCAGTATCAGGGTCGGGTGATGTTAACCAAAGCCCTACCGATGACGGCAAACGGTGGCACGGGCAGTTCAATTATTGAAAGCGGTAATCTGGTTGGGGGTAACCCAGTCTGGATTATAGCGGAATACGAATATTACTCGGACGGTTTTGACTTTGAAAGCCAAAAAGTGTTTGGTGGTCGGGCTTATCACTGGTTAAACGACCATGTTCGAATCGGTGGGACGTATATCAGTGAAGACCAGTCAGGCGGTGAAACGTATGACTTAAAAGGGCTAGATGTCATTGTCAGACCGACGCAAGGCACGCATACCCATTTTGAATATGCCAAAAGTAAGGCAAGGATGAGTGATATTTTTGTGTCGAGTAATGGTGGCTTATCATTTAATCAGACGGTGTTATCAGGTGATACACGGGGAGCGGCATGGAAGATTAATCAAAAAATCGAATTCAGTGATTTGACCGATGAGGATATCCCATTAAGTTTTACGGGTTACTATTCGATGCAGCAGAAAGGCTTTTCGTCCTTTGCTAAAGCCCGTAGCAGTGATTTAGAAGAGTGGGGTGGCGAATTACGTTATGACTTTGAGACGGATAAAAAAGGTATCTTACTGGGTTACAGTCGTGAAAAAGACAAGGCAAATTATGTCGAAAAAATCGCTCGTGCTCAATATTACACAACACTCGGTGACTTATATAAAACGGCGTTAGAGTTACAACAACGCAACACCCATAATTATGGTGATGCTTCTACCCGTGAAACCTTAGTGGCAGCGAAAGTAGAGCGTTCGTTTTTTGGCGGACGGGATAAAGGTTATTTCATTCAGCAGCTGACGTTAGGTAAATCGGGCGATGTGGCGAATGATAACCGTACCACCTTAGGATACAGTTCACAAATTACCGAAAGCATCAATTTGGGTGCAGAAGTATTTGCATCAAATCGGGGTGCCGGTGGTGGTGTTCAGGGGAGCTGGGATGTAAATGACCGCACCAGTTTATATACCAAAGTCTTAAATGATGTGGACTCGACCTCGGGGCGGGGTATTACGACAATTGTTGGGGGACGCACCAAAGCGACCAGTCAGATGGAGCTTTACTCAGAGCGTCAATTTAAAACCACCAAAATTGACCGAACCACTTCTGATGTTTATGGGGTAAGTTATAAACCGACGGAAGCACAATTTATAGAGGGGTCTTACTCGGTAGGACGGGTGAATAATCGTTACCGAAACCGCAATACCAGTTTAACCGGAAATGATGAAACCCGCCGGGATGTGTATGCAGTAGGATATGGTTATAAAAATGATACTGTTCAGGTACGTAACCGGGTGGAATACCGGATAGATGAAGGTAGTGAGCGGATCCGTCAATGGGTAACGACCAACCGGGCAAAAACGACCGTGAACGAGAACCTAAGCTGGATGGCACAGTTTGATTTTGCAAAAACGTTAGGAGAGCACGATAACAACAGTGAAGTGGTGAGTAACTACACGGAATCGACATTAGGCTTTGCTTATCGCCCGTTATCTATCAATAACCTGAATTTATTCGGAAAGCTAACGTATGTGTATGGTTTAGATCCGGATGATCAGCTGATAGCAAATTCAACATCGTCAAATAGCAAAAGCTATACCTCAAGCCTGTATGACCAAAAAAGTTGGGTGTGGTCATTAGAAGGTGTGTATGAGTGGAATGCGAACTGGGAAACAGCGTTTAAAGCGGCGCACCGACAAGGGCATTTACGTTATAAAGGTGAAAGCACGTGGTACTCATCAGGAGCAAGCTTATATGCACTTCGCCTCAATTACAAGACAGGTGACTGGGAATACCAGATAGAAGGTCGAACGTTACGTACAAACCTAGCGGATGACCATAAAGACGGGGTTGTGACCAGTATTTACCGAAATGTCGGTGACAATATCAAGATGGGAATAGGTTATAACTTTACGGATTACAATGACAACTTAACGCGTCTGAACTACCGTTCACATGGTTGGTTTGTCAATGTAGTAGGGAGTTTCTAATGAACAGTTGGCAAAAAGTTAATAGAGGTCAGATGTATTCATCCGTGCAAATCAAATCAAACCGAAAAGTAGAAAAACGAAAAGAAGAGAATTTGCGCATATCAGGAGAAAAGATAATGCGAACTGCACATCATGCAACAGTGAAAAAAAGAATGCTAAGGGGTATAAAACAACTATTAGCCTCAGCGTTTATATCGATGGTGACACTATCAACTGCGTATGGCTTTGATATAGGTGGAAAAGTCTATTTAGATTATGATAATACGGCAAGCAAAACGGAAATGCCGTTAACGGGTTTAAAAGTTGAATTATATGATAGTAACCAAAAACTATTATCTGATTCAACAACCAACCAAGATGGAAGCTATAAATTAGATGCGCCGTTCCTGGGGACATATAAGATTGTTGCCAAAACGACTGAAGGTGAAACCATTGATCGCTCAGTACAACTGATAGTGGATACCGGCGCCTCTGCTCAGAACTTATTTATCAAAGGGCAAGGCGGTGATATCAACTTAGTGATAAAAGATGACAAAGGCGCCGGTGCAAAGAATATTCCTGTTAGACTAATTTATAGTGCTTCTTCCAAAACTCCTATTTTTGTAACAAGTAATAGTGGTACAGTCGAACTTAAAAATACCTTAAAAGGGCATCAGTATGATATGGTGGTTGATGCAGAAGATTTTATTGCAGATTCAAGTAATAAAATCAAATATGCCTTATGGGATGCAACGTTACCGGATAGCAAAAACGCCTACGTTGACAAAATTAGTTTTAATATGGAGGGTAAAAACCAAAAAGGTGTGTTTAATGTTAAACCACGTAATGAATGGGGTGTCGATGGTGTTGTCGCTATCGATCAAAATGGTGATGGGATCTATACAGTAGATTTTGATACCGGTGCGATTGATATGAATGTCGAGCTTTTTTATCCTGGCACGACAACCAAAGTACTGGGTACAAAAACAATGACTACTACTGATAATGGTCGATATCGTTTTAAAGACTTAGCGGTGGCGAGTTATGACATTAAGGTAACCAATGTTAAAGCACCTTATATTCCAATTAGTAAAATTGAACAAAACGTTAAAATAACAGACGAAAATAATCAAACAAGTGGTCCGACATTTTTATTAAAAATGGATCCGAACGATACAACGTTAGCTGGTATATCTGGAAATGTGTTTGTACTAGGACCTCAGCAATATATTAAAGCAGGTCCAGATTCAGGTAAAACGGGCAATAATATTCCGCTTGCCACTCTGGGTAGTACAGGAATTAATACCACTGTCGAACTTTACCAACATAATGGAACCGATTGGGAAAAAATTGCTTCTCAATTAACAGCCGGTAATTTGGGCACCTATCAGTTTGTTGGATTAGTAAAAAACAAAGATTATAAAGTTGTTGTCACGGAATCAAATATAAATTTAAATGAAAATATTTTTGTCAATGATACAGACGGTAAATCAACCAGTACCTCCTCTAAATCAAAAAGTATTCATAAAGGTAAAGTCACATTAAGTAATGGTATGCAAGCTAACATTGCTGCTAAAGAGATTATTTTACCTAAACTTAATGATCAAAAAACCAACCAAAACTTTTGGTATTCACCAATACGTAAAGATTTAGGTAATTTATTAGTCGTCAATTATTTGAAAACAGCCAATGGGGAATGGAGCTGGAGTTCAACGATTAATGGGCTCGAAGCGATTACCGCCAGTACTTATACTAAAATTGTCTTTTTTGAAGAAGATGGTGTGACTCAAGCAACCGATTTACAAGGTAATAAATTAGAAGTCAGCTATCAAAAGCCGGGTTTTTATGGCGTAAGAGGCTCACAAAATTATTCTATCGATCATGCGGGTTTGTTTTATTATTCTGTTGTTGAATATGATAAGGATAATTTGGATTATCCCGAATCATATAATGGCGAATATTCGGTTAATGTTGCACCGGCTAAAACTTGGGGAGATACCATCTATTTTACACCAACAAGACCCAATACGATTTCCGGATATGTTTATTTAAATAATAGTCATTCTGGTACTTTGGGTACTTATAATCCAAATCAAGATATACCAATTAAACAAAATCGGGTTACTCTGGAGCGTGAAGTATTTGGAGAATGGACAGTTATCACCGAATTCGCAACAGATGACAAGGGTCATTACAATTTCACTAATTTGCCTAATGGAGAGTATCGTGTTACGGCTAAACAGGAATATGGTGGCGGCAGTGATATAAGGAATGGCGATATTGATTTCGAAAATAATGATCAGAATAGTGGTTCGAGTATCGATCCTAATGATAATAGAAAAATGATATCGAGCATTATTGTTAATGCGAGTGGTGGTAACAAATATAACACAGATACTAACATCTGGTATAAATTAAAAATTAATCAACACATACTTCGTGGCTCAGTATTTTTAGATACATGGTTAGGTGATGGTGAGATACAAACCGAGCAAATGTACAATGCTAATGACTTACCATTAAAGAATGCTATTGTTTTACTTTGCGAAGATGACGGTACCAATGATTGTACTGAAAATGGAAGTAATTTTATTGGGAAAAAACTAACGAATGCCAAGGGTGAATATAGCTTTCAAGGGCAACAAGATGGTATTAATCGAGATGTGACTTATATCGTTAAAACTATCTATCCAGGGACAACGGCTGTCACTAATCCTGATAAAGAGTTAGCACCAAGTTATAAAGTACAGTTTAAACAACTTGATATGCCATTAACTAAGCACTTCCTAATGCAAGGAAAAGGACAATTTTCGGGGGCGCCTGTTAATGATCTCAATGGTGATATGAAGTATGCAGGTGAGCAAACGATTGAGAATGGAAATGGATATTTTCAAATTTACTTCTGGAATGGAAGTGATTATGAAAAATGGGGTGATATTGGTGATTACTATCGAACGATCAAGCTAAAATCATTGCCTCAAGGCAAATATCGTATCGTTCACAATCAGGGTGATAATTTTATCGATATTGCAGATATGGACCCAGCAACACCACCAGGAACGTTAGATTTTGAAGTATTAGCCGATGGTTCACTTGCCAATAATTTAGATAAAAATAATCTATTCTTAATGCAAGCTCAAATTTCATCATCAAATACGACCGAGGCAATTTCGGGCAAGCTTTACTTGGATGTAACAGGTTCTAAAAACAAAGATGAAGCAGTTGAGCTCACTAAAGAAGAACTCATTCAATATAATAAAGGTTTGCTAACCGTAAGTGGTATTTTTACCCCTCGCATCTACCCGGGATATTTTAACGGTAA
>NZ_JBIDFK010000019.1:0-6294 GCF_046635725.1 Gilliamella sp. CG22
ACCGGTGCGTCTGCTCAGAACTTATTTATCAAAGGGCAAGGCGGTGATATCAACTTAGAGATAAAAGACGACAAAGGAAATGGTGCAAAGAATATTCCTGTTAGGTTGATTCATACCTCTTCTTCAAGGCAAATTGTTTTTGCAACCAATAATGATGGTGTAGTTGAACTTAAAAATACCTTAAAAGGGCATCTGTATGACATGACGGTTGATACAGCAGATTTTGTTGCTGACTCAAGTAATAAAATCAAATATGCTTTATGGGATGCAACATTACCAGACAGTAAAAACGCCTACGTTAATAAAATTAGCTTTAATATGGCGGGTAAAAATCAAAAAGGGCAATTTAATGTTAAACCACGTAATGAATGGGGTATTGACGGAGTTGTCGCTATTGATCAAAATGGTGATGGGATCTATACAGTAGGCTCTGATACCGGTGCGATTGATATGAATGTCGAGCTTTACTATCCCGGCACGACAACCAAAGTACTAGGTACAGGAACAATAACTACAACTGATAATGGCCGTTATCGTTTTAGAGATCTAGCTGTTGCAAGTTATGACATAAAAGTAACCAATGTAAAAGCACCTTATATTCCACAGAATAAAACCGAACAAACTGTTAAAATAACTGATGCAATCGGTCAAACAAGTGGCCCGACATTTTTGTTAAATATTGATCCGAACGATACAACTTTAGCAGGTATATCAGGTTCGGTATTTGCATTAGGTTCAGAACAATTCCCTGAAGACGGCCCAGATGGGGGTAAAACAGGAAATACTCTACCTAAGGATGGTAGTACCTTTCTTAACACGCCAGTCAATCTTTATCAACATGATGGTAATAGTTGGATATTAATTGCTAAACAAACCACTAATAAAGCGGGGGCTTATAAATTTGGAGGACTAAGAGCGAATAAAGATTATAAAGTCGTTTTAGATGAATCTGGTATTGATACGACCAAATATTTCTTTATTGGCGATACAGATGGTAAATCAACCAGTACCTCATCTGAATCAAAAAGTACTCATAAAGGTAAAGTAAAACTCAGCAATGGTAAGCAAGACAAAATTGCTCCGAAAGAGATTATTATTCCCAATTTAAATGGCGGTACTAAGTCAAACCAAAACTTTTGGTATTCAATCATTGCACCAAGTCTATTAGCTGTAGAAAGTAGCTTACAGTCTACAAATAACCACGGAAACTGGGGTGGTATACAAAATGGTATTAGTGAATTAAGTACCGGACCTTATCTAGAGGTTGCTTTTTTTGAAGAAGATGGTGTCACGCCTGCGACCAAATTAGATGGGACACGTTTATATGCTAAATATCTAAAAGGTCCAGATGATTACTCGCGTGCTCAACGAGCTAGGATTAATTCTGATCATGGTGGAATTTATACTTACAAAATTATTGGATATGATTCAAATTATTTAGATATCCAAAGTGTTACACAAGAATATCGAGTAAGATCGGTTGCAAATAATGCAAGCGCTACCGAAAGATTGGGTGGTTTTTCTATTATATATTTTAGAGGTAAAACGCCTAACAGTATTTCGGGCTATGTTTACTTAAATAATAGCCATGTTGGTACCACCGGTAATTATGATCCTAAGTTAGATACGCCTATTAGATACACTCGTGTCGTTTTACAGCATAAACAAGTATCTACTGGCAATTGGGAACGTGATGATATTGCTGTTATGGGAACAAACAATGATGGTTGGTATAACTTTACCAAGTTACCTGATGGTGAATATCGAGTAGTTGTTCAATCTGCTTTCGGCGCTGGCAGTAATGCGGATAAAAATGCTATTGAATTAGAACGTAATGATCAAAACGATACTATTGTTAATGAAACTTCTAGCATTATTGTAAAAGTAAAAGGTGGTCAAAACTATACTAAAGATACTAATTTCTGGTTTAAATTAAAACAACGAGATTATATTGCTAAAGGTACAGTTTATTTAGATACTTACAGAGGAGACGGTATACTTACTGTAGGTGGGACGGCTGATGCCTTTGATAGACCATTGTTTGATGCGACAGTTTTATTATGTAAAGATAATAATGATTGTACTTCACGCTCAGGTAAGAGTGTATTAGCTTCACAAAAAACCGATAAAACAGGGCGTTATGAGTTCACTGGAAATGATGGACTGACGAGTGGGAAAGATTTTATCATTAAAGTTGTTCGCTCAGATACTGAGGCAGTAACAGATCCAAAACAAGGTCTTGCTCAGTTGCAAACGATTCGTTTTGATAAAATAGATTTACCTATTATCCATAACTTTTTAATGCAAGGTAAAAGTAATGCAATTACCTTTATTCCTATCAATGATTTAGATGGAAATGGTGAGTATGAAGGTAATGGTTCCAAAGAACAAGGTTATGGTAGATTTAAAGTTCTTTATTGGGATGGAAGTACTTACCAAGAATGGATGACTGGCGGAGATTTTTATCAGAATTTAATTCTTAACCGTTTACCAAAAGGTAAATATCGCATTATACATGATCCAGATAATACTAATTATAGTTATATTGATATTGCCGACAAAGATCCTGCTACAGCTGTAGGTATTTTTGACATAGAAGTCTTGGCCGATGGTACTTTAGCTAATAATGTTGAATCTAGTCAATATATTATGCAAGCATCAAAAGCATCTAAAGGAATATCAGGAAATCTTTACCTAGATATTACAGGTTCCAAAAAAATAGAAGATGCGGTTTTATTAACAAGTCAAGAGTTAATGAGATATAATAAAGATGCGCTTAGAGTAGAAGGCTTTTTTACGCCTCGTTTCTATAATGGATACAATAATGGAAATGTTAGCGCTATTTTAAATCAATCTGACTTTGTCGATAACAATGTAAAATATACGGGCGAATTTGTTTATAATGACACTAATTCACCTCGTGGTAATTTGTATTTAACTAATATAATTCTTAGATTACGTGGACTAGATTCACAACAATTTGAATTAGTTGCTAGTGGTAATGAACCTCAAGGCAAGCTTATTCCTAGTGAACTGAAAAAACCAGAGTTTTTACAAGTTGCCCCTATTCCATCTGCTGGTGCAACTGATCAGTATTGGATAGTAAAACTGAAACAACCTACCGAAATCAGTGGTCGACTTTATTTTGACTATGATGAGGATGGTAACTTCAATGCTAGTAAAAGTGATGTGCCACTTGCCGGAGTAACGGTTGAATTATATCGTGATGGAAAATTCTATGTTAAAACTAAAACCGATAAATCTGGTATTTACACTTTCCAAAATTTATTTAATGATACTTATACCATTAAAGTTACAGAAGAAGGCTTGGATGTAAGCGTTTATGAACTAAAATCAGAGTTTGATACTGTACCAAATATTAAAATTACATCACAAACACCAAAAGTATCAGGTGGTAATTTAGATTTCATCTATAAGAAAAATGGTGATGCAGCTATTGCAGGTTATGTAATGGTTGATATTAACAACAATGGTAGAACGGATATTAGTTTTGATAAAACAGGTGATCTTCCTGTATCGAATGTTAAGGTTAAATTATTTAAAAAATTGAATAATTCTCTTATTAACTATCTTGAAAGTACTACTAATGAGAAAGGCTATTATAGTTTCACTGGAATTGATCTTAATACGGACTACGTAGTTCAAGTTGTTCCTACAAGCAATTATGGCGTTATTTCAAATGCTAATCAAAAAGCTAGTGCAACTTTAGACACAATAACCTTTAAAGATATTGGACGAACTGTACAAAACCAATCCTTCCTATTAGCTGGTAGTTCAAACAGTTCACCGGCGGCAGGTATAAGCAGTAATCAAGCAATCAATAGTGGTATTGCGGGTAAAACTATTATTGACGGCACATCACCTGAATTACCAATTGATCATGTATTGATTGGCCTAGTTGATTCAAACGGAACAGAGATCGCTCGTCAATATACCAATGATAAAGGTGAATATCATTTCTATAACTTACCTTCCGGTAAGTACAGTATTAATGTTGTAACCTCGCCGGATGGTTATTCATTAGTTAAAAATAGTGAAGGTTCAACTCAACCAATCAGTACTTTATCCAATATTCAAATAACCAATACTGGTGTCTTTGGTAATAGTTTCTATTATAAAGAAGCAAGTGCTAACGGTATTCAAGGGAAAATCTTCGTCGATTATGCCGATAATAATAACGATTTAGATCCTACAAAGGCGTTTACCTATTTACTTGATAGTGCGATCTCGTATACCGTTGAATTGCATGACGGTTTAGATGGTACTGGTAAGTTATTAATGACCCAACAAACCGTGGATGGTGAGTATCAATTCCCTAATTTGATGTTTGGTAATAGTGCTAACTATTCTGTGGTGCTGAAATTAGGCGCTAATGCCGACCATGAGTTTAAACAAAGCTCAGCCGGTAACGATCCGAAACATATTGTTATTCCGGTTGCGAGTTTACCAAAACAAGGCTCACTGGATAATAATTATCTGTTGGTAGGAAAACAAAAAATCGATGGTGTCGTCTGGATTGATGAAAATGACAGCAAAGACAGACAGGATAACGAAGGGCGTAATGGCATCAATGTGACCCTTAATTATCAGGCACCGGGTGCAACGGATTATGTTGAACTTAAAAAAGTTGACACCAAAACGGTGAATGGCAAACAAGGTTACTATCAGTTTGAAAAATTACCGAAAGGTGGTAACTACCAAATTAAGGTTAGCACACCGGAAGGAACGGAATTAATTGCGGACAGTGTCATAGCCGGAAATAGCGATAACTTTGTGTTTAACCCGTTAACACAAAATGAGTTAGACAAAAATTCAGCGTATAAATATATTGCCATGATCAAAGGTCATGTCAGCATTGATATAGACAACAGCCGAACCCACTCAGCGATTGATGCGGATTTATCCGGTTTAGCATTAACTCTGACTAAAACGGGTAGCACAATTACGAAACAAGTGACCACTGACAGTAAAGGTAACTTTGAGGCGGGCAACGTATCGGAAGGCGATTGGATTATCACGGCAGACAGTTCGCAAAGTGTGGCTGACTGGGATGGTTACCAATTGAGCTATACGGATATAGGTCAAGGTGCAGTTAAAGCCGGATCACCTAACTTATCGCTAAAAGTGCATGTTGCTGATAATAAGTCATTAGTTAACGGAATAGAAATAGGTTATCACGGCAGTGCGGTTATCAAAGGTTATGTGGTGATCGATGCCGATAACGACGGAAAATACAGCGCAAATGATATTGCCTTTGGCGCATTAAGTACGCCAATTACGCCGAAACTGGTGTTAACATCGGCAAAATCAGGATTTGTGGAGCAGGAGATTAAGGTTGATGATCGAACCGGTCTGTTTGAAGTGTCAGGTTTAAGCCGACATGATTATGTGCTTAAAATTGATGATAACGCAATTGAGCGTTCCGGTTACAGACTGGTGTTCAGTCCGAACTCAATGTCAGCGAGCAATCAGGTGACGTTTAGTGTCAATAGTCCGAAAGATGACCAATTCTCAGCTGGTAACGTTGCTGAGCAACAAGCATTCGGCTTTAAAAGTGAGAATGTGTTAAAAGGGACTATTTATAAAGACTACTCAGGACAAGGAACGCATCAGACTTATCACACCGCTACCTTATCAGGGGTGAACGTTGTGGCGACAAACAGCCATGGCTTAACCTTAACGGTCGACAGTGACAGTAAGGGTGAATATGAAATTGCGAATATAGGTGAAGGCAGCTGGACGATAAGTGTAGAAGCACCGGCAAATTCAGGTTATGACTTCAGTTATGTGGCACAGAAAGTGGGCGGCGCGATTACATCCATTACCGGTAATGGTGTTGTTGTCGATATCGCCTCCCCATCCTCGTCGTCCACCAAAATCACCACGGTTGATTTCGGTCTGAAAGGACAGGCGAGCATTGAAGGTCAGGTCGTGATAGACGTGATTGCGGAAGATGGCGCGGTGATCAATGCACAGGATATCGGAATTGATACGTTATTTACGGATTACACGGTAGGATTATATGTAGATAATAATCTGGTGAAAGAGGTTAAAGCGGTCAGTACGGGTAGTGCAGAGCACGAGTTAGGCAACTATCAGTTTGACAACTTAGTCTCGGGTGTTGATTATCAGGTGAAAGTAAGTCGTCCGGGCACGGATTATGTTAGCAGCTTTATGTTAAGCGACATCAGTCACTCGGTAGTAATCAATAAGACTGACAGTGAAATGAGTGAAACTTATCAGTTTACGGGAGCAACAGATAAAGCGACAGGG
>NZ_JBIDFK010000020.1:0-4867 GCF_046635725.1 Gilliamella sp. CG22
TCGCTGAGTGGGTTCGGCTGTTGTCTATATCAATGCTGACATGACCTTTGATCATGGCAATATATTTATACGCTGAACTTTTGTCTAACTCATTTTGTTTTAACGTTTTAAACTCAAAGCTATCACTATTTCCGGCTATGACACTGTCCGCAATTAATTCCGTTCCTTCCGGTGTGCTAACCTTAATTTGATAGTTACCGCCTTTCGGTAATTTTTCAAACTGATAGTGACCTGAAGTGTCGGTATTAACCTTTTTAAGCTCGACATAATCCGTTGCACCCGGTGCCTGATAATTAAGGGTCACATTAATGCCATTAAGCCCTTCATCACCCTGTCTGTCTTTGCTGTCATTTTCATCAACCCAGACATAACCATCGATTTTTAATTTTCCTACCAACAGATAATTGTTATCCAGTGAACCTTTTTTTGGTAAATTCGCAACCGGAATAACAATATGTTTCGGATCGTTACCTGCTGAGCTTTGTTTAAACTCATGGTCGGCATTAGCGTCTAATTTCAGTACCACAGAATAGTTAGCATTATCACCAAACACCAGATTAGAGAAATGATACTCACCATCTACGGTTTGTTGGGTCATTAATAGCTTACCAGTTCCATCTAAACCGTCACGTAGCTCAACGGTATACGTGATCGCACTATCAAGTAAATAGGCAAACTCATTTAACTGATTAAAATCGGTATTATTATCGGCATAATCAACATAGATTTTACCACCAATACCTTCATCACTCGCTTGTTTAAAATAGAAATTATTGTCTTTTATACCCACATTAGTTAAATCTAGACCAGATAAAGTATCAATTGGTTGAGTGGTACCTTTACTGTTTTTAACTAATGAATAACCATCTGGTGAAGCGACAATATTAATGCTGTACTTCCCTTGGGATAGATTATAGAAGTGGTATTCACCTTTATCATTGGTATACTGACGTGCAATCTCGTTATTGTTTGCATCACGTAAACCAATTAAAACTTGAGTAATTGGCTCAACTGGATCGCTACCATTTAACAAGGTTTTTCCAGAAATTCCGCTGTTGATTGCATAACTACTGTTTATACCAGCTGACGGTGAACTATTTGAACTTCCTGCCAATAAGAAGTATTGGTTTTGAACTGTCTTTCCAACATCTTCAAAGTGAATCGGTTTTAAATTGATATTTGTGTTACCCTCTGCATTAGCAATAACACCAAAACCTTTTGTGGGTTCAATTTCTACAATATAATCAGTATTTAAATCAATACCACTAAAACTATAGTAACCTTTTGCATTCGTTTTTACTTCACGATAAAACGTACGATTGGAACCATCAAATTTATATAATTTGACGTTTATATCCGGTATCGCCATGTCCCCTGTTTTATTAACATAATTTTCTAGTGTGCCATTATTGTTAATATCAACCATTACATGACCGGTGATCGCCGCATCGCCGTTTTTCTTGTAAATAAAATCTAAATTATCACCCGTTACTTTTGGTGTTTTTCCATCAATGGTAATACCCGTTACTGTATTTGAAACACTCTTTAATTCATAACGTTGTTTATCTAAACCCTGTTCAGTAACTTTAACGGTATAAGTATCATTAAATAAATTTTTAAAGTTATATAGACCGGATTTATCGGTTTTAGTTTTTGCATAGAGTTCACCATTACGATATAACTCAACGGTGACACCCGAAATCACAACATCATTTGTGCCCGGAGTAAAAAAACCATCATCGTCATAATCGTAATAAAGTCGACCACTGATCTCTGTATCATTTTTCAGTTTTACTAACCAGTACTGATCTGGTGCTCCCAATAAACCTGAAGGCGCAACTTGCATATATTCCAGATTTGTTTGTACTTTTGTTGGCAGATAAGCGCCTTTTAACTGACCACTGTTACCGACCAATTCAAATTGCGTGGTATCCAAACCAGTTAAACGTAATAACATATTGGTTAGATATAATTTTCCTCGCGTTGAATTCGCGGCTGTATAAGCAAATTCGCCCGTGTATTGTACACTTTTATCGATAAAGTCAACTTGATCCAAAATATCGTCAACATTACCGTTAAAATATCCCGGGTAGATGCGAGGGGTAAAAATACCACTTACGGTTAGCAAACCTTTATTATATTGAATAAGTTCTTCTTTAGTGAGCTCAGCTGCCCCGTCTTTGTTTTTAGAACCTGTTACATCCAGATAAAGCTTGCCCGAAATTGCCTCGGTCGTATTTGATGGTACAACTTGAGCTTGCATTAGATATAATTTATTTTTATCTAAATTATTGGCAAGTGAACCATCGGCTAATACTTCAAAATCTAGCGTTCCTGGTGGTGTTGCTGGATCCACATCCGCAATGTCGATAAAATCATTGCCCGGAGTGTGAACTATACGGTATTTGCCTTCCGGTAATGAGTATAGCTCCATCGTCCAGAACTTACCCCAATACTGATAATCATTACTGTTTTTATCCCAATAATAAACATTTGATGTATTAGTCCCTCTCTCTGAATCTGAACCATACCTATCGCCATTCATATCATTAACAGGCATAGCACGAATATTACCTTTTCCTTGCATTAGAAAATTTTTAACAATTGGTGCACCAAGTTTGTCAAATCGAATTTTATGGCTAGTTGCAAGATCTTGACTGCTATTTTCTACTGCTGTTACGCTTTTACGTAATGCTTTAACGATAAAATCTTTTCCAGCTGTTAGCCCATCAGCGCCGGTAAATTTATAAAGCCCATCAGAACCAGTTTTTTTAGATGCAATAACACTTTGTCCGCCTATTACACAAGCATTGTTATCTTTACAAAGTAAGACTGTCGCATCAAAAAGTGGTAGATCATCATAAGTCCCTGGAATATTAACTTCTAATTTCCCTTTGCCAGAATATGTATCTAGGTAAACTTTACCACGAACAACATAATCTTGTTGTTTCAGCTTATACCAAAAGTTAGTTCCCTTATTATGCGCTTTTCCACCTTCAATTTTTATTTCAAAAACTGACTGGTTATTTTCAACGCCAGTATTTTGATCATTATTTTCAAGTTCAATATCTTGTGAATTAAAATTACTTCCAGCAGAAAAACTTGGTCTAGTTAAAACACGATATTGACCATCCGGTAGATTTGTAAAATTATAATAACCGTCCTGATTCGTACCAAAATTTGTGAATAAGTTCCATGTATTATCTGACTGCTTTTTGTATAACGATACCTGGGCAAATTTAATTGCTGTATCTTCATCTGGGTTATAATCACCCAAAGCGCCAGAATGGCTATTATTCAGATAAACATAACCAGATAGCGTATTCGGCTTTTTAGGTTTGAAATACATAGCATTCGAGTGTGAAAGTTCCGTTTGTATCGTTAAAATATAATCACCACTCGAATAGTCAGCTTCAATTTCGTCATTAATATCATCAATTTTATAAGTATATAACCCGGCATGATCAATCGGAGCAGCTATCCTACCGAGCGCACCGAGCACGCCATACGAACCACGTTTGCCGAGTGTTGCAGCTAATGGGGTTCCTTGTTTATCAAGAAGCGGAGTTACGCCGTCTTCTTCATAAAAAGAGACTTTCATGTAAGTTGTAGCAGTGTGTGTTAAGCTGACACCATCAACCACACCACCCCAAGCTGTAGTTAAATTAGCTGTTCTAATATTGCTTTCAACGTTTAACGTTCCTAAGTTCTCTCGAAGGGGAGAATACCAAAAGTTTCGATTCGATTGGGTTCCTTTACCTAAACCAACAACAATAATTTCTTTAGGGGCGATATTAGCCTGAGTACCATTACTAAGTTTTACTTTCCCTTTATGGCTACTTCTTGATTTTGGTGAAGTACTGGTTGATTTACCATCAGAATCATTCACAAAAATATAGGAATTTAAATCTATACCAGATTCGTTAATGACCACTTTATAATCTTTGCCGATCGCCAAACCACGGAATTGATATAATCCATTGCTCTTATTTGTTGTTTGTGTAGCAATCTTTTTCCATGTACTATCATCGTATTGATAAAGATCGACGGGGGTTTCTAAATAAGTCGTATTTGATACAGGTAATATATTATAAGGCTTACCAGAATCAGGTCCCCTAGGCAAAAACTGATTTGATAAGACAAATACCTGACCCGATATACCAGATAAACTTGAATCATTTGGATCAATTTTTAATAAAAATGTCGGACCACTTGTTTGGTTATTTGCATCTGTTATTTTGATGTTTTGTTCAAGTTTGCTAAGTGGAATATAAGGCGCTTTCACATTGGTTACTTTTATGTCATAACTCGCCACCGCTAAATCTTTAAAACGATATAGACCATCATCGCTTGTAGTTATCGTTTTTGTGCCCAAAACTTTGGTTGTCGTGCCGGGATAGTAAAGCTCGACATTCATACCTAATGCGCCAGTATCCGTATCAGCACCATAGATACCGTCATTGTTTTGATCTATAGCTACGATTCCATCGACGCCCCATTCATTACGTGGTTTTATATTGAATGCACCTTTTTGATTGGTACCATTCATATTAAACTCTATCGTATTAATGTATTTATGCGAATTATCGGGTAATGTTGCATCCCATAAGGTATATTTAGTTTGATTACTTGAGTCAGCAATAAAATCTTCAATATCAACAATTAGGTCATACTTATAGGTTTTTAAAGTATTTTTGATGTCAATTTCACCTTTATCATTGGTGGCAAGCGTTAACTCTTTTGTTGATGCAGAATTAATTAGTTTAATGGGAATATTTTTGGCGCCATTACCTTTGTCGTCTTTTATCTCTAAGTTGATATCACCGCCTTGCCCTTTGATAAATAAGTTCTGAGCAGACGCACCGGT
>NZ_JBIDFK010000021.1:0-4220 GCF_046635725.1 Gilliamella sp. CG22
CTTTATTATTCTCTATCCATAATGTTTTAGTTTCACTTTTTGATGTTTGAATCTCTATTTGGAACCAGTTGATATTCTGTTCTTTACTTAATATTTTTATTTCCGAGTCTTTAAGACGCTCACCGACTTCCGTATCCGATTCTGATGCTGACGCCAGTAATTTTGCACCTTTTAATATTATCATTCTTGGTAAGTTAGCTCGATAACTGTAGGCTGTCTGTAGGCTGCAAAATAATCCTCACCCACAATAAAGAGCATTTCGTTCATATAAATCGCTTTATTTCCATTTAGTAGAAATTTAGCTAATGGTGATTTGTCGATATTGTCAAATGTGATATATTCCAACTCGTCACTAATATCTATATTAAATTCTTTAAAATTTTCGACTTGCTGTTGATAAAGTTTTTCATTACCAAATAACTGTTTTGACTTCGCTTTACCAAAGGTGAATGAATAGGCTTGTTGATAATTAACACAAAGCTTTTTATCAGCAGGATTTAAGGTTAGTGTGATATCATCAAGTTCATCGAATGTAATTTTCTTAAATCGCATATAATTATTTGCTTGTTGACTAGTTAGTAAAAGGCTTTTTGTTGAATGTGTTTTGTTATCTTTAACCGCTAATTTACTGTAGCAATTTGACGTGACAGGTAACTCTTGAAACTTCCCTTCATTTGTCACTTGAAAATGTTGTACTTCTATTGTTTCATCTTCAAAACGTTGGCGACGCTCAATAAAATAGTTTTTGTCAATAGTAAAATAACGATAACCAACAGGTTGTCCATCACCACCTGGACCGCCTCGAGTTGTAGTCCGATAACTAAATAAGACCAGTTTATCTAGAACCTTATAATCATTAGAAAACAGATATAAATATGAATCAACATCACCACTATCCCAACCTACATCAATTAATATTGGATTTATAATCGGTGAAATAGAAGGATATTTTGCTCCGGATATATCTGTTGCAAACCAAGGAAGATCTAAAAAATTTTTAAAATGAATGGATAACGGTTTTAATACGTGGTCTTGATATAGCACAAAAGTATCGTTTGCATTAAACGGAACATTGATTGTGGCTAACGGAGGAACTTGTTTAATAAATTCTTTTTCAAAATAAGGTTTTGAATAAAATACTGGTTTACCGTCGTTTCCAAACAGAAGCAGCATATCATCCAATAGTAATGCCTGCCGATTTTGTGTTACATACTGTTTTAATAGGCTGTTATCAATATTTTTATCAAATTGAAGATAAGTAATATTATCTTTTAATTTAATATTATAATTATACTCTAATAATGCTTGCCTCTTTTTTAAATCAAAATATGTTTTTTCTATATTATTGCTTTTAAAAAAATCTTCTGCTGGCATCGTATTATGTTTAATCAAAAACGACTGATTATTGAAATAAAATTTATTACCATGTAATTTTATATCAAAATCAATCGTTGTTTCATTTACTAATGTATTGCTAATACCATAAATAATTCCCCAATTATCTGGCGCTTTTTTTTCATCAGCTATCGCTGATGATACGATTAAATTTAATAATAGAGAAAATAATACAAAATAGTAATTACTTTGTTGCATATTGTTAACCTTAATCCTAATTCATTTCTTGATAGGTTAATTCAGTTTCTGTAGGCTGCCTGTAGGCTGCGAGATAATCTTCACCCACAATAAAGAGCATTTCGTTCATATAAATCGCTTTATTTCCATTGAGTAGAAATTTAGCTAATGGTGATTTGTCGATATTGTCAAATACGATATATTCCAACTCGTCACTAATATCTATATTAAATTCTTTAAAATTCTCGACTTGCTGTTGATAAAGTTTTTCATTACCAAATAACTGTTTTGACTTCGCTTTACCAAAGGTGAATGAATAGGCTTGTTGATAATTAACACAAAGCTTTTTATCAGCAGGATTTAAGGTTAGTGAGATATCATAAAGTTCATCGATTCTCTTGCTTTCAAAGCGCATATAATTATTTGCTTGTTGACTAGTTAGTAAAAGGCTTTTTGTTGAATGTGTTTTGTTATCTTTAACCGCTAATTCACTGTAGCAATTTGACGTGACAGGTAACTCTTGAAACTTCCCTTCATTTGTCACTTGAAAATGTTGTACTTCTATTGTTTCATCTTCAAAACGTTGGCGACGCTCAATAAAATAGTTTTTGTCAATAGTAAAATAACGATAACCAACAGGTTGTCCATCACCACCTGGACCGCCTCGAGTTGTAGTCCGATAACTAAATAACACCAGTTTATCTAGAACGTTATAATCATTAGAAAACAGATATAAATATGAATCCGTCTCACCACTATCCCAACCTACATCAATAAATATTGGATTTATAGTAGGTGAAATAGAAGGATACTTTGCTCCGGATATATATATTGCAAACCACGGAAGATCTAAAAAATTTTTAAAATGAATGGATAGCTTTTTTAATACGCCGTCTCGATATAGCACAAAAGCATCCTCTTGGTTAAATGGAACATTGATTGTGGGTAACGGAGGGACTTGTTTAATAAATTCTTTTTCAAAATAAGGCTTTGAATAAAACACTGGCTTACCATTTTTTCCAAACAGAAGCAGCATATCATCTAATAATAAGGCCTGTCGATTTTGTGTTACATACTGTTTTAATAGGCTATTATCAATATTTTTATCAAACTGAAGATAAGTAATGTTATCTTTTAATTTAATATTATAACTATGCTCTAATAATGTTTGCTTCTTTTTTAAATCTATATATGCTTGTTCAATATTATTACTTTTAAAAAAATCTTCTATAGGCATCGTATTATGTTTAATCAAAAACGACTGATTATTGAAATAAAATTTATTACCACGCAATTTTATATCAAAATCAATCGTTGTTTCATCTACCAATGTATTGCTAATACCATAAATAATTCCCCAATTATCTGGCGCTTTTTTTTCATCAGCTATCGCTGATGATACGATTAAATTTAATAATAGAGAAAATAATACAATATAGTAATTACTTTGTTGCATATTGTTAACCTTTATTAGTGATTAATGTTTGCATTGATATGCCATTGACTTGTTCAACACTTTTGGCAAAGTATTCATCTTTCAAATAAACTAATTCAAAACTTCTGACATCATAATGTACCCATGTTGATGCTACAGCTTGATCTGTAGATATTTTTACGCGATTTCCTGGCTCTAAAGAAACAAAATTTGGTTTAGCCCATCTGTATTGAGCATCACAATACTTAATCATCACCTCTCTTGCATCATCACATAAATTAGCTGTTGTGATTTTTGGATTATTGTAAACCATATGAATATCTAGCGCTTTTCCCATATGATTCGTGGTTTTTCTGTTATTATGAAAGTTATTATCACTCCAACAGCGGTATCCGGATTCAACTTTTTCAATTTTCATATTTCGTTGATCAAAGTGTTTCAAATAAAATTTCCAGGCTCTTAATACCCAAAATAACGTTCTATGTAACCCGGGATATTCATACTGTCTGTACTGTTCAACAGGATCTTCCTTCTGTTTTTGCTCAGAATACCTCCCGAGCCCAAATCCTCCACATTTTAAACCTTCTAGTTTTTTATAAGTTGAACATTTACACTTAGCTTGAGCAAAATATGTTTCTATTGGATATTCATCTTGAAACTTATCAATCGCTTCAATTACTTCCATATTAACAACACCCGTTTCTTCAACTTTCATATAATCACGTTGAAACTGTTTGATCATGTTTTCTGTTCTTTCCGTAAACTCATCAGTCGGGACATTGCCACCAAAACCGGCAAGACGGATATTGATTTCTCGAATTATTTCATCTTTATCACCTTTTTGGAAAAGCACTTTATTATCAGAGAAATAATTTACCATAGATACCGGATGTATAAACCACACCCGACCATTTTGACTTAACGTGGCAAGCGTTGATGAAGTTTCGGTTTGATTAGTTGAGGTGTCTGCTGATTGCTCTTTTTTAGTTTCTGCGTCACTTTGTTCTGTCTGTTGACTTTGCTTAGCTAAACCTTTGGTGACATCATCCCACCAGAGCATTTTTGTCGCTTTTTCTTTGCTTTTTTCCCATAATTTATACTTCTCTTCTAACTCATTTATTTTCCCCAATAAGTTTAGTTGCTCTTGTGTTAATTTCTTGTCGGGTGCATCTTCATAACCATCTGGAAAACGTTGATAATCTCTTCTTTGTTG
>NZ_JBIDFK010000022.1:0-3610 GCF_046635725.1 Gilliamella sp. CG22
TTTGCCCTGTGGCCAGTAATTAATTTGTAAATAAAGCTCTTCAATGCCGTCATAACAAAACTCGCCCATTTTATAAACAATTTTAAAATAACCCAGCTCTTGTTGTGTTTCTTCGTCAACCGCATTACTGTAAGCTTCAACTTTACCTATTTGGTTTATTTCTAATTCATTTCTTTCTGTTATCGGCTTTAATGGTTTTTCCCGTTTAATTAATAAATCCGTGGCTGAGCTATCGGCAAAGGTTAAAATTGGGTATAGTTTTCCTTTGCTTATGTGCAAGGTAATGGGCTCTTGATAGTCATAATTATAAGTGCGAAGCACCCCTTCGTAATGGCTCACGTCAGAATTATAATGAGGCAATGCCACCGACAGATAAATTTCGCGACTTCTGGCTTTAACACCCATTGCTTGTATTCCTGCAAGGTCAGGACAATCTTTATTTTTATATATGACTTTATATTGGTCTTTATATTTGTCTTTAATTTTGTCAATATTGTTGACACCTTCTAAATATTGACGCATTTTTTTGACATAATAAATCTTCTCTTTTTCTAACTGAATAGCAACATTAGCACCAAACATGGCAACCATAAAGTCATTAATTGCCATTGCCATACTGTCAAACGTAGGTAAATAAGGTAGACCTTTATCCGGGTGTTCATTTAAACCCAATAAACAGCGGTTAAACCAAAGTTGCATTTTATCCCATTTGTCTGATTTATCTTCAAAGATAATGAGTAAAATGACTGATACTACCCCCGCAATTAAACCTAACACAAAAATCCCCACCCCTAGCGGCCCTAAAAAGGCGGTTATTTGTAACCACGCACCTATCGTGCCGGCTAAGCTTAATACACCAGCCAGTACCTAAAGCCCTCCTGCTACACAATACGCTGTTTTGGTTGCCCCACTTTTTTGTTGTCCTTTGGCAATTAAGAAAATACCATCCATTATCGATATCGCACTACCTAATACACCCACGACACCCGCTACCATGGCAGAGGTTTTAAACACACCATTGACTAAAAGACTGAGATTGGCTTGTGTTGTAGCAACCTAACAGTGAACAGGTGATTAATGTCAGTAAGGTGAATTTAGTTAATTTTTTCATTGTGTGCTTCTAAGGTTTAATTAGTAAATAGGCTAAAGCTTCATGATATAACTCACCGTCATCGCCTTTTATAAAAGTAACAGTTTCTGGATAATTTTTTCCTGGCAATTTTACTTTTACCGTATATAAGGCATTAAGCTTATCTTGATTATTCAACACCCAATCAGGGGTATCCAATACCTGATAATCGATTTTTACATTAACTTGTGTTTCCTTTCTTCCTGTAAAACGACCTTTTTCATACGTTTTTTCTGTTATATCTTTTACTTTTACTATTTTTTTAGGGCCATAGCAAAATGAACTATTGTAAAAAGGTTTTCTCCCGCTATTCCCTCTATTATCAATAGATTGATGCCAGTATTCACGCCCCAAATCAGTTAAGTCATAGCGATAAATACCTGATTGCCCTTCAACCGGCGTTTGGCTTAATAAGCCTAATTCAGCAAACAGTGGTAAGGTTCGTGTCAGGTCTTCTTTATTCCAAACCGTCCATTGACTGTCACTTTCTAATACTGGTTCATCCGTATACGGTAGTTTTACTGAACCGAGAAAATAGCAAAAGTCACCTTTGGTTTTAGTGATTGATCTTGCCCTATCATATTCTTTTTGAATATGCTCCCTTATTTTTTCTTTGTTATAACAACCTAACAGTGAACAGGTGATTAATGTCAGTAAAGTGAATTTAGTTAATGTTTTCATTCCGTGCTTCTTGGTTTCACCAATAAATAGGCTAAGGGTTGATGATATAATTCACCGTCATCGCCTTTGATAAAAGTGATCTCATCAATATAAGTTTTTCCGGGTACTTTTACTTCAACTCTATATAAGGCATTAAGCTTATCTTGATTATTTAATGCCCAATCGGGGGTATCCAATACTTGATAATCGATATCGACATACACATTTGTCTGATTTCTTCGATATAACCCATTTTCATACGTCTTTTCAGTTATATCCGTTACTTTTACTATTTTTTTAGGGCCATAGCAAAATGAACTATTGTAAATAGGGTCTTTATCTCTATTATCAATAAATTGATGCCAATATTCACGCCCCAAATCGGTTAAGTCATAGCGATAAATGCCTGATTGACCTTCTACCGGTGTTTGGCTCAATAACCCTAATTCTGCAAACAACGGTAACGTTTTAAATAATCTATTTTTATTCCAAATCGCCCATTGAGTATCACTTTCTAATACTGGTTCATCCGTATACGGTAGTTTTACTGAACCAAGAAAATAACAAAAGTCGCCTTTAGCTTTATTTATGGCTCGTGATTCATCATATTCTTTTTGAATATGCTCCCTTAGTTTTTCTTTGTTATAACAACCCAATAGTGAACAGGTGATTAATGTCAGTAAGGTGAATTTAGTTAATGTTTTCATTCCGTGCTTCTTGGTTTCATCAATAAATAGGCTAAGGGTTCATGATATAACTCACCGTCATCGCCTTTTATAAAGGTAACAGTTTCTGGATAATTTTTTCCTGGCAATTTGACTTTTACTGTATATAAGGCATTAAGCTTATCTTGATTATTTAACGCCCAATCAGGCGTATCTAATACCTGATAATCAATTTTTACATCCACATTTGTCTGATTTTTTCGATATAACCCACTTTCATACGTTTTTTCTGTTATATCTTTTACTTTCACTATTTTTTTAGGGCCATAGCAAAATGAACTATTGTAAAAAGGTTTCTTCCATCTATTATCAATAAATTGATGCCAATATTCACGCCCCAAATCGGTCAAGTCATAGCGATAAATGCCTGATTGCCCTTCTACTGGCGTTTGGCTTAATAAGCCTAATTCTGCAAACAGTGGTAAGGTTTTCGCTAATTTACCTTTATTCCAACTCGCCCATTGAGTATCACTTTCTAATACTGGTTCATCCGTATACGGTAGTTTTACTGAACCAAGAAAATAGCAAAAGTCGCCTTTAGCTTTATTTGTGGCTCGTGATTCATCATATTCTTTTTGAATATGCTCCCTTAGTTTTTCTTTGTTATAACAACCTAACAGTGAACAGGTGATTAATGTCAGTAAGGTGAATTTAGTTAATTTTTTCATTGTGTGCTTCTAAGGTTTAATTAGTAAATAGGCTAAAGCTTCATGATATAACTCACCGTCATCGCCTTTTATAAAAGTAACAGTTTCTGGATAATTTTTTCCTGGCAATTTTACTTTTACTGTATATAAGGCATTAAGCTTATCTTGATTATTTAATGCCCAATCAGGCGTATCTAATACCTGATAATCAATTTTTACATCCACATTTGTCTGATTTTTTCGATATAACCCACTTTCATACGTTTTTTCTGTTATATCTTTTACTTTTACTATTTTTTTAGGGCCATAGCAAAATGAACTATTGTAAAAAGGTTTCCTTCCACTATTCCCTCTATTATCAATAGATTGAAACCAATATTCACGCCCCAAATCGGTTAAGTCATAGCGATAAATGCCTGATTGCCCTTCTACCGGCGTTTGGCTTAATA
>NZ_JBIDFK010000023.1:0-1646 GCF_046635725.1 Gilliamella sp. CG22
AGCTGATAAAAGGCGTTATAGCCGTCGATGTCCGAATGGGGAAACCCAGTGCAGGTGACTGCACTATCATCTGATGAATACATAGTCAGATGAGGCGAACCGGGAGAACTGAAACATCTAAGTACCCCGAGGAAAAGAAATCAACCGAGATTCCCCTAGTAGCGGCGAGCGAAAGGGGAGGAGCCCAAAGCGGGTAGCATAATGTATCAGTGGAAGCGTCTGGAAAGTCGCACGACAGAGGGTGAAAGTCCCGTACACGAAGGTAAATTATGTGGAAGCTTGAAGAGTAGGGCGGGACACGTGATATCCTGTCTGAAGATGGGGGGACCATCCTCCAAGGCTAAATACTCCTGATTGACCGATAGTGAACCAGTACCGTGAGGGAAAGGCGAAAAGAACCCCGGGAGGGGAGTGAAATAGACCCTGAAACCGTGTACGTACAATCAGTGGGAGCATGTGTCGTTGGGCATGTGTGACTGCGTACCTTTTGTATAATGGGTCAGCGACTTATATTCTGTAGCAAGGTTAACCGAATAGGGGAGCCGAAGGGAAACCGAGTATTAACTGTGCGTTAAGTTGCAGGGTATAGACCCGAAACCCGGTGATCTAGCCATGGGCAGGTTGAAGGTTGGTTAACACTAACTGGAGGACCGAACCGACTAATGTTGAAAAATTAGCGGATGACCTGTGGCTGGGGGTGAAAGGCCAATCAAACCGGGAGATAGCTGGTTCTCCCCGAAAGCTATTTAGGTAGCGCCTCATGTATAACTGTTGGGGGTAGAGCACTGTTTCGGCTAGGGGGCCATCCCGGCTTACCAACCCGATGCAAACTCCGAATACTGACAAGTTTAATCATGGGAGACACACGGCGGGTGCTAACGTTCGTCGTGAAGAGGGAAACAACCCAGACCGCCAGCTAAGGTCCCCAAGTCATAGTTAAGTGGGAAACGAAGTGGGAAGGCTTAGACAGCTAGGATGTTGGCTTAGAAGCAGCCATCATTTAAAGAAAGCGTAATAGCTCACTAGTCGAGTCGGCCTGCGCGGAAGATGTAACGGGGCTAAAACTATGCACCGAAGCTGCGGCAGTGCACGCAAGTGTATTGGGTAGGGGAGCGTTCTGTAAGCCGTAGAAGGTGTGTTGTGAGGCATGCTGGAGGTATCAGAAGTGCGAATGCTGACATAAGTAACGATAAAGCGGGTGAAAAGCCCGCTCGCCGGAAGACCAAGGGTTCCTGTCCAACGTTAATCGGGGCAGGGTGAGTCGACCCCTAAGGAGAGGCCGAAGGGCGTATCTGATGGGAAACGGGTTAATATTCCCGTACTGGCTATAACTGCGATGGGGGGACGAAGAAGGCTAGGTTTACCACCTATTGGATGGTGGGTTAAGCGTGTAGGGGTGTGATTAGGCAAATCCGGTCACTGAGACCCTGAGGCGTGATGACGAGCTACTAAGGTAGTGAAGTAATTGATGCCCTGCTTCCAGGAAAATCCTCTAAGCTTCAGGTTATAGTTAATCGTACCCGAAACCGACACAGGTGGTCAGGTAGAGAATACTCAGGCGCTTGAGAGAACTCGGGTGAAGGAACTAGGCAAAATGGTGCCGTAACTTCGGGAGAAGGCACGCTGATGGTAATTGAAGTCCCGTG
>NZ_JBIDFK010000023.1:1738-3173 GCF_046635725.1 Gilliamella sp. CG22
GTGAAGTCAGTCGAAGATACCAGCTGGCTGCAACTGTTTAATAAAAACACAGCACTGTGCAAACACGAAAGTGGACGTATACGGTGTGACGCCTGCCCGGTGCTGGAAGGTTAATTGATGGGGTTATGCGTAAGCAGAAGCTCTTGATCGAAGCCCCAGTAAACGGCGGCCGTAACTATAACGGTCCTAAGGTAGCGAAATTCCTTGTCGGGTAAGTTCCGACCTGCACGAATGGCGTAATGATGGCCAGGCTGTCTCCACCCGAGACTCAGTGAAATTGAAATCGCCGTGAAGATGCGGTGTACCCGTGGCAAGACGGAAAGACCCCGTGAACCTTTACTATAGCTTGACAGTGAACATTGAGCCTTAATGTGTAGGATAGGTGGGAGACTTTGAAGCATGCACGCCAGTGTGTGTGGAGTCGACCTTGAAATACCACCCTTTAATGTTTGATGTTCTAACCTATACTTCTGAATCGAGGTAAGGGACACTGTCTGGTGGGTAGTTTGACTGGGGCGGTCTCCTCCCAAAGAGTAACGGAGGAGCACGAAGGTTAGCTAATCCTGGTCGGACATCAGGAGGTTAGTGCAATGGCAAAAGCTAGCTTGACTGCGAGAGTGACGGCTCGAGCAGGTACGAAAGTAGGTCATAGTGATCCGGTGGTTCTGAATGGAAGGGCCATCGCTCAACGGATAAAAGGTACTCCGGGGATAACAGGCTGATACCGCCCAAGAGTTCATATCGACGGCGGTGTTTGGCACCTCGATGTCGGCTCATCACATCCTGGGGCTGAAGTAGGTCCCAAGGGTACGGCTGTTCGCCGTTTAAAGTGGTACGCGAGCTGGGTTTAGAACGTCGTGAGACAGTTCGGTCCCTATCTGCCATGGGCGTAGGAAAATTGAGAGGGTTTGCTTCTAGTACGAGAGGACCGAAGTGAACGCACCGCTGGTGTACGGGTTGTGATGCCAATTGCATTGCCCGGTAGCTACGTGCGGAATAGATAAGTGCTGAAAGCATCTAAGTACGAAACTAGCCTCGAGATGAGTTTTCCCTGATGAGAATCAGTAAGGTCCGTTTGAGACTAAGACGTAGATAGGTCAGGTGTGTAAGTGTAGTGATACATTGAGCTAACTGATACTAATGAACCGAGAGTCTTAACCTTACAACTCGGAGTTGTTTTGGGTTACGCGAGAGAGAAGAGAAAATCATCGGAAGGTGGTTAAAGAATGTAGAAACAGTTTGTTCCGGATTGAGGAATTGATGTAAAGATGAGATAATGTACATCAATAGAGAAAGAGAAGACAGGATATGTCTGGCGGTAATAGCGCGGTGGTCCCACCTGACCCCATGCCGAACTCAGAAGTGAAACGCCGTAGTGCCGATGGTAGTGTGGGTATTACCCATGTGAGAGTAGGGTGCCGCCAGACTTTTAAAT
>NZ_JBIDFK010000024.1:0-2784 GCF_046635725.1 Gilliamella sp. CG22
ATGCCAACCAATGTTTTATCTTCATCGGGTATTTTACCTGCCTCTGTCTGCGTTTGGGTGATGAACGTCGGCAAATCTATTGTTTTTTTACAATCATTTCAGATGCTAATAGACAACCATCAGTTAGGTTATTTTTACATGCGCGTTCAAACCACAACAGAGCTATTTTATAATTCGATTGCGCTTTTTCAATTATTCCTAAATTAAGTTGTGCGAAAGGGTTATTTGCTTCAGCAGCTTTTTTATACCAATTAATCCCCTTTTCATAATCTTCATAGGTATCTATTTCACTATTTGTTAAATATAAATTACCTAATTCGACCTGAGCCGCTGTATAACCTTGATTAGCCGCTTTGGTTAGCCAATATAATGCTTTTGTGCTATCATGTTCAAGACCCCAAAATCCAAATCTGTAATTAACCCCTAATAAGTATTGGGATTGTACATGATTTTGTTTGGCTGCTTTTTCTAGCCAAATAATTGCCTGTTCTTTATTATCAAGTTCTTCATAAAGGATAGCTAAAGCAAACTGAGCTTCTGCATATCCTTGTTGCGCAGATAGTTGATACCAATAAAAAACTTTATCATTATATTTCATATTAGTATGTTGAGATAAAAGTAGATTTGCTAAAGAATACTGGGCAAATTTATCACCATTTTTAGCTTGTGAAATTAAACTATTTTCGATTACAGAATCTGCTACTACAATATTAGATTTCCACAGCATTAAAGAAAACATTATAATAAAAATTAGTTTTTTATTTGGGTATTTCATGAAGTTCAACTTCCTCATTTTCATATAAATCATCATAATTAAATATTTTTTTAGTTAAAATCTTACCGTTTCTATCATAAGTCATAATAATTTTATAATCTTTACCAAACTCATCAGGATGATAATACTTAGTACGCACGAGCATACCGGATATATCATATTCATACCAATTACCTACAAAAACACCTGTCGCATTATAATGTCCTTGACAACCCCTCTCTTTTATTTGACCATTTGGGTAATAATCAATAAGAAACGAATAACAAAAAGGAGTATTTGAACTACTTGACATTATTAATGATATAGCATAATGATCAAAATTTTCTTTTACAGAGTTAGCAAAAGAATGACAAACAATAAACAAAAAAATGAGAGGTAAAATAATTATTTTTTTCATGGTGTACCTATTAATAATATTTTTCTTTAATCCTTCATATAGTTGTTGAGCAATTTTATCAATGTTTGAAAATGTTGATATAATTTTTCATCACCAAATAAATGTTTTGATATAGTTTTACCTAAGATAAAAGAATAAGCTTATTGATAATTAATACAAAACTTTTTCCCAGCAGGCTCTAAAGTTAATGTGATATATTAAAGTTCATTTTATCTTTCGCTTTCAAATCGCATATAATCATTTGCTTGTTTATCAGCCAGTAAAAGACTTTTTATTAAATTTTTTATGTTATTAATCCTTGACAAATATATTGGCAAATTAGTTTTCCAGATAATTTTTTTACTCATACTCAGTAGCAAATTGTTTTATATTTATTTTATTAATATTCATGCAATTATAAAATTTCATTTCAATTTCTCTATTATAAATAACTTTTATAGGATTAATTTCATCATATGTTATATTCTCCATATTTTTTAGGTTATAGTTATATTTTATCCAACCTAAAGTAGCCTGACTTACTGTCTTTCCATACTGTCTAGTACTAGCAGAATCATAAATTTTAAAAAAAATAGATTCATCTGTTACAGAAACATCATATAAATCAATTTTAAAATATTTTCTTGATTTCACTTCTGGTAGAAAATTACTGGTTTTAATGAGTTCTTCAAAAATTGATACACAATCTTTTGGATTAGCATTTGCATTAACTATACCACTGAAAATTATCAAAGTTGGTAATACTAATACCAATGTAGCTTTAATTTTTTTTAGCATTTTTTTCCTCTATTTTATTAACTATTCTTGGAATAATTTTATCTAATATCTTTTTATAGGCTTCTTGAGCAACAGAATTAGTCGAATGCCAACGAGCATAATTACCATTATATTTGTTTATATAAAACACTAAATATTCCATTGCAGCTATTACAGTTGGGAAAATAATAAACTCTTTTGGTCTATCTTTTATTTGAGCATTACCTCCCTGTTTACTGATTCCAACATTTTCAAATAAATGTGTAACACCTATAGGTGTATAATTTGGATTTAATAAAAAGAAATCTTTATCCCAACCATAATATGGCGGTAAACCAAAAGATTCCATACCTCCTGTCCCCGTTTTCTTATATTGTAAGGATTCAAAATGTGCAGTTTCTGAACGATACATTTTTTCAATTATTATTGCCATTTGCTTGCCATGCTTCTTATATATTAGATTTATAGCTAATTCGGCATCTTCTAAAGTATAATTTCTTTTGAGATCAATTTTAACATTGAAACAATCCACCATAGCCACAGGATGCATAAACCACACCCACCCATTTTTACTCAAAGTGGCTGGCGTTGATGAAGTTTCAGTTTGTTTAGTTGACGGGGCTGCTGTTTTACTGTTTTCAGCGGTCGCTTCACTTTGTTGTGTCTGCTGCTTTTGCTTAGCTAAACCTTTGGCGACATCATCCCACCAAAGCATTTTTGTCGCTTTTTCTTTGCTTTTTTCCCATAATTTATACTTCTCTTCTAACTGATTTATATAACCCAATAATTTAAGTTGCTCTTGTGCTAATTTCTTTTCGGGTGCATCTTCATAACCATCTGGAAAACGTTGATAATC
>NZ_JBIDFK010000025.1:0-2423 GCF_046635725.1 Gilliamella sp. CG22
GGTGTTATTGCTAATGCAGAGGGTAACACAAATATCAATTTAAAACCGATTCACTTTGAAGATGTTGGAAAGACAGTACAAAACCAATATTTCTTATTAGCAGGAAGTTCAAATACTTCACCATCGGCAGGTATAGGTAGTAATCAAGCGATTAATAGTGGTATTGCGGGTAAAACTATTATTGACGGCACATCTCCTGAATTGCCAATTGATAATGTATTGATCGGTCTAATTGATTCAAGCGGAACAGAGATCGCTCGTCAATATACAAATGCTAACGGTGAATATCATTTCTATAACTTACCTTCCGGTAAATATAGTATTAATGTTGTAACCTCGCCAGATAATTATTCATTAGTTAAAAACAGTAAAGGTACCACTCAACCAATTGATACTTTATCTAGTTTAGATTTAACTAATGTGGGCATAAAAGACAATAATTTCTATTACAAACAAGCGAGTGATAAAGGTATCGAAGGTAAAATCTATGTTGATTATGCCGATAATAATACCGATTTAACTCAGTTAAATGCGTTTGCACATTTACTTGATAGCGAAACAGCATTGACTGTTGAGTTACGTGATGGTTTAGATGGTACCGGTAAGCTATTGATGACTCAACAAACCGTGGATGGTGAGTACAAATTTTCTAACTTGATGTTTGGTGATAATGCTAACTATTCCGTGATACTTAAATTAGACACTAATGCCGACTATGCGTTTAAACAAAGCTCAGCCGGTAAAGACGCGAAACATATTATTATTCCGATCGCAAATTTACCAAAAGATGGTTCACAAAATAATAATTATCTATTGGTAGGAAAACAAAAAATCGGTGGTGATGTCTGGATTGATGAAAATGAAAGTGGAGATAGACAGGATAACGAAGGGACTAAGGGCATCAATGTAACCCTTAATTATCAGGCGCCGGGTGTAACGGATTACGTTGAACTTAAAAAGGTTAACACCGATAATTCAGGTCACTACCAGTTTGAAAAATTACCGAAAGGCGGTAACTATCAAATTAAGGTTAGCACACCGGAAGGAACGCAATTAATTGCGAACCGTGTCATCCCTGGAAATAGTGATAGCTATGCGTTTACTTCGTTAACAAAAGACGAGTTAACTAATAGTTCAGCATATAAATATAATAGTGTGATAAAAGGTCATGTGAGTATTGATGTCGATAACAGTCAAACGAACACTGCTGTAGATAAAGATTTAACAGGACTGAAATTAACGCTGAAAAGATCGGATGGCAATCTTACCCGACAAGCTATTACTGACAGTAATGGTCATTTTGAAGTGAATAACTTATCGTTTGGCGATTGGATTATCACGGCAGACAATTCGCAAAGTGTGGCTGACTGGAGTAGTTACCAATTGAGTTATACCCAAACGGGTAATAAAGCGGTGGCAGCGACGGCAAAAGACTTATCATTAACGGTTAATCTTTCAAAGCAAAATCCAGCGGTGAATGGCGTTGAAATAGGTTATCACGGCAGTGCGGTTATTAAAGGTTATGTGGTGATCGATGCCGATAACGACGGAAAATACAGCGCAAATGATATTGCCTTTGGCGCATTAAGTACGCCAATTACGCCGAAACTGGTGTTAACATCGGCGAAATCAGGATTTGAGGAACAGGAGATTAAGGTTGATGATCGAACCGGTCTGTTTGAAGTGTCAGGTTTAAGCCGACATGATTATGTGCTTAAAATTGATGATAACGCAATTGAGCGTTCCGGTTACAGACTGGTGTTCAGTCCGAACTCAATGTCAGCGAGCAATCAGGTGACGTTTAGTGTCAATAGTCCGAAAGATGACCGATTCTCAGCCGGTAACGTTGCTGAGCAACAAGCATTCGGCTTTAAAAGTGAGAATGTGTTAAAAGGGACTATTTATAAAGACTACTCAGGACAAGGAACGCATCAGACTTATCACACCGCCACCTTATCAGGGGTGAAAGTTGTGGCGACAAACAGCCATGGCTTAGCCTTAACGGTCGACAGTGGTAGTTACGGTGAATATGAGATAGCCAATATAGCAGAAGGTCGTTGGACGATACGTGTAGAAGCACCGGCAAATTCAGGTTATGACTTCAGTTATGTAGTACAAAAAGTTGGGGGAGCAATCACCGCAATCAATAAAGATAGTGCCGTTGTCAACATTGCGCCAGCATCCTCGGCAAACAAAATCACAAATGTTGATTTTGGTCTGAAAGGTCAGGCAAGCATAAAAGGTCAGGTTGTGATAGACGTGAATGCGGATGATGGCGAGGTGATAAATGCACAGGATATCGGAATTGATACGTTATTTACGGATTACACGGTAGGATTATATGTCGATAATAATCTGGTGAAAGAGGTTAAAGCGGTCAGTACGGGTAGTGCAGAGCACGAGTTAGGCAACTATCAGTTTGA
>NZ_JBIDFK010000026.1:0-1801 GCF_046635725.1 Gilliamella sp. CG22
CTCAACTTGATACTCGATTTGGCTCAGATAAATATTCACGAATTGGTGGACAACTAGGTTTAAATTATTCATTCTAACAATAGTAATATCTTAGTAAATACAAAGCAGTACGATTTAGTACTGCTTTTTTATAGAAAAAAGATATGTGATTCAAACTAAATTGAAAAAGGGGATATTTAGCACTGACTAAATAAAGAATTTAGTCTAAAAAAAATCATAACATGAACAATATATTGAAAAAAAAGATTGCTAATTGATTATGTATTTTTAACGCAGAATATGAAAATTTTGTGCAAAAATAATCAGTTTATTAACTTTACATTAACTTACAATTAACAAAAAAACAATTAATTATAATTATATTACGCTTTTTATTAGAAATTTTCGATAGATTAAATGTTGATTGATCGCTTAATCCGATCAATAATGTTTTTTACATAAGTCTCTTGAATCTTAGTGACTATGTTTAATATTGTAAAATGAAGGAAATTTAACAAATGAATAAAATTTATAAGGTTTTGAAAAATAGACAAGGAATTAGTCTGGCAGTTTCGGAATTAGCCAGAGGAAGAGGTAAAAAAACTAAATCAGTATTAATTAATGCCACAATTCTTGGGGCTTTATCTGTTTTATCTTCCGGCAATGCTTTTGCTGCACGTGTTAATATAGATACCAATCAAATTATTAAAGGTGATGACACTGGAACTTTGCCTAATGGCGTAGTCAGCAATGATGAATATATCATTGGTCAAAATGGACATTTAACAATTAGTGATAATGGTACATTAAAAATTAATAGAATTATAGTGGCACATGATGTAGATACTTCTGCTCAATTTACACTCGACAATGGTCATTTCATTAACTCTACTGGTGATGCTTATTTAGGATCTCAAGGTAACGCTAATATTCTTATTACTAATGGCGGCACTTTTACCAATACTGGATGGTCTTCATTACGTATAGGTCATTCTAGCACTTCTAATACAACTTTAACTGTATCAGGTAAAGGCAGTACAATAAATCAAGTTAACTCACAAGATATGGGGATTGCCGGCGACGGTAAGGCTGTAGTTAATATTTTAGATGGTGGTGTTATTAATTCATCTCGAGCTACATTTGTCGCAAGTGGTAATGGAACTGCGATTATTAATATTGACGGTGAAGGTTCTGCTTTTAATTCAGGTGGTATGCGAGTAGGAACGCAATCAGCTGATAAAGATGGCTATGGTGAAATTAATGTGACCAATGGTGGTAGTTTAAATATTGCTGATGGTGATGCAGGTACATACAACAAGCTAGCTATCAGAAATGGTAAAGTATTAATTGATGGTAAAAATTCTCAATTGAACGTGATGTCTGAAATTATCGTCAATGAGGGTGGTAATCATTCTGCTAGTTTAACCGTTGCAAATGATGCAGCCATCAAAACTCAAAAAGGCGATAAATCTGGTGAGGATCTCGGTATTCGAGTTGAACAAAATGGCGCTCTTAATATCGGTGGCGAAGTTGGAAAAGCCGCTGAAAAAGCAGGTTCTATTGATACGCCAAAAGTTGGATTAAGAAATGGTGGTAAATTAAATATTAATCATACTAACACTGATTATCAAGTAGGCTGGGATATTGATGGAAATGGGGATGTCAATGTCGTCTCTGGTGATAACTTTATTAGTGGTAAACATACTTATGAAGGAAACACCAATATAACTGGTGGTTCTTGGAACGCGAAAGCCGAGAATGTCTTTAGCGAAAAATCTAACTATAACGTTGATAAGAAAGGTTCACTTAATTTAGAAGATCA
>NZ_JBIDFK010000027.1:0-1536 GCF_046635725.1 Gilliamella sp. CG22
CTCTATTTGGAACCAGTTGATATTCTGTTCTTTACTTAATATTTTTATTTCCGAGTCTTTAAGACGCTCACCGACTTTTGTATCCGATTCTGATGCTGACGCCAGTAATTTTGCACCTTTTGATATACCAACCAATGTTTTATCTTCATCGGGTATTTTACCTGACTCTGTCTGCGTTTGGGTGATGAACGTCGGCAAATCGTCACAAGTAAAGCATTCAACATGTAAACTTGGTTTATATTGACTTGCTGTTAAACCTGTTTTTAGCGGTAAAGTCGCTATATCGATATAATTACCGTCTTTATCTTTTTGTTTGCTAATGGCATCATTTTGATTATGACCAATATGACCGACTAAATCACCCGCATTGATGGGAAAAGGTTTCTCTAATACCACAACCTTATTATATTCTTTGCCTCGAGTGATATTTTCGAGACTATCATACCAAACCATTTTTTTCGCCTCTGGCAAAGGTATGGTCGGTTTTCCATCACGGACTATCTGAGCTAATTCAACAAACGTTTTTGATTTTTTCTTACCACTTATTTTTATTTGGGTTCCCTTTGGTAACATAGTCAGTATGTTTTTTTTACTTTCATCCCTGACTCTCAGTCCTTTTGATTTAGCAAAAGTTTTATCATTACCTTTTATATCAAATTCAGATTCCGTGAGCTGCTTTTTAGTGTCATTAAAAACCCAACCGATAATCTGCTTTCCTTCATGCTCATAAGGCGTTAATACCGGAATTGAACAATAGCCTTCCTTTAATGAGGTCACCGCATACCATTTATAATCTTCGGTATGTAACTCAAGATTCAATTCCACTTTGGTGCCCGCTTGTAAAACTGCAAGAATCTCACCTTTTTTTGAGTCAGGCTTCTTTCGAATATTTAATCCTTCAACAAAATCTAAACCTTTTTCAGTAACCCGATAAATATCTTGCTCCCAAAATGCCGGTGCAGGCTCTTTGGGGTTATCCTCATAATATTTCGTATCCGCCAAATGCATATATAAACTATAAAAATACAGCTGATGACCGGGCTGTTTAGGTTTAGCCGTTTCAGCAGCAGGCGGTGTACTTGCTGTTGATGCGTCACCGGTTGTCGTTGGCGTATTGGTATTAGTATTCGTGCCCGTTGGTGATGTCGTTACCGGTGTTGTCGTGGCTGACGACGTATTTGACGAGGGTAATGCATTCGCTGCCGGTGCCGTTGAATTTTCAGTTGAGCTGGTGGTAGCTGCCTCAGGGGATGACTGACTTTCGGTTGTTGGAGTTGGTGTCGCTGGCGGGGTCGCTGCCGGAGCCACTTCTTCAATTCGTTCCATTTCAAGCAGATGACGAACTAAAACAAAACCCGTTGAGAAAAAACCAACCTTATCACCATAATCAACTTTTTGATAATTGTCGTTTACCCGATAAGCAATGACTTCACCATCAGCTATACAGCACACTTTGCTGGGTTTATCATATACAATGCCTAAATTTTCAAGCGCTTTTTCATCAAAATGAATGCCGCCATGTACCTGTTTATTCGT
>NZ_JBIDFK010000028.1:0-1492 GCF_046635725.1 Gilliamella sp. CG22
AAAAAATAAATTAAATTTTTAATTTATTTTACCCCCCAGTTATTGATTTAACTGGGGTTTTTATTGAATGATATAAGTGTTCATTGTCTTGAAATTATCAAAATTATCAATCATATTGCATCTAATTAACCCAAAGTTACCTAGATATAAAAAATAAAATTATCTACAAATTTTACGCAATTCACTTCACTCCTCTTTCAATAAAAAAGTTATTTGATTAGCTGAAAAACTATGACTAATTAAAATCAATTGAGATGATAACTGGGTAATACAGTTAATATTAACACTGATGGTGTTTTGATAAAAAGCTAAATTGATTCAATATAGTTTAATAAACTAACTAAAGAGATAAAAAATTATTACTGTAGAATTAAGTAAAATACATTATGGAAAAAATATTGAAATTTAACGATTATCGGTTTAATATAGAAACAGGTTAGCCTAACTCACAATGTTGAGTTAATAGCTACCTACTGGTGAAGTAATTCACATAATTAATTAGTTAATTAATCAATATTTTTACATTATGTCATATAATAAAATTATCGGATTCTTATTCGAAAACAGTGAAAACGGAGTATCAATAGCAATATTGATGGATCTTGATCGTTCAATTGTTACATTACTACCAATGCGAAACGGCGAACGAATGGCAGGAACTAGCGAACTTGAATTAAGTTTAAAGCATTTTGATAAACTGATTGATGATTATCCTGATCTAGAGAAACGTAAGTGGTATGTCTATCTCTTATGTGGAGTGGGTTACGTTAATTTATATCCTGAAATATTTGATCAAATCAAAAATGAAATTAGTTCAAATTCTAATGATCATCTACGGACTCAAATTAAATTCGTAGATAAGCTTGCAAATACTTTGGCGTTTATTATCCTAATAGGATTAGTGTGTATTGCTGTTTATCTTATAGGCAAATTCGCACTTGCTGTATTAGTGTATATTTTTGACCATTTGAAATTTGATTAATCTAATCAAATAAACCTCAGTTATTTAACTGGGGTTTATTGTTAAAGTTTGTTCTTTCATAAATAGTTATCATTATTGCGCAACAAATTAAAATTCTATAGCAAATAAAGACTACGATGAATAAATAGATTGCTCGTATAAATATGATACTTTTAATAAATTTATGACTTTTAATAAGTAATCTTTTAAAGATTTAACAAACCTATTGATTTAATTAAATAATATAATTTTATAAATTAAAATCCAATATAACAAGATAAATAACAACTTAAATTATGCACTTTTTGTTGATACTCTTCTGAATTAAACACAAACCCCTAACATCATTGTATACTATGTTTTATGATAGAATATATGTTAAGTTCATAACTTAATTACCGCTTTAAATTTGGTACATTAATGAAATCAACACTAAATAAATTTTCTGTAGCGTCCATGCTCGATTGGACCGATAAACATTGTCGGTATTTTCATCGGATATTGACCAAACAAACTTTACTGTATACCGAA
>NZ_JBIDFK010000029.1:0-1473 GCF_046635725.1 Gilliamella sp. CG22
GAAAGCAGGAGTCTAATCTGAATAGAAATTCTTCAGCAATGTCATTTACTCGCATAATATCGCACCAAGGACACTCACCTACCTTGTGCCTCTCATGTACGTAACAAACGATATCGGATTCGTCTTCATTTAGCAAACCAATTCTGTCATGAATCATTTTCTTTTTCATATTCGAATTCCTCCTGAAATAAATCGTGGTATATCGAACTTCGTCCATATACCATATGAATAAAAGAAACGGGGCATGTAGCCCCTAAAAATAACCGAGTTAGGGGAACCAATTCGGGTTCCCCCAACACCCCCTCCTGACAAGACTTAGCAGATACCAGGAGGCAAATGTGTATCTTGCCTAACGGGACCTGATGACCCGCACATAGGCAAGATGACCAACGCGACTACGTCTTGAAGAATTGTGTAATCACACCAGCAATGTCGGACGAGGTATCAACTGAGCTTCGAGTGATCAGCACAATCTTATCTGTTATGGACAGCTTACGCATTGACTTCAAATCAACGTTAATCGCGAGAGGTTCCACCATACCAGCTGTAACCCCACAAGTATATTGCCATAAAAGATTTCTGATGCCAGGATTGTCTAGATCCTCCGTCGTAGACGGATTTGCAATAGCTGTCCCACCCGGCAGAATTTGGATAGCTAACGAAATCACACCGGCAGCATTGCCTGCAAGAGACAATTGTATGATAGTTCTCACCAAGGTCTCCCTATCTTCGACAGTATGAAGAATCTTGGTGGCAACAGCAATCATCATCGTGTGATTGATCCGAGACCAAACCCGTTCTATTTGTCTTCTAGGTGCCCGAGGCACAAACTTATAAACCAATTTGTATTCACCTCCTGGACATACGTACCAGAATCGTATCTTTCAATCTACATCATCAGTATAAATACTTTGCTGAGATTCGTATTCTTCGTAACCATCGGTTATTTTACCCCCATACACATGTCCACCGTAATGTAAAACACCATTGGTAGACATTCTAACCCTTCGAGGTCTTCTCAGACCGAAACCGTAGAAGACACCCAACCAACGATATGAGGAGCCTTCTTTCATAAGATATTTCATAAGATATCTTGCGAGGCGGCGTGAATCCATACGCCCCTTCGCGCTTGAAACGTTAACATTCGAATTCTCACCCGTCTGATATCTCCAGCTACGCAGAACCCGTGAATGATCCACAAACTCGGTACAAATCGTATGAATATGGAGATATCCACGCCGCCCTACTTCGACAACTCTGAAGACAGGCGACCATTCATCCACATTAGTCGACATTGTATCGTTAAATCGATGCCAACACTTGAGTAATATTTTTCGATTTACCTTAGTAGACTTCATAGAAGTCCCCAAGCTCCACATATACAAATGCTTCACATGAAAGCAGGAGTCTAATCTGAATAGAAATTCTTCAGCAATGTCATTTACTCGCATAATATCGCACCAAGGACACTCA
>NZ_JBIDFK010000030.1:0-1418 GCF_046635725.1 Gilliamella sp. CG22
CTTATATCATTCAATAAAAACCCCAGTTAAATCAATAACTGGGGGGTAAAATAAATTAAAAATTTAATTTATTTTTTGGATTGAGACCATGTTTGATGTAAATCGCGAATCTTATTTAAATCTAATTTCATCAACTTCAATGCAATATGAAACTTCGTATAAGAATCAAAATAATCTTTGAAATTATCAAAATAATCACTTTTACTTATAAAAGTTTCAGTTTCACTAACAATGATATCTTCATCAAAGCGAAGAACCAATGAGTATTCTAAGTAAGGGAAATAAGTATAAACTAAGATTTCACATCCTTTTACCTCTTCACTAGAAAAACAACCATAATTAAATTTTCCTCTAGGCATACGTCTAAATCTTTTTTTCATGATTTAAATATTTTTTAGTTAATAAAATTTTTAAATTCATTAAGGCATAGGTAAATTATACTTTTGTAGTAAATTAATTTTAAAAATTAATTCTAGATTAGATTATATAGATAATCGGATTAAGTCAATTACATTCCTAAAAGTGATTAATTGTGAAAGTCTATAATATTGATATCTGAATTCATAATATTTTGCTCTCTATTAATAAGGAAGTTGTGAGTTTCATAAACTTTTAAATAATTCTTTAGTTTTAAATCAAGATGACTCTGGATTGATTAAATGCTTTATAATTGATTATTTTAACTATTTCATGACGATTTTCGTTTATATCATGCAATAAAAACCCCAGTTAGATCAATAACTGAGGGGTAAAATAAATTAAAAATTTAATTTTTGAGAACAGAAGAAAGTTTTATAAGAAAGAGTATCATGCGTGCATTGATATTACACAATCCCACAGCGTTAACAAACAAGGTTTCAAGAGTAAAATCACCCGCTAGATTGTCAATAAAGACTTGTTCACTTATCGTAGTTTCTGTTGATTTAACTGTTTTTCCATCAATACGAAGTACCAATAAGAACTTCTTAATTTCTTCAATTCGATAAACGAAGATGTCAATTCTTTCTTTCAAATTTGGACAGGAAATATAACCTAATTCGGTTAATTTCTTGCCGTCACTTCTTTTTTTCATGAGTTTAATATTAAAATTTAACAATAATTTAAATTCATTAAGGTATAGATAAATTATACTTTTGTAGCAAATTAATTTTAAAAGTTAATTCTATTCTATACTATATAGATTATCAAATTAGGTCAATAACACTTATAAAAGTTATTAGTTAATAAAGCCTATAATATTGAGATTTGAATTTATAATATTTTGCTCTCTATTAATAAGGAAGTTGTGAGTTTCATAAACTTTTAAATAATTCTTTAGTTTTTAAATCAAGATAGCTTTGGATTGATGAGATATTTTATAATAGACTATTTAAATTATTCCATGACGACTTTTACTTAAGTCAAGCAATAAAAACCCC
>NZ_JBIDFK010000031.1:0-1405 GCF_046635725.1 Gilliamella sp. CG22
AGTTATAAACCGACGGAAGCCCAATTTATAGAGGGGTCTTACTCGATAGGCCGTGTGAGCAACCGTCACCGCAATCATACCAGTTTAACCGGAAATGATGAAACTCGTCGTGATGTTTGGGCGGTGGGATACGGTTATAAAAATGATGTTTTCCAAATCCGTAATCGTGTGGAATACCGAATCGATAACGGCAATGAACGCATAAGACAATGGGTGACTACTAACCGGGCGAAGACGGTGGTCAATGAAGACTTAAGCTGGCTGGTACAGTTTGACTTTGCCAAGACGTTAGGGGAGCACAGAAACAACAGTGAAGTGGTGAGTAACTACACGGAATCGATGGTTGGTTTTGCTTACCGACCGAGAGCGATAAACAACCTGAACTTATTTGGTAAATTGACGTATGTGTATGGATTAGACCCGGATGACCAGTTGATAGTGAACTCAACGTCATCAAGCGGTAAACGTTATACGTCGAGCTTGTATGACCAAAAGAGCTGGGTATGGTCATTAGAAGGTGTTTACGAATGGAATGCGAACTGGGAAACGGCGTTTAAAGCGGCGCACAGACAGGGTCATTTACGTTATAAAGGTGAAAGTGACTGGTACTCATCGGGTGCAAGTTTGTATGCGGTGCGTGTTAATTACAAGACAGGCGACTGGGAATATCAGGTTGAAGGTCGAACGCTACGAACAAGTCTGGCAGATGACCACAAAGACGGATTGGTGACCAGTGTTTATCGTTATATTGGCGACAACATCAAGATGGGCGTGGGTTACAACTTCACGGATTATAACGACAACTTAACACACCTGAACTACCGTTCACGAGGTTGGTTTGTCAATGTAGTGGGGAGTTTCTAATGAACAGTTGGCAAAAAGTTACCGGTGTAGAAAAGCACTTACCGAAGATGCAGTTCAATGCCCCAAGGGTTGAAAAACGTAAAGAAGAGAAGAATTTACGCATATCAGGAGAGAAGATAATGCGAACTGAGCATAATGCAACAGTGCAAAAGACGATGCTAAGAAGCATAAAGCGCTTATTAGCTTCTGCGTTGATATCGGTGTCGACGATATCAACAGCATATGCCTTTGATATAGGTGGAAAAGTCTATTTAGATTATGATAATACGGCCAGTAAAACAGAAATGCCGTTAACGGGTTTAAAAGTTGAATTATATGACAGTAATCAAAAGTTACTATCGGACACGACCACAAATCAGGACGGTAGCTATAAATTAGATGCGCCGTTACTGGGGACATATAAGGTTGTGGCAAAGACGACGGAAGGTGAAACCATTGATCGTTCAGTGCAACTTATCGTTGATACCGGTGCGTCTGCTCAGAACTTATTTATCAAAGGGCAAGGCGGTGATATCAACTTAGAGATAAAAGACGACAAAGG
>NZ_JBIDFK010000032.1:0-1360 GCF_046635725.1 Gilliamella sp. CG22
GCAAAAAATAGTGGCAATATCGGATTAATTAAGTTGCTATCCCATAATAAATCGAGTGTACTTTGCCCTGCATCTCGTAATCCACCCAATATCTGTAAGGGCACATCTTGATACCAGGCTCGGTGCTGTGTTTGGCGGTCAAAGATGACATCCACTAATTTTATATAGGGCTAACGTTCATCATTAACTTTGAGCTGAATAAAATAATGATTAAGCTTGTGATAGAGATCAAAAAATAGATGAAAGTCCCCAATCTATTGATCGGGGAAAAATTAAATTAATTTCTCATTGTTAAGCAATACAATGATATTTTCTTTTCCTAGCTCTGAGCGTAAAAGATCTGCTATTTCTGATGTATTCATTTCCGGAAAGGATTTATCATTTACCGATACCATAAAATATGATCTAGCACCTTCTAAACCAAATTCTTCAGCAATTAATAACTTACTTTCTAGAGAATATCTTTTCTGATTATCACTAATAAACTCTAATTGTTTTCGTTCTAAAATTGGTGAAGCCAAATAAATAATATATGATTTATCAAAAATATCTTTATAATCTGATTTAACCTTACTAATTTTTTTATTTAATAACTCTGCATCTAATGTTGTATAGCATGTTATATCTATTGCCATAATATTTATCTCACTTAATTCTAGTTATATTTCCTGATTTATCTATAACAATTATTTTATCCAATCCTTTAATCTCCCATTTAGAAAACTGTTCTTCAAGAGCATCTACCGTCACTTTAGAATCAGATATATTAATAACTACATTGTTTGTTTGCCCCTTAAGCACTTTATCTTCAACGCCAGCCCAAATATTCCTAACATTATTTGAACTTGGAGCATAGTTATCAAATATTTCACCATTAATTTTGTAATCTGGGTTTTTTATTCCTGATGTAATGGGATTCTGTTCCACATGATAACCATTCTTTGAAAGAATTTGAGCACTTTCATTTTCTCTTATAATTGAGCGTATATTTTCAGAAGTACTTGAAAGTGGTATTTCAGTTGGTTTGCCGGTTAAAGATCCTATCTCTCCCTTTTCAACAACATTATTCCAATTAACCTCATCTAATTCAACCTCTAACGCTTCAATTTTATGATGTACCTTGGTTCTGACTTCAGTGCCGGTTATTTTAATTCGGGCGTATTTTAATAAGCGTAGTGAACGGGTTAAGGGTTCGGCTAAGCCGCCGGCTATTATTCCTTCTAAGCTGTTTTTTAATCGTCCTTCTGCAAAACTATCGTCTGGCTTGGCTTGTAAATATTCGGTTATTGGGTTAGCCAGTTCGGGAAATTCTTGTACTAAGTTTGACAGGCGTTCTTCATGAGGGCTAAATACCGTAAAA
>NZ_JBIDFK010000033.1:0-1211 GCF_046635725.1 Gilliamella sp. CG22
ATGCCAACCAATGTTTTATCTTCATCGGGTATTTTACCTGCCTCTGTCTGCGTTTGGGTGATGAACGTCGGCAAATCGTCACAAGTAAAACATTCCACATGTAAACCCGGCCGAAATCGGCTTTTTTCTATCCCACCACCCTGAGGTAAAGTATCGATATCAATATAATTACCGTCTTTATCCGTTTTTTTATCAATAATATCAATAATCTTATTTCGATTATGACCAATATGACCGACTAAATCACCCGCATTGATGGGAAAAGGTTTATCTAATACCACTACCTGATTATATTTTTTGCCTCGGGTGATGTTTTCAAGATTATCGCTCCATACGAGTTTTTTTCCTTCTGATAAAGGAATGGTCGGTTGCCCGTCACGGACTATCTGGGCTAATTCAACAAACGTTTTAGGTTTTTTCTTACCGCTTATTTTTACTTGGGTTCCCTTGGGTAACATAGACAGTATGTTTTTTTTACTTTCATCCCTGACTCTCAGTCCTTTTGATTTGGCAAAATTTTTATTTTTATCTTTATCTTTATTTTTTATATCAAATTCGGATTCCGTGAGCTGCTTTTGAGTTCCATTGAAAACCCAACCGATAATCTGCTTTCCTTCATGCTCATAAGGCGTTAATACGGGAATTGAACAATAACCTTCCTTTAATGAGGTCACCGCATACCATTTATAATCTTCGGTATGTAACTCAAGATTCAATTCTACTTTGGTGCCCGCTTGTAAGACTGCAAGAATCTCACCTTTTTTTAAGTCAGGCTTCTTTCGAATATTTAATCCTTCAACAAAATCTAAACCTTTTTCAGTGACCCGATAAATATCTTGCTCCCAAAATGCCGGCGCAGGCTCTTTGGGGTTATCCTCATAGTACTTTGTATCTGCCAAATGCATATATAAACTATAAAAATACAGCTGATGACCGGGCTGTTTGGGTTTAGCCGTTTCTGTAGCCGGCGGTGTACTTGCTGTTGATGCGTCACCGGTTGTCGTTGGGGGAGTTGGCGTATTAGTATTTGTGCCCGTTGGTGATGTCGTTACCGGTGTTGTCGTGGCTGGCGATGTATTTGACGACGGTAATGCATTCGCTGCCGGTGCCGTTGAATTTTCAGTTGAGCTATTTGTAGCTGCCTCAGGGGATGACTGACTTTCGGTTGTTGGAGTTGGTGTCGCTGGCGGGGTCGCTGCCGGAGCCACTTC
>NZ_JBIDFK010000034.1:0-1085 GCF_046635725.1 Gilliamella sp. CG22
GCGAAAGCCGAGAATGTCTTTAGCGAAAAATCTAACTATAACGTTGATAAGAAAGGTTCACTTAATTTAGAAGATCATAACCAAACAATTGGCAATTTAGTCAATGGTGGGACTATCGATTTAGGTAAAGACTCAGCAAATACAGTATTAACTGTCAATGGTGATTACCGTGGTGAAGATGGCAAACTGAATATGTATGTGGATACAGAAAAAGGTGAGTCAGATAAACTTGTCGTAAAAGGTAATACGTCAGGAAAAACCAATATTGATATAACTGAAATCGGCCGAGGAAATTCAGAACGCGGTAAAATCAATCTAGTTGATGTTGTCGGTCAAGATGATGCTATCTGGAATATCATTGAGAAAAAAGATAGTGAATTTGACTATACAATTGGACGTGATGAAAATGGCAAATTAGTCATTGAATATACCAACGCATTTTCAAATGTTTATAAATCACCGATAGTAGCATCAGTATTTGGTAACCAATTAGCGGCATTAAATATGTTCCGTCATAGTGCTCACGACCGTGATACCTCAATTTATGTACCGGATTCAAATGTTTGGATGCGTTATAGCTATGACCGAACTCAGACTGATATGTTTAATGGTAGACAATCAATAGACATGAAGACATCAGTGATTGAAATGGGTGTGGATGTATTATCTTTAGACCAATTTAAAGTAGGGGTTTATGGTGGATACGGTCACAGCTCAATAGACACTCAACAAAAACACAGTAAACGTAACGGTGATGGCAGTGTTAGTGGTTATAACTTAGGGGTTTACGGTAACTGGAATGCACAAACCAATGGTGAAGGGCTTTATGTCGATACTTGGGCACAATATAGCTGGTTCAAACATAAAACTTCAGTTCATTTATCAAATTCAAGAAACTATTCAAGCAAATATAATGGGAACGCATTAAGTTTATCTGCTGAAGTTGGTTATGGATTAATTGTCCTTGAAGGCGATGAGAAAAACTGGTTACTTGAGCCACATGCTCAAATTGGTTATACCTGGTTAGACAGTGATAAGTTTAATTTAGGTCGTGCAGGTAAAGTTGACAACATTAATGCAGATGG
>NZ_JBIDFK010000035.1:0-1075 GCF_046635725.1 Gilliamella sp. CG22
ATAAATTGACTGACACCATGTGTTATCCCACCAGAGATAGTCTGTGGTGGTGATACCTCAGGCATTTGTATAGGATTGGGAGCCTGACCAATCGGTTTATCACTGATAATTTCTGCATGCACTCGAGCAAAAAATAGCGGAGATACCGGATTAATTAAGGTGCTATCCCATAAGAAATCGAGTGTACTTTGCCCCACATCTCGTAACTCACCCAATAAAAGTTGTGTAGGAAAAGCCCGTTATTAATATTCTCGACGAAGATAAAACCAACCTAAATTTCCTTTCTGATCATAGATATTTATCGAAACAGGAACAACTAATAAATCAAGATAAATATCTTTAAAATCATTAAAAAAATCAGCTACGACTTCCGTATTAGCAATCTGCATCTCTTCCTCTTCTTCATCTAACAAATCGCTATCAAAAAACATTTTTATAGTTAACAAATTATCTTCATCCAGATCGGCAGTAATTCCTCTCATTTTTTTTGTTGCTCTATCAAGTAAACTATACATTACACTGAGATTAATTTTATTTTTTATATTCGTTAATTTATCTTCTTTCATAATTTATGGTCTCGCTGGTACTATATGTACGCCTGTTTTTGAATAATGGATTGTAAAATTAGTTGTTGGGATAAAAGTATTTGAATTTCGATCATAAAATTTACCTATTACATGATTAGTTGAGATATTTTCTTTTGATCCAGGCTGACCAAGAGGTATCTTTCCTTTTAAATTTCCAGTTCCTGCATAATCATTAACCAGTTTCTGAACATCAATATTAGAATCAATGATACTTCTAGGTATAGAAGAACTAGCGTTTGCAGTTTTATGTTCATTTGTTCCAACAATATGTTTATTTTGTTGATTCATATTAACAGTTAAGCTCGGGCTTAAATCTGGTGCAAAATTAGTATTTGGTTTTATGGAGGGATTACTATTTACCGTCCCTGTTTCAACAACATTATTCCAATTAACCTCATCTAATTCAACCGTTACCGTTTCAATTTTATGATGTACTTTCGCTCTGACTTCAGTGCCAGTTATTTTGATGCGGGCGTATTTTAATAAGC